>CANQAZ010000123.1 GCA_947589555.1 uncultured Clostridia bacterium | reverse complement strand
TAAAAAGAAAAAAGATAGATATATCAATCCCTGCATCGACGAAAAGTTGATAGGCAAAAATATTGATTAAATTTAATTTTCATGAAAAGCCAACAAGGGGGGATATTCGTGCATGCCCAGCGCTATTCGAGCATGGCCGTCATTTGAGCATGGCCGCCGTCATTTCGAACGAAGTGAGAAATCTCAAAAAGATTTCTCGTCGCTCCGCTCCTCGGAATGACGGAAAGGGCGGCCGCATAGGCCGTCAACTTTGTGATGCGCTTTGCAACTGCGCAAGCGGCATGTAGCCAAAGCGCCGTGCCCAAAGTACCATTTTGATTTTTTGCTCCCGTTCAGGCTTGATTTTATCCCGTGCTTATGATATAATTTAGTAGGTGGAAATTTGCGAGGGAATTTCAATGAAATATTCGCATTCGTTGCAAAAATTGTTTCAAAGCCCGCTCATGTTTTTAAGTGACAATAAAATTTAGCGTAATACAAAGAAGGCGTGCGCGGTTTTGTCCTCGCTTCCCATAACACAGCCCCAAATGTTCGATTTACGTTCATGGTGTTTCACCACTCCGAAACCCCAATAGAACCCGTAAAAAGGCTCTGTTGGGGCCTTTTTTACCATTTTTGGGCATTTTTATATCCAAAATGCGATTGCATACGTCTGTTTCCCCCTCGCCGCCGAATATATGGCGGTCGATCTCTACCGTCATTGACCTTATCGATCCGTATTGTGCTCGGAATTCTCTGTTGCATCCGGAACAATATAGCGGCGCGAGGAAAAATCGAGCGGGTAGGGAGCATCATTCCCGTAAGTAGCCTCATCGGGCCAAAAAAGCGCCGAAGCGGTAGAGGGCTTCCCGAATGCGGCACGGTCCGCTCTTGTCGCCGATGGGAGGATACACGAGAAAGGTGGCGATCGTATAAAGCGCCAGACTACAAGTTAATCCGAACAAAATTCCAACAAAGATACTGATGAAGTGATAGGCTTTGCCGCCTCCCAACCCGCGCAGGGAGAAAAAGTACCACCACGCCATCCAGATGTCATAGAGAATTTGCACGGCGGCGCCTATATCCCACATAGATGTCGCCGCCACGGGGAGCAACCAATAAAACGGAAAGGCAAAACCGCCGAGGATGGCCACAACGGAACAGGATATGTGGATGAAGAACAAAACGGTATTCCAGACGGAGAAGGCGGCATCGAAGCCCCTCTGTATCCGCCTGAGGACATGCTCGTACGCCTCCATTCCCTTGCGGAGATCCTCCACTCCGAACAGCCATGCTTCCTCTACGCCGAAGTATTTGCACAGTTCCTTGATGTTTTCCTCGCACGGGATCCCGCGTCCGCTCACCCACTTGGCGATCGCACTGCGGCTGACGAAGATCTCGGCGGCAAGTTGTTTTTGCGTGAGGCCGCGGCTTTGATAGAGTTGTTTTAATTTTTCGCCGAACGTCACTTTGCACCTCCGCAGTGATTGTATCATGCTTCGGCCGCAAAAGACAAGTCTCCTCCGTGTTACTTTGCGCTTTTCCCGTGTTACTTTTTCCGTTTTGCCCCATTCTACTCCCGCGAGAATCGCAACACGCTCCCGCTTATACCGTCTACAATTGCAACGTGGCAGTTCTGTTGGGGATCGCAAAGTTCATCATGAAAGCGGCGCTCACTCTTTGGAGTGAGCGCCGCTTTCATGGCGTTCCCGTTCGGATAGCGAAAGAATATGTCAGGTTTGCCCCGATCCGTCGTCGGGGCCTTTCCCCTTACCCGTTTTATTGATCGTTTGCGAGTAATTCGGAAAAAGTCTTGCCATAATATTTTTTGTACATCAAAGAGACGTAGTTGGGGTCGAAAAGGTTGAGTTGGGCGCACGCCTCGGCAAGGGAACATTGCTTGCTCCGCACGATGTCGAGCACAACATCGAGCCGCTTGCGGTTGATGTAGCGGACGATCGTCTCGCCCGTATATTGCTTGAACAATTTGCTCAAATATCCGCAACTGAGCCCGACGTACTGGGCGATATCCGACACCGCGATTTTTTCGCCGATGTGCATGGCGATGTAATCCTGCGCCCTGTTGCCGTAGCGCAGAAAGGTGTACGCCACGTTAAAATCGCTGTAATGCAGATCGCACAACTCGCGGTAATCGATATAGAGAGAAAAGAGATCGAACACGGCGGCCGCTTCCCGGCAACGGTTGAGGGCGGACTGCCTGAGGCCGATGATATTTTTGATTTTTTCGAGAAAACGCTTTACCGTATTCTCCTCCGTGATGCATTGCTCGATGGGAATGGCAAATTCCGAAGGCGTATCCGAAAGTTCGTATTCCGCCGCAATTCCCACGGTGTAGTGCTCCTGCGGCTCATAGTAACAGATGCGCGAATCCTCCCGGAAAAGACAGAGAAAGAGGGAATTTTCGGGATATTGCCGGCTACCCCCCCCCGTTTCAATGACGTAGCGGCCCTTCGTGTGCACGGTGATTTCGAGCGTCCCCTCCCCTTTGTTGAACGTAAAAATGTTGTGCGGCGAACTGTATTTGTGGGCAAAGCGGATGTACGGCGGCGTTTTGAAGGTGAGGTACTGCATACCATCCTCCTTTTTCGATTTTTTTCCAGTATAACCGAGAAAAATAAAATTGTCAAGATTTTGGGAAATCCATGTCAGGATTGTCAAGACGGAATAGAAATGTATATTGTTCTTTTTGTTCGTTCTGATATAATATTTGTGTGAATTTTTCACCAAAGCAGTGAAAATAAGGAGGAAAAAGTGAAAAAATTACTTACTGCATTGTGCCTTGCGCTCGGAATTGCCGTGCTGGCGGCATGCGGCGCAAACGGCGGCGACAACACGATTTTGGAACGTGACACCGCCATCAGCGACATTCAAAACTATGTGCAGGCGGAGGACTATCGCGCAGAGCAACGCGATGAGATCGATGCGCTCATCGACGAATACATGGGCAAAATCAACTCCGCCGCCACGCAGGACGAACTCGATGCCCTTGTGCAGGAAGCGAAGAGCAAACTCGACGCCGTAAAGACGGACGCGGAACTCGACGCCGAGGAGTGGGCGGCGGTCAAGGAAGAGGCAAAATCCTCCCTTGCTTCCTATAAAGATAAGGCGAACTACCGCCCCGCCGAACAGACGCAGATCGAAGCCATCCTCGTGGAGGCGAACGCCGCCATCGACGAGGCCCTCACCGAAGATGGCGTCAACGCCGCCGTTGCCGCGGCGAAAAGTGCGCTCGACGAAGTAAAGACGGCCGCGGAACTCGACGCCGCCGATGCGCTTGCGGCGGCAAAGGCGACGGCAAAAGCATCGCTCGCTACCTGTAAGGACAAGACAAACTACCGCCCCGCCCAACAGGCGCAGATCGAAGCCATCCTCGCGGAAGCAAATGCCGCCATCGACGAAGCGCTCACCGAACAGGCGATCGCGGCGGCGGTAACCGCCGCCCAAGCCGAACTCGACGCCGTAAAGACGGATGCGGAACTCGCCGCCGAGGAACTGGCGGCGCTCAACGCCGCTAAGCAAAGTGCGAAAAACACTCTCGCCGCCCTCTTCGAAGAGACCGACTTCACCGAAGAGGATTGGGCCCAAATTGAGGAAGCGATCGCCGCCTACAATGCGCAAATCGATGCAAAGGCGACCGTTGCGGAGGTGGAAGAACTTTTGGAGACAGCCACGGAAGCGCTCAACGAGAACTGGCTTTCCAAGCACGCCTTCCCCATTACCGCGGTGCAGGCGCAGAATGGACACATCACCCCGAGTGCCGAGCGCGCCAAGCCGGGCACCAAGATTACCTTCTCTTGCGAAGCGGACGCGGGATTCCGCGCCTACAACGGCTCCCTCTCCGTCAAGACCGCAGGCGGAACGGATGTTCCCGTCACGCGCGCCTCTTTCACGATGCCCGCGGAAAGGGTGGAGATTTTCGTCTCCTTTATCAAAGAGGAGGAAAACGGCGTTCCCGTGCGGCTCACGAGCCCGCAGGAAGAGGACATCGCCGCCCACAAACTCGGCTGGGAGTCGACGACGGCAACGGGTTGGGACGGCTGGCCCGCCGAAGCAAACAAGCAGAGCGTACGCATCGAAGGCTTCGGCTATATCAACAATCTCACCATCCACGGAATGACGGAGGGGGAAGTCGGCTTCACCTACGATCTTGAAAAACTCAATGCCCGTTACGACTATTTCAGCGCCGAAGTCGGCATTCATTTTGACAACGGCAATCAATACATTACGACGATGCACGTCATCGTACGCTTCCAGGAGAAGGGAAGCGAGGAATGGGGAAACGAGTACAAACTCCTCATTTACGGGATGCAGTCCCCCACTCTCATTCAGGTGCCCATCCCCGAGAACGCCGCAAAGATGCAACTTCATGCCGACCCGGGCGACCGTGCACCGGAAACTTGCGCCAAACCGAACGATTACGACATCATCGTTTGGGGCAATCCTATGCTATATAACGGCACGCTCGGCAAAAATGTGGATTCGCTCGCCCTTGCCACCGTGCAACCCACCGAGGCGACCACGGCATACCCCGGCGTACCCGCGCACAACTACGGCATCAAGAGTTATCCCGGCTACAATCTTCTGCCGACGGTGGCGGGGACGACCTACCGCGACGGCTTCATCACGAACGGCTCGGGCGTGGACGGCGACGACGAAGGTTTCACCTTCAACCTCACCGATTACTGCGGCGCGGGCGGACTGGACACCCTTGTGGGATTTGCCGGCTTGCAGGACGATCTCAACTATTCGGGCGAAGCCAAACTCGTCATCAAGGTGGACGGCGCCGTGAAGTTTGAAAAAGTCATGAAAACGGGCGACGAAGCCGCTCCCGTGCGCATCCCCGTCCTCGGGGCGAAGGAATTGAAACTGCTCATCGTCAATTCGGACAACGTACAAACCTGCGACGTCTGCGTATTTGCGGAAATGACCCTCATCCGTGAGGCGGCACACCCCATCGATCCGAACACCGTACTCCTCTCCGATCTCGAATACGAGGGCTCATCCTACTGGGAGGATGGAATACCGGCAAAATTTTACAGTGCGTTCGATCTCCACAACAGAGTTCACACAAAGGACCACCCGGATACATTCTACACGATCATGCCAAAGGTCAACGGTGCAACGATGGACGGCGGCTTTATCACCCATTCGGACAGCGCCAACCCCGATTCGTGGTACGGCTTCACCTTCGACCTCAAAGACGAGGCGTTTGAACGGCTCGTCGGCTACTTCGGCGTGTTGGATATCGCAGATATCCGCGGCGGCATTCCGACCAAAGGGACCGGAACGAAGATGTCCTATAAAATACTTGCGGATATGGGCAACGGTCAATTCGACACGGAAATCGTCTCTGCGACCGCCGTCGGCAAGGATACCCTCGCCGCCATCGACGTCTCCGTGACGGGTGCAAAGCGCATCCAGTTGCTCATGAGTTGCGGACCGGACGGCGCTTCAGGCGACGGAGATATCGGCATCTTTACGGGCATGTATCTCACCTCGGCGGCAAAGGCATAAGCCGCCGCTGTCCTCCTCCCCTCCTCCCCATTGCGGGAGGAGGGTGAGACAGATAAAAATGCAAGGCCCCTTGCGCAATTTTTGAGGTAACGATATGTGGAAAAGAGTGACAAGTGTTGCACTATTCTTATGTTTCGCGCTCGCCTGCGGCGGGTGCGGGCAGAGCGTGACGTCTCTTGACGGCGCCGAAACGGAAAAAACAGGATATATCACCCAAACTATGCAAACAAAAAACGACCAAACCCTTCGGGAATTTGAAGCCTTCGCGCTCGATCCCGCAAATTTACCCATCACCTTCGTCTACGGCGGCGTGGCTTATAACGGTTTCCGCGGCTTTTTGCGCCGTAGCGTGACCGATACGACAGTGGGAGAAAAGCGCACGGTGACGCACACCGTCATGCACCCCGACGGCCTGCTGGAAGCCACGGTGGAAGCCGCCTTTTACCCCGCTTATGACGCCTACGAGTGGACGGTCTATTTCCGCAACGTCGGCCAACAGGATACGGCCGTCCTCTCCGACGTCGTGGCGGCTGATGTTCGCTTCGCGGGCAAGGATCCCGTCTTGAAGGGCAACCTCGGCGACTACGGCGGGCACTTCGCCCCCTTTGAATCTCCGCTCGGGGAGGTCCCCGCGCTGTTCGACGCCTCCACGGGCAGGTCCACGCAGGAATACATGCCCTACTTCAATGTGGAAACGGACGAGGGCGGCGCGATGATCGCCATTGGATGGCCGGGAACGTGGCATGCGGAATTTTCCGCGGACGGCGGCTCCGCCCGCATGAAGGCGACGGGCACGACGGGCATGCGGACCTACCTCAAATCGGGCGAGTGCGTGCAGACGCCCATTATGGCCTTCGTGCGCTACTACGAGCGCAACGAGGACGTCGCCGTCAATAAGTGGCGGCGTTGGTTCATCGACTGCAACATGCCCTATGAGGACGCGGAAAAAACGACGAAGGTGGAGCCCGCCGTGGTCGTCTCCCTCCTCAGCGATACCGACGACGGCTGGTATCGCGGCGGAAGCGAATTTGAGAATAAGGATACGTGGCGGGAGTCGCTCGACGTACTCAAAGCGCACGGCATCAAACCCGACTATCACTGGTTCGACGCCGGTTGGTACTACGGCACCGAGGGCCAATCGCTCCCCGATTCGTGGTTCAACGTGGGGCTATGGAAACTCGATCGTACCAAGTGGCCGGGGAACACCTTCAAGGAATACACCACCGCCGTAAAGGAGGAACTCGGCGTCAAGGCCTCCCTGATGTGGTTCGAGCCCGAGCGCTTCAACGGCGCCGTCACCCAATTTTCCGTTACCAACCGCTACGATACTTCGTGGCTCCTGCCCGCGGACGGCGAAAATTACCTCGTCGATCACGGAAATCCGGCGGCGCGGGAATGGCTCTTTGAGCGCATCGTCTCCACAATGGAGGAGGCGGGCATCTCGCTCTACCGCGAGGATCACAACTTCGACCCTGTCGGCGCCTTCCGCACGGGAGACGCCCTCGAAGGCGCAAACCGCACGGGCATCACCGAAAATAAGCACTTCCGTGGCAAAATGCAACTCTGGGACGACATCATCGCGTGGCAGAGAAAGACGGGCCGGATGGGATTCATCGAAATGCAATCGGCGGGCGGCAACAGGCAGGATCTCATGCTCCTGCGTCGGGCCGTATCCTTTTTCCGCTCGGACAGCGACATCGTTTTGAGCCCGCCGCAGACCGTCTCCAAGATCAACGCCCTCAACAAGTGGGTCGTCTACGGCGGCGTGCTCTTCGGGCGCATCGCGGAAACGGAGAGCCAAAACCCGCGCGACATCTACGAATGGCGTTCGGCTTACGCCTCCCAGATGACCCTCCCCATGCAATTCCGCAAGATGGACGAGGCAACGTGGACGCTCGTGGAGAACGGGCTCGAAGAGTATGAACAGTACCAAAAGTACATCTACAAAGATTTTTACGAACTCACGCCGTGGAAGCCCATCGCCGACGAGGAGCAATGGGTCGCCCGCATGTACTACGACCCCGAAACGGCGGAGGGCGTCTTTGAGACCTTCACCTTCCCGGGGACGACCGAACGGCAACAGACCATCGTGTTCCGCGGGCTGGACCCCGACCGTTGGTACAAACTGACGGATACGGACGGGCAGAACGGCTGTACCCGTATCAAGGGCAGCGAACTCATGTCGGGCTACGATATGTATTTGGAGCCGCGCACGGCGTCGCTCATCTGGATCGAACCCGCCGACATCGACAGATAACAGGAGAGACCTCATGAAGAGAAAACTGTTTCCCATTCTATTTGCACTCATCGGCGCCCTTCTCGTCGCGCTGTGCGGATGCGGCGGCGAAGAGGAGCACGCGGAAGCCCCCCTTCCCCTCGTCAAGGAGGACGCGCGGACCTATTTCACGTTGGACCTCTACTCCGCCGCCGCGCGCGAGTTGGCCCTTTCGGACTACATCGATGAAAACGGGCTCGCCGTGACCTACACGGTGAGCGCCCCCTCAAACGGCGTCGTCACGGTCTCGGAGCCCTCGGAGGGCACGTTCACCATCACCGCGGCCGCCGTCGGAAAGGAGACCGTCACGCTCGAAGCGGCGGCGGAAAGCGGAAGCGTCACGGTGAAGATCACCTGCAACGTCATCAACACCTCCCCCGCCGCGCCCGTCATCGAAAGGGCGCTCTACGAATACGACAAGGCGGTCTCCGGCGAGATCCAGATCCCCGCGGAGATCGGCGACGGGCTCCCTTCCCTTCTGAAAGTGGACGGGAAGCGCCTCCAAGAGCGGTATTGGCAGTACGACGAACAAGAAAAGTGCATCGCCATCGCGGAGGAATACGCGGAAGAAATGCAAAAGGGAGAGTACGCGATCGAGTTCATTACGACGGGCGGCAGTGCAAAGACCACCCTCCGCATCATCAATTCCATCGTCACCTCCTTCGACCCCGTCACGGAGAAGTCCGTCCTTTTGAGCGAAAACGGTGACGGAAGCGTCTCCTTCTCGGTGGATTTCGGCGGCGCCACGGTGGAAAAAATCGTCTACGGCGACTATGTCCTCCAAGCGGATACCGATTACGCCGTAAAAGAGCAGAGCATCGAAATCAAAGAGGGCTTCTACTCGCACACCTGCGAACAGAGCGCCACCCCCTACCGGATGTACCTCTCCAATCACGATGCGTACGAATTTTCCATCCACACCAACGTCCTGTTCTTCACCGACTACGACATCACGACCATTCACAACGATCTCGTCTCGAATATCGGACACAATCCGCTCTATCAGGACAGCACGCGCGTTGCCATCGTCGATGCGCCCGCGGGGAGCGGGATGACGGGAAAAGTCCTGCGCTATGAGCCCCACAATACCGACGTCACTTACAGCGTCTACGGAATTTACACGCTCGAACAGATGAGCGGCACCAGCACTTGGTACAAGGTGGACTTCGTACACGGCAACCGGTACACCGTCTCCTTCGATTACTTTGCGGAGGGCACGCAGGCGGGCGAGGATTTCCGCTTCCGCTCGTGGGTCGGCGGCATTTCGTCCTCCCCTCTCAACACCGCGGATACGGGCACGGTGCAACATTTCGAATACACCTTCCTCTGGAATTCCGCCCAGTCCGGCGTGTTCCTCTACGGGCAATTCAAGCACGCGGGCTACCTCTACTTCGATAACTTTTCCATCAAAGAGGTGCGCGATCCCGCGGCGGAGGCCGGGCCCGACCTTACCAATTACGGCGGCCGCCTTGCCGTGCCCTTCGATGAAACGTTTGCGCAAAACTTTACCGTCTACTCGGAAAATTATTACGGTACGGAACGGGAATGCTTCGTGCGGGACGACAGCCTGTGGTGCGCCGGCAGGGTGGAAACAAAAGTCATGTACTCCGCAAAGACAAACTTTACCACCTTCGCCGCGGAGGCGGAGTTTTCTCCCCTCGAAGGCTCGCTTGCAATGAGCATCGGCTTCTACATCTATGCAAGGAACGCGGGCCCCGCGCTCGACGGGATCACGGGATATGCGATCGTGCTTGAACGCACCAGAAACAACGGCTACGGAACGCTCAATCTTCACCGTTTCGACCATAGTTGGCTCGGAAGCGTGATGCAACAAACTTTTCCGATGCGGGGCGATTCCGTTCCCATGCGCGTGACCGCGGCGGAGGGACATGTTCGGGTGTATCTCTATGGGAGCGCCGTTCCCACAATGGAACTTCAACTTCCGGAGTGGAGCGCGGGCGGCGTCGGATTCCGCAATTTCCGTTGCGGCGGATCCCGCGTTTCGGGGTTCAGCATCACCGCGCCCGAATATCAAACGGACACTTCGGCCCTTCAAGCGGCGATCGGGGAGGCGGAAAAACTCGATGCGGAGCGCTACACCTCGACGAGCGCCGCCGCGTTGCAACAGGCGCTGACGCGGGCAAGGGCGGCGCTCACCGCAAATGCGGCGGAAGCCGAAGCCGCGCTCGCACAACTCAATGAGGCCACGGAAAATCTCGCCGAGCGCTGTTCCTTCGCAGAATTACAGGCGCTGATCCGGGAAGGACGGCTCGCTTTGGCGGGCAAGGCCTACGAAAACGGCAAAAAATCGCTCGCGCTCGCCGTGGAGAACGCATCTGCGCTCACGGAGGATAGCGGCGAGGAGCCCCTCGCCCGCGCCGCCATCGCCCTCCGCGCCGCGCTGGCCCGCCTCATCACCCTATAAACCCTTCTTTTGTTGAAACCCTCCACCGGCACCGCCGATGGAGGGTTTTACGTCTCCGAAAATTACAAAACCTCCGCGACTTTCCGTAGAAAGTCGCGGAGGACTTGTTTTGTTTACTGTTTTCCGCAAATTTGCGGAATTTCACTCCGTCGCTTAATCTGCTTTGGGCGTGCCGTTGCTATCCGCGGCGGAAGGCTTCAACGGGAAGTTATCTTCGTCCGTCAAACCGGAGTCGTTGTATGCGGCGCCGTAATTCGATTCAAAGGTCACATTGTCAAGGTTCTGCTCCGTCGACCAAACAATACCTTTCGAAGCGACAAACTTGTAAAGCGTGGACTCGAAGTAGAGATGGTTGGTCTCTGTCGGATACCACATCGCCTGGTTATTGTTCAGCCCAAACAGCACGACCGTATTGGGAATAAAGACATGTACCTTGCTTGCGCCCTTGAAGCAATTGTCTACCTCGGTCATCGTCGACGGGATGTTGACGAATTGAAGATTTGCACAGTTTTCAAATGCAGAACTGCTGATCTTCTGTACGCCCTCTTTGATGTACACCCATTTGAGGTCGGCGCACTCCTGCGCAAAACTGCTACTAATTGTTGCAACATTGCCGGGAATAGTAAGGGTCTTGATCTTTGTGTTCCTGAACGCTTCCACGCCGATCTCCAAAGGAGCATCTCCGCTGGGAAGAGTGACGGATTGAATTCCCGAGTTCTTAAAGGCGGCAGACCCGATATTCGTGACGGTATTCGGGATCTCGATTTTCGTCAACTGCGCAAGATCAATGAACCAGCTATTGCCGATTGCCTTCAACTTTTCGCCGAATGTGATCCGCGTAAGTTGCGTATCGTTCTCAAACAACGACTTCGCATACCCGGCCGTAACATGGCTTTGGTACCCCTGCGTTACGTCAGTAATAGCGGCGTTCATGGTGATAGACTGCAATGCAGTCAAATCGGCGAACGCGCCTAAACCCAACGTTGTGACGCTCTCCGGAACGATAAGGCTGGTAAGGCCCGCCCCGCGGAATGCTTGCGTCTGGATGCCCGTCACAGTTGTAGGAATATCAATAGAGGTGAGTGCGGTACAATGCTGGAACCACTGCGTGCCGATGTAAGGAAGATCCGCCGGCAAAGTCACTTTGCTGAGAACTGTACTATCCGCAAACAGGTCAGTGACGGTCAAGCCTGTGCCGAAGCCATAGAAGGCATCCGCGCCGCACTTGAACTCGATTTCTTTGATCATACTTCCGGCAAAAGCTTTGCTCTGAATCCCATTGCTGCCGGCCGCAGTATACACCATCGCCTCCGAATCCGGAATGATGAGTTTATCGATCTCGATTGTGCCGAAAGCATTGGCGGGAATCAGACGGAAGGATGTAGGAACCGTGAATATCTTATTTCCGTCTTTGAACGAGAAGCCTTCGATAGCCCCCGATCCGATTTCCGTTGCGTCCTCTGCAAAGGAAAGCGTTTCCTTGTTCATCGGGTAAGCGACAAGCGTCTTTGTCTTCTTTGCGATATCGATCTGATAGAGCTCGCCTTGCGGGCCAACCGCAAAGCGGTCGTTGCCCTCAGCGGTAAACTTCGTAAGGTTCGGGCAATTTGCAAACGCACCTGCCGAGATGGTGGTCACTTCTTCTCCGACGGCGAACGTTTCGATTGAGGTCCCGCTGAACGCATACTGGTTGATCGTAGTCACTTTGGCCAAGTTGAGTTCACCAACGTTAAGCGAAGCGCATCCCTGGAATGCGGACGATCCAATCTTCGTGACGCTTTCGGGCAAGTTGACCATAGTAAGCTCCGTGCAATCCTGGAACACACTGACGTCGAGCGTCGGGATCGAGGTCTTGGAAAGATCGAGCGAAACGATTTTGGTATTCCTGAACACATAGGTTCCAAGCTTGGTAAGCAAGGAGAGGTCACCTTCGAAGGTGAGTGTTCCAAGACTGGTGCAACCGTCAAACGCATAATTCCCGATGGTCGTCAACTGAAGAGGAACCTTGCCACTGCCATCGTCTGCCGCCGTACTTGCAAAGGTGACTGCGGTAAGCGACGTGCAGTTTTGGAACATATTGGCGGCGATCCCCGTCACTCCGACAGGAATGGTCACACTGTTGAGTGCGGTGCAATTCGCAAACACAGAGGCTCCGTAGGTGTCAAGAAGAGGAAGACCTTCGAGCGAGGTAATTCCCGAGTTGTTGAACGCAGAGGTCCCCAATGACGTTACTTTCGCAAAATCGAAGTGTTGAAGCGCTTCGCAACCATTGAAGGCCTGGTTCCCAACCGAGACCGCTTGGGCGGCGATATTCACCGTACTGAGCAATGCGCAGTTCTGGAACATCGACCCCGAGATTTCGGTGTAACTTTCGGGAAGAGTGGCCGAAACAAGCGATGCGCAGTTGGCGAATACGCCGGTACCGACCGTGCAGTCCGCAGGCAAAGTGATTTCGGTGAGCCCTGTGCCGGCGAACGCACTATTTCCGATCTTGTTGCAACTTGCGGGCAACTGAATCGCCGTAATGCTTTCGCAAGCGTTGAATGCGCTTTCCCCGATCTCCGTCAAGCCGGTAGGCAACGTGATACCGGAAAGTTCCGTGCATCCGGAGAACGCTTTCTTACCGATCGTGCCCAAAGACTTGGGGAACTCGATGTTTTTAAGACTCGTGCAGTTCTCAAATGCGCTTTCCCCAATCGTTTCGAGGTTCTCGTTCACATTGACCGTTGCGAGATCGGAACATCCGTTGAACGCACTCTTGGAAATCTCCTCGAGATTGGTGCAAGCAGACAAGTCTACCGTTTGAAGGGCCGTGCAATTGGCAAACGCACTGGTGCTCACACTCGTGACCGTTTTGGGAAGAGTGATGGATTGAAGTCCCGCGCAATTCCGGAACGAATTTTGGCCGACCGAAGTGATGCCTGTCGAACTAAGATCGAGGGACTTGATCGACGAGCCGTCGAAAGCGTAATTGCCGATCGTCTTCAACTTCGTATACGGCGTAAAGTCAACGCTGAAGCCTTCTGCCGTAGCGCCACTAAATACATAAGTGCCGATTGACGCTATGTCTTTGGGAAGTTTCACGTCCTTGAGCGCCGTGCAACCGCAGAACATGTAGTTGGGCAACGCGGTAACGGCGATTCCGCTCATATCGATCTTGCTCAAAGCGGTGCAATATTGGAACATGTATTGTCCTATTGTTGTGAGCGAGGCGGGAAGCATGATCGACTGCTGATCCTGCACGGCCACGGAATCGTTGATGACCGCCGTGCCGAGTTTGATGTTGTATTCGAACGCATAATTTCCGATGCCGCTCGTTGTAGAGGCTACCGCGGCCTTGTTGAGTTGCAAATTCTTGCTGAGGTTAAGCGTGGTAAGTCCGCAATGGGAGAACGCATAATTGCCGATACGATTGAGGTTGACCGCCTTGTCGAACTCAAACGATGCCAACGCCCAGCAATTCCTGAATGCATCGTTGTCAATGAGGCTCAACGCGCTTACCGTGTTCTCAGGGATCTGGAAACGGACCTTGCTGAGTTTCAAGCAATTTTCAAACGCACCCTCGCCGATTTTTGCAACAGTGGAGGAAAGCACGACTTCGTTGATCTCCGTCTGCCCGCTGTATGCACCTGCCGCAATTTCGAGCGTTCCTTCGGGAATGGTTAACGTGCCGTTGACAATACCATACACATAAAGCACCGTGTCGGGGTCGCCGTTTGCATTGAGTCCGTAGAGGATCTTCTGTGCTTCATCCACGTCGAAGTACTTGCTATTCGGATCAACCGAAATTTGTTCGGGTGCACAACCGGTGAAGAGACCGGTGATATTCCACACGGAGGAGGAAAGGGTGAGTTCGGTCAACTGCGCGCAACCCGAGAACACATCGGTCCCGATGACGATTTCCGTTGCGACTCCGTTTTCGTCCTTGACTTCGGGGAAGGCAAACGAGGTGATCGCCGTATTCTGGAACGCGCAATTGTAAATATTTTTCAGCTGGCTTCCTTCCTCGAATTTTACCTCTTTCAAACCCGAAAGCCCCTTGAACGCATTCATGCCGATCGATTCCACGCTTGCGGGAATGGTGAGCGACGTGATGGCGGGTGATTGGTTGAAGAATGGATATCTGCTCGCATTGTCGTGGTCGCCGATCTCTTTGAGCTTCATATTCTTGCCGAATACGATGTTCTTCAATACGGGCATATCCTCAGCAAAGGAGTCGCCGGAGCCCGAAGAGGATTTTGAATTTCTGCGTGCGATGCTCTCGATCTCACAATTGTCGGCAAATGCGATCGTCGTAAGCGAAGCATTATCACTGAAAACCGTAATATTGCTTGTAGCGCCCAATGTGGTGAGCGAAGCGGGGAATCCGATCGTGGTGATGTTGGTGTAATAGAATGCGGCATTCACGATCTCCGTGACCCCTTCCGGCAAGAAATCAACTTCAATATTCTGCCCGTCATCGGTCGTCACGTTCTTCCTGTTATTGGTGCCCAACGATGTGATCGACGCATTGTACAATGCCTGATTCCCGATCTTAAAGCCGTCTGGAACCCTCTCGGGGAATATGACTTCCTGCAAAGCCGGCAACGACACTGTCCCCGGGGGGAACGAAGCAAACGCATTTTGAGGCAAACTTGTCAACGTAGAAGGAAGAACGACCTTTCTGAGTTTCGTGCACCCACCAAAGGTAAACGATCCGAAGCCCGTCAAACGTTCGGGCAACGTGAGTTCTTCCAACTCCTTCATGTTCTTAAATGCACCGTTGGAATCAGTCGTCGCAGTGCTATCCTCGCGCAAGGTGAGCGGTACGGGTTCCACCCCTTCCGGAGTAGGATCAAACGTGAATCCCTTATTGAGAATGGTTCCCGAGAACGCGGTAGAGCCGATAAAGGAGACCGTATAAGGAATATTGAGGGTTTCGAGGTGCGACGACGTCATGGTGAAAGTGCCGCCGGGGATCTGTTCGAGTCCTGCGGGAAGATGCACGCTTTCGAGCGCGGTGCAGTTGCGGAACGTCACACTAGTGGCGCCTGTACCTGTGCCGCTGACGCCGAGCGTCAACGTGCCATCCACGAGCGCACCCGTCTCGTCATACGTTTGTACCTTATCGGCAAACACGACGTGCTTGATCTTGGTGTTGGCATCCATTGCAGCATAGGCGACCCTCGTCACCGTTGCGTCAATTGTAAGCGTATTGTCTTTTTCCTTGTCGCCTTCGGCATTAACGGGCACAAAGAGAAGTTCTACCTTGTCGTATGTACCCGTGGCGCCCGGCCTCTCCTTTGTCGCAAACAACGCACCGTCTTGGGCAGCAAAGTTCTTGCTACCATCCCTTACCGTGATGGTGCTCAAAGCCTTGCAACTGGCAAATACCGATTCGCCGATGGAGGTGACGCTCGCGGGGATCTCGATGTTCTCCAATACGCTACAACTCTCGAACGCCGACTTGCCGATTTGAAGCAATCCTTCCGAAAGGGTGATTTCCTCAAGTACCGAGCACAATTTGAATGCCTCATCCCCGAGTGCCGTCACGGCCTCCGGAACCGTAAACGAAGTAAATTTCGTGCTCGCAAATGCCTGCTGTCCGATATAAACGGTTTCCTCAGGCAAAGCAATTGTTGTAAGTTTTGTATTATTGCAACCCTGGAATGCATACTTGCCGATGGTAAGCGATGCACGTTTCTGCCCATCTGCCGGCTTCGCAAAAGTGACCGATTCGATCTTGGTGCAACCATAGAAGGCATAGTCGGCAATGGTGGTGACGCTTGCGGGAATCGTAATGCTCTTGAGCGTGGTGTTGGCCCTGAACACTACCGACCCGATTTCGGTGACGCTATCGGGAATGTTGAAACTTTCCGACTTTTGCTCGATGAAGAGGATCTTCGTCTTATCTGCGTTGAAGATGCCGCCGTAGCCGGGCTCTCCTTCCGCAGGTTTCGTATAGTTCGGGTTGCTCGGATCGATCTTGATCTCCGTGACGCGGGAAGCGCCCGGCGCGGCCGTAGCGGATGTTTGATGAGCAAGCACTGCGGCGAGATCGATCGCGGGATAATTCGCATCGATCGTTACGGTCCTGGTCCCGGAATTCTTGAAGCCGAACGTGCCCGTCGCCAATTCGGGGACCTTGCTTCCGGGCGTCGGATTGCCCGTAAAGTGAACGGTTTCAAGCGCTTTGGTGGCGGTGCTTTGATAGAACGCCCCCCACCCCGTCTTCACGAGGTTGGCGGGAAGGGTCAACTCCTGAACATTGACGCCGTAGAACGCCTTTTCCTCCACGGTGAGGTCGTTGGAGCCGACGCCGCCCAAGAATTGGATGCTGGTAAGTCCCGAACATCCGGAAAACGCCTCTTTCCCGATGTACGTAATGTTTGCGGGAATGACGATGGAGGTGAAATTCGTTTCGCCCTTGAACGCCGCGTCGCCGATGGAGGTGATGGAATCGGGGATCTCATAGGTCGTATCCGTCCGCGCCGTGGGATAATAGACGATTTCGTTCGTCACCGTCTGCCCGTTCCTGATCGTTCTGCAAAGCACGCCGCCGATCGTGAAGATGTTGTCGCCCGGTTGCGAATCGGTAACGTTGATCGTGGCGAGTTTACTGCACGAACTCCACTTTGCGGAAGAGAATTCCGAAGTGTACTTGGGAAGGGTGATCGTCGTGAGTACGCTAAGCGAAGCAAACGCTTTATCCGCAATCGAAAGCGATGCGCCGATCGCCGTATTCGGAATAAAGGTGATTTCGGTCAACTTGGAAACGTTGTGAAGCGCATCGACCTGTACTTCCTTGACGGAGGCGGGCACCGTAAGTTTGGTGATGGTGGTGTTGGAATAGATGGCGCCCGCAACGATGGCCTCGATGTTCTCGGGGAGGGTCACTTCCGTGCCGCCATCGGGCGTCTTGTATGCCCGCGGCACATAGATGAGACGGTTGCCCTCGATCTCGTACACCATGCCGTCCGTAGAGGCATACTTGGGATCGCGGTTGCCTTCCACGGCGTAGATGTTCACCGCTTGGAGTTTGGTAAGGCTCTCAAACGCCTTGCCCACCGAGCCGAGGGAGATAGTCTCCACCGTGTTGGGGATATTGATGGTCACAAGCGACGTGCCCGCATTGAAATCTTCCACCGTAACGACTTTCTGGCCGTTATGCATGGAGGGAATGGTGATCTCCGTCGCCGCGCCGATCGAGGAACTCGCCGAAATGGAATACCCGCCCTGCACTTTCGTGTAGGAGAAGGGCGTCGTCCAGAGTGCGTAGAGGGTAATGTCTTTGAGGAGCGTATAGGTACCCGTGTTGCCGCCGCTGGCATTGGCGAACATCGCGCCCGTGCCGCCCACGCCGCGGTACCAGCCCTGGAAGGTGTATTCCACCGAGTTGGCTTCCGGTACGGG
>CANQAZ010000122.1 GCA_947589555.1 uncultured Clostridia bacterium | reverse complement strand
CCCGTACCGGAAGCCAACTCGGTGGAATACACCTTCCAGGGCTGGTACCGCGGCGTGGGCGGCACGGGCGCGATGTTTGCCAATGCCAGCGGCGGCAACACGGGTACCTATACGCTCCTCAAAGACATTACCCTCTACGCGCTCTGGACGACGCCGTTCTCCTACACGAAAGTGCAGGGCGGGTATTCCATTTCGGCAAACGACAATATCAAATCGTTCACGGAGATCACCATTCCCGCCACGCACGAAGGCCAGAAAATCGTGACGGTGGAAGATTTTACCGTGGGGACAACGCTTGTGACCATCAATATCCCCAATACGGTGGAGACCATCTCCCTCGGCTCGGTAGGCAAGGCGTTTGAAGGCCTTACCAAGTTGAAGGCCGTCAACATTTATCCTGTTTCCGGCAACCGCGATCCCAAGTATGCCTCTACGGACGGCATGGTGTACGAGATCAGCGGGAACAGACTTGTATTTGTGCCCATCGGGTATGTTGCGGCGGACGGCGGCACGGAAGTGACCCTCCCCGAGAACATCGAGACCATTATCGCGGGCGCCATCTACAAGAACCGTACGATTACCAAACTTACGATCCCCGCATCGGTGCGCGAAATCGAGATCAATGCGATCTATGGCAATAACTCCGTTTCGACCAATGCCAACGGCGATCAATTGAAAGAAATCACCTTTGAGGTGAGCACGGACGTGGGCGCGTCGCTTGTCATAGCCGATGCGGCGTTCTCGAACCAAAAGACGCTCACGACGGTGAATATTCCGAAGTACGTCAGCGAACTTTCCGCCGCCACATTCGATACTTGCGGCTCCCTTACCGATATCAACATCTTGGGGGCGACGGCGGGCGACAAGTATTTCTCGGACAACGGCGTGCTTTGCGGTACGTTCGATCGCGTTCAGGAAGTCGTTTACTACCCTGCAATGAGGGTAGAGGAAAGCGAGACTTATGAGATCCCCGCCGGCATCACTTCGATCGGCGACGCGGCGTTCAAGGGCGCGACCAATCTGAAATATATCGTGATCCCTGCGGCGATCACGCATATCGGGGAAGAGGCATTCTCCGGTTGCAGCGGCATCGCCGACGTTACGAGCATCGTGGACGACCAATCCGTGATCACGAGGCACGGCATCGTATTCGAGGGCACCGCAAGTTCCAACGATCTTGTCATCGAGGATTCTGCCTTCAACGGTACCAAAATTACCGAACTCACCATTCCCGCAAACGTTGTGGAAGTGGGGTGGAGCGCATTCAAGATCACTACGCTTGTGAAGGTCACCTTCCTCGGTAAGCCCGGAATGCATGTCGAATATGCCGATGCGGGCGTGTTCAGCACCACTCCCTCCGTCGATATCACGGTCGGGGCCGACTTCCCCGTAATCGACTTTGCTTCCGTGTTTGCGAGCAGGTCTTCCAAAACGAATACGACAATTACGATCGCCAAGATCAAGAGCATCGATATTTCCAACAACTCCAACTATTGCAGAGTGGAAGGCCCGGAAGCGGGCGCGGGCGGAATTTACGACGCCGCCAAGACGAGACTTCTTTACATCGAGACGCAGACGGCGGATTTCACCGTCCCCGATACCGTAACCTCCATCGGGCCGATCGTGTTCAAAAACAACGCCACTTTGAAGAGTGTGACCATCCCCGCGAGCGTTACGTCGATCGCCGATTACGCGTTCCAGAACTGCTCCAATCTTACTACGGTCACATTCACGGAGGCGGATGGAGCCGAACGCGAAGCGCTCACCATCGGCGCTTATGCTTTCTCGACCTGCAAGGCGTTGACTACGATCAATCTTCCCGATGAGACCACCTCTCTCGGCGCGTATGTGTTCAGCGAATGTTCGAATTTGCGCGACATCCATATTCCCGGCGGCGTGCCCACTCTCGGCGACCACGCCTTCTATAAGACGGGGCTCGAATCCATCACGATCGACGAAGGCGTATTGTCCATCGAGAACTCGGCATTCCAGGAATGCAATACGTTGGAATCCGTTCATCTTCCCGCGAGCCTTGTGACCATCGGCGACTCGGTGTTCTTCAACTGCCCGGCCTTGACGGAGATCACCGTTGCAGACGGAAGCAAGACGTTTATCGCAAGCGAAGGCGCGCTTTATGCCGCGAGAGAGAGGACGCCGGGCGGAGAGATGGACGCCGTGGCCTTGTTGGTCGTTCCCATCAGTTCCTCCGCAAACGAGGGGACGCTCCACATTCCGGCGACCGTGACCCGCGTTGCCACGCGCGCCATGCAGTATAATAAGAATGTGGTCGCGGTGCAATTTGCCGATAAAGTGATCGCCTACGACGAAACAGGCGCACAGGTAGACGGCGAATTGATCATCGAACAGTATGCATTTACGGGCACGCAGAACGATACGAAATTGAAATCGATCAAGTTGCCCACGGGCCTCAAAGAAATCGTTGCCAGCGCATTTTCCAACCTCACGTCGCTTGAAACCATCAACATTCCCTATACGGTGAGTTTCATCGGAGACCAAGCGTTCTGGGCTGACAACATGATCTCCTCAGGTTTGACGTTCGATCCTACTCCGGAAGGGGTAGAAGGGGTCTCGCTCGACTTGACCAGCGGCGCTTCCTCCGGCCCGTTTGCCTACATGGCAGGTTTGAAGTCGATCGTGTTGCCCGAGCGCCCGAGCATCGAATTGAGTTATGTCACGTTCAGCAGTGACGCCAATTTGGAAGAAGTGACGCTTTCCTCCCACGTGAAGGGTTTGCCCGGCAAAGGCAGTGCAGGTATCTTTACGAACATGACCAGACTGCATACCGTCAACTTCCCCGAACGGGTGGATGACGGATTCGGGATCGGCGTATATGCGTTCTCCGGATGCACGTCTTTGAAGAACATCGGACACAAGAGAACCGTCATGGTCGACGGGGAAGCGACGGAGGTCATGTTCCTCCCCGAAGGCATCACCACGATCGGCAACAACGCGTTTGCGAGTACCTCCATTACGACGATCGGGCTTCCTTCGACGTTCGAAGAGGTTGATGTCGGCACTTCGTATTACGCGCAAGTGTTCCCTAAATGCAACTTGTTGAAGACGATGGTGTTTGCCGACGGGAGCAAGTTGGAAGTGTTGCCGAGAGGCTTTGTCACCGGCGCGAATTCCCTCGAACACGTCGACTTCGGCCGCGATTCTCACCTCAAAGAGATCTGCGGCGGCGATGACCGCGTAACGTACGGCGTGTTCACCGGCGCAGGCAAACTTACTTCGCTCACCATTCCCGCGAGCGTGGAAGTGATCGGGGAGAATGCCTTCAAGAACCTTGTCGGTTTGAGCCAAGTCACGTTCGAGGCGGGGAGCCAACTTTCCGAGATCGGTCCTTCTGCGTTTGCGGGCGCGGGCCTCACTTCCTTCACCTTCCCCCACGTAATGGATCCCACGGGGAACACGAAGGAGATCAAGGTGACCTCGGGCGCCTTCAACGGGTGCGTTGCGCTCACCGTGATGAATCTTTCGGAGTCCAACCGCGAAATCACCGGTCTCTTTACGGGCCTTCCTTCGCTCGAAGAGATCAATGCGGAAAGCAACCCGTACTTCGAAGTGGACGGCTTGTATAAGGAAGTCTACACCCTCGACGCCGCGGGCCAGCGCGATTGCTTGGTGTTTGCGTACGGCAACGAGATCGGCGGCCGCATCATCATTCCCAGCGGGACCACCGAAATTTCGGAGGGCATCTACAAGGGACGCAACGAGATCACCGCAGTCGTCATTCCGGCTTCCGTCGTGAAGATCGGCGCAAGCGCGTTTGAAAACTGCACCCAACTTACCAAAGTGGAATTCGCCATCGGCAGAGGCGAGGCCAGCGCGCTCAGCATGATCGATAGTTCCGCATTCGCGAATTGCACATCGCTTGCCTCCTTCGAATTCGAAAAGGCGGTCAACCTCAATTACATCGGGGCAAGCGCTTTCCTCGCCAACGCGTTCACGAAGTTGGATCTGCGCAAGAACATCATGCTCGGCAACAACGCGATGGGCACTACGCTGAACGGCATCGGCGAGAGCGCATTTGAAAATTGCACGAAACTCGGCACGGAGATGATCAATCCGGACGCCGCAACGGAGGATCAATATTCCGTCATGCTCCCGGATACGCTCAGGACGCTCAGCGGAAAGGCATTCCGTGCAAGCGCAATCGCACGCATCGATTTGAGCAACACCAAACTTACGGTGGTTGCGGGCGGCGGTAGTGCGCCTTCCAACAAGTCCCCCGGCGACGGCATCTTCTCCAACCGGGATTCCAAAAAGGCGGCACTCGCGGAGATCAAATTGCCGACGACCATCACGACGATCCGGGAATGCGCATTCGCCAGTCTCCCGAAACTCAAAAAGATCAACCTTGAAGAACTCACCAATCTTACTACGATCAACCACGATGCGTTCAACGGCGCGGGGATCGAAAAAATCGTGCTTCCGGGCAATGTCAAGACGTTGCAGGGCGCGGGCACGTTCAAATTAAATACGGCGTTGCAGGAGGTAGATCTTTCGCAGACGAAGGTCACCGATTTGGGGACGGGGAGTATGTTTAACGGTTGCACAGCACTTACAAAAGTGAGGTTGCCCGAGACGCTTACGAGTATCCCGAAAACGACGTTCTCCGGATGCTCCAAACTCAGCGACATCATTCTCCCGGACAACATTACGTCGATCGGAGAGAGCGCATTCCTGAGTTGCACGAAATTGACTTCGATCAATTTCCCCGCGAAGTTGCAGACGATAAGCAATCCCACGGGGGCTACCAATACGAACGGTGCGTTTAAGGGCACGAATTTGACGGAGGTCGATCTTTCCGGGACAGAGGTCACGTGGATCGGAGGCGGTACGTTCAACGGCATTTCCGACCTCACAACGGTAAAATTCCCCGAAACGTTGAAGACCATCGGCAATAAAGCGTTTACCAATACGGGCATCACCGAGATCCACTTGCCCGCCTCGTTGGAATCCATTTCGGTCCGCGCATTCGAAGGTTGCCAATCCCTTCAAACGGTCACTTCCGACGCGGAGCAACTTACGATCGGTAGCTATGCGTTTACGGGTTGCACCAAACTTGCCTCGTTCGATTTCTCCAATGTGATCGATGTGAAGGATTACGCCTTCCAGAAGACGGGCTTTACGGAATTTACGTTCCCGACGAGGCCCATTAACTGGGCGGGAAGCGTGTTTGACGGGTGCGCCTCGCTTACAACGATAACCTTCCCGGAGGGGATGACCGAGATCCCGAACAGTACGGTCAGCGGATGCACGAAACTTAAAACCGTGAACATTCAAGACCCGGGGATCACTTCGATCGGCAATCTCGTATTCAGCGGTTGCACGAAACTCGACACCATCAATTGGCCGTCGTCGCTCGATCAACTCGAATCCGTCGGTACGACCTTGTTCAAGGGTACGGCGTTTACCACGTTCGATCTCTCCAAGATGACGAACGGAGCGTTTACGACGCTCAGCAACAATATGTTCGAGGGTTGCACGAAATTGACGAGCGTTACGCTTCCTTCGCAGATCACGGCGATCGGCACGCATGCGTTCAGCGGTTGCACCGCGCTCCCGGGCACAGGGGTCGATCTCACGTATATCGAAACGATCGGCAACAACGCCTTCAAGGGTTGTACCAACGCCGCCTTTACGACGATCAATCTCCATGACGTTACGACGTTGGGAACCAATGTGTTTGAGGGTTGCACCAAACTTACATCGATCGACCTCACCAA
Organism: uncultured Clostridia bacterium; assembly: GCA_947589555.1. GTDB lineage: Bacteria > Bacillota > Clostridia > Christensenellales > Borkfalkiaceae > Gallimonas. Next base: position 21,293 of record CANQAZ010000122.1, on the reverse strand, counting down.
CGTGACGACGATCGGCAGTTCGTGCTTCAAGGGTTGCACCTCGCTCAATCATGTTAGCATCGGGATCGATATTCCGGAAAGCGCGTTCGAGAACTGCTCTGGCCTCGATACCATTACGTTAGGGTCCGGTATAACGTCGATCGGAAAGAATGCCTTCAAAAAGACCGCGCTCACGTCGTTTGAGATCGGCAGCGGGGTGACGACCCTCGGCGACACCGTCTTTGATGGTTGTAGCGGGTTTAAGGCCTTCACGGTCGCCGAAGGAAATACGGCGTTTGAAGCGGGCGCGAACGGAGAACTCTACAAATTGGACGCAAGCGGCAAGACCCTCATCATTTATCCAATCGCCGCTTCCACCTCAGCCGATACCTTCACCATCCCGAGCGGAGTGACGGGGATCGCGAAGAACGCCTTCATCAACGTTGAGTTGGCAAAACTCATCGTTCCCGACGGGATCACATCGTTCGCCGCGAGCGCCTTTGCGGATAGCAAGATCCAAGAGATCGAATTCCGGGGGAGCATCGACGCCCTCAACCAGGCCGCAGGGGTAGCGAGTTCCTCGTTGTTCAAGTCCAGCAAAGCAGCCGACAGCAAGTTGACGAAGGTGACGTTCCCCGAGGGACTTACGAAACTCGGAGCGAATTGGTTTGAAAACTGCTTGGCGATGACTTCGTTCACCATTCCCGCGACCGTTACGACCATCAGAGGAAACGCGTTCAAGGGATCCGGCATCCAGAATCTTGAAATTCCCGAAACGGTGACGACGTTGGAAAGCAATGCGTGCTCCGATATGAAGGAATTGCTTACGGTGACGCTCAAAGCGGAGATCACGACGGACGTCAGCAGTTTGTTTGCGAACAATACCAAACTTGAAACGGCAAAATTGGGCCCGAAGGTCGCCGTGATCGGCACCAGTTGCTTCTCGGGTTGTACAAAACTCAACAAAGTGATCGCGATCGGCGAGGACGGTTCCGAAACCGAAAATACCCTTCCCGCAACCCTCACGAAGATCGGGAACAACGCATTCAAAGGAGCGAAGATCACCTCCATCACCTTCCCCGAGGTGGAAGAAGGGCAACTTCTCGATCTTGACCATGAAAGCATTTTCCAGAACTGCACCGAACTTTTGAACGTCACGTTGCCGGAAGGCGCAAATGCGGTCGGATATAATATGTTCAATGGTTGCACGAAGTTGGAATGGGTGAAGTTGAGCGATACCGTCATGAAGATCGGGAGCAGCGCGTTTAGCGGTTGTACCAAACTCAAATTCGTGAATTTGCCGAGAACGGTCGTCGAAACGAATTCGGGCATGTTCAACAATTGCACCAACCTCCATCTCTTCGTTCCCGCGATGTTCCCCTTCTACGGCACCTCTCAGAGCCAGTGGTGGTATCCCAAGACAACGAACGCGATCTACTTCGAAGCCTCGGAGTTCGCCGTCCTGTCGGTGAACGGAACGAAATGGGGCATGGGAGCAAGCGATACCTCGCTCGATTTGAGCCACGCTCACTTCAATGCGACCTACGAAGATGCGTTGAGGGCTTCGGGGGCGACCGATTTCCCCGGATATCCCGCTGACTGACGTGAAATAATAATTCTTTCGCGGATATTCGAAAAAATTGAAAAAAGCGTTGCAAGTCCTCAGCGGCATGGTATAATAGTCGCTGAGGCATACGCTTACTCGTGCCTCTGTGGAAAAATTTCACAGAATTATGGAAAAACTATCAATAAATAGGAGGATAATAAGATGAAACAGACCAATGACGTCATGAAAAAATTTCGCCGTAGGATCTTGCGCGGCGCAATTTTGAAGTCCGCGCTTGCCGCGCTCATCATCGCAAGCGGCGTTTTACTCGTCACGGCGCTCGCCTCCTGGATCTTCGGATTCAAAGAGGGGATTTGGCTCGCGATCGGGTTGTTCGCGCTTTCGTTTGCCGGTGCGGCGCTCCTCTTCTTCTTTTTCAAGTACCGTCCCACCGCAAAGGACGTGGCGAGTAAGATCGATGCGATCGGCCTCGAAGAGCGCCTCATCACCATGATGGAACTCGAAGGGGACGATTCGTACATCGCGCGCTTACAGCGGGCAGACGCCAAAGCGGCGCTCGCCAAAGCGGACCATACCCTCATCAAGGTTGCGGCGTCCGTCGCCCTCTGCGCCGTCGTCGGCGTTTCCGCTCTCTTCGGCGTGGGCGCCCTCACCGTCGATTCCCTCTATGTCGCGGGGGTCATCCCCAGCGCGGTAGAGGCCGCCGAATATGCGGCCGCGGAACATGATTTCAACGTCAGTTACACGGTGGCCCAAAAGGGCGGCAAGATATACTACCGGGGCGAGGACGGCATCATGGTGGACGAAGAATACAATAAATTGGAAGTGACCGGGAAGATCGTGGTGCACGAAGGGGAGGATGCTCCCTCCGTGATCGCCGTTCCCGATCCGGGCTATGCCTTTGCGGGTTGGTCGGACGGCTTGTACGACCCCATCCGCGAGGATAAGGGCATCACGAGTTCCCTTTCCGTGCGCGCCACGTTCGTTGAAACGGTTTCCCTCAACGATTTACTCGACGACGGGGACGGGAACGGTGATCATCAAGACAGCGACAGCAACAGCGAACCCGATCCGGACGCACCGCCCAATCAAGACAATGGAAATGCACCGTCCGACGAAACCCCCAGTAGCCCGAATCAGGACGCAAGCGGGAGCCATAGCGATTCCAACAAACAAGTCAACGACGGAAACACCTACTACGGCGACGAGTACGGCGGCGCTTACGACAGCGCGATGGACCGCCTCGGCAGCGGCAGCGATATCCCCGGCGATTTGCAGGGCGGCGTCTCCGACTACATGGATTCCATCGGCAAAGGCGGCAGCGGCGACGGTAGCGGCGGCGGAAATTAAGCGATAAATTTTATTAACTTATTAAAGAGAGAGATATCATGGTAACGGAACAAGACATCAAGCAATTCAGTCAGCAATGCACGCAGATCTTCAAGCAAATCGCGCGCGACGTCATCGGACAGGAGAAGGTAGTGCAGGGCACGGTCATCGCGATGATCGCGGGCGGTAACGTCCTCCTCGAAGGCGTCCCCGGCGTCGGGAAAACGAGGCTCGTGAGAACGCTCGGCAGGGTTTTCGACCTGCCCTTCTCCCGCATCCAGTTCACCCCCGACCTCATGCCCGCGGACGTGACGGGGACCAACATCATCATCAAGGACGATAAGGGCAATTCGCAGTTCAACTTCCAGCCCGGCCCCATTTTCAGCAACATCATCCTTGCCGATGAAATCAACCGCGCCACCCCCAAAACGCAATCGGCCCTCCTCGAAGCGATGCAGGAGCATACGGTCACGGTCATGGGCGTTTCGCGCAAACTCAATGAGCCCTTCTTCGTTCTCGCGACGCAGAACCCCATCGAGCAGGACGGTACCTATCCCCTGCCCGAAGCGCAGATGGACCGCTTTATGTTCAAACTTCTCGTGCCCGATCCCTCTCTCGATGAGTTGATGCAGATTGTAAGCCTCACCCAAAAGACGATGGAAGAGGTCGCCGAGCGGGCGTGCACGGGCGAAGAATTGCTCAGAATGCGCACGACGGCCAACCAGATCCCCGTTGCGGAGGATGTGCTCAAATACGCTATGATGCTCATTTCGGCGACGCACCCCGACAGCGAATGTGCGACCGAAGCCGCGAAAAAGTATATCCGCGTGGGCGCAAGCCCCCGTGCGGGACAGGCGATCATTTCCGCGTCCAAAGTCCTCGCGCTCATCAAGGGGAGATTCAACGTCTCCTACTACGACCTGTTCGAAATGGCTTACCCCGTGCTCCGTCACCGCATCAAACTCAACTTCGAAGCGATCGCGGAACGCGTTTCCGCCGACGACGTCATCACGATGGTGCTCGAAGAACTCGATAAGAAGTACCACCGCAGACCCGCCGTGCATGCGGAGGAAGCGTTTATAGTGAAAGAGGGCGACGGCGCGGAAGAAACCGCCGAAGAAGTTGCGGAAGGCGACGGCGGGGCGGCCGAAGAGACCGCGGAAGCGCCCGCAGAAGCGGCAACGGAAGAGGAAACCAAGAAAAAGGGAAAGCGCGGACTTTTCGGAAGAAAATAAACGCGCGGAAGGATTGAATGAAGATCACGCAACTCAATGACGCGTTTTTCAGCAGGCTGGAAACGCTGTCATTAAACTTAAAGTCCAATCTCGCGGGGTATTTCGGCGGCAAGCACTTGGTCAAAACCTACGGACAGACCGTGGAATTTGCCGATTTCCGCGAATATCAGTTGGGAGACGATATCCGCCGCATCGACTGGAATTTGTTCAGCCGCTTCGAAAAATATTTCCTGCGCTTATTTACCGACGAGCGCCAAATGCAGGTCCAGATCTTTCTGGACCTCTCGGGCTCAATGGGGAAAGCGGACGAGAAAAAGGGTGGGTACGCGGTTGCCGCCGCGGCCGCGCTCGGTTTTCTCGCCGTGCAGGACATGGATAAACTCACTTTCCAGCTGATGCGCGGCTCCGTTTCGGAAAATCCCTTTGGCACGATCGTCGGGAAGAACGCCTTTTTCCGTGCGATGAGTTCCATCCAGGAGATGGAATTCGACGAAGATACGGATATCGAAAGTTGCGTCGTAAACTGCCGGGAAACGGGCGACGGCAACGGACTCACCGTGATCATTTCCGACTTTTTCACGGAAAGCAACTGGAAAAAGGCGGTGGATTACCTCTGCTATAAAAAGAGGCAGGTCCTTCTGTTGCAGGTGCTCTCCCCCGAGGAGTTGGACCCCTCCTATGACGGCCGCGTGCACCTCATCGATGCCGAGGCCGCGGATCTGAACGATCCGAAGAACATGCGCATGCGGATCAATACCGCCATGCTGAACGCGTATCAGGAAGCGCTTCAAGATTACCTTGCCGAACTCAAAGACTATACGGCAAAACGCGGCGTCGGCTTTATTACCGTATCTACTGCGACCCCCATTGAACGGGTTCTCTTCGGAGAACTCATGAAGGCTGGTATCATGTCATGATGGAATTACTCATCCCGTTGGGTTTGTTGGGATTATTGGGCATCGTTGCTCTCATCATCATCTACATCATCAAACCCAACTATCAGACAAAGCACATTTCCTCGACGTACGTCTGGAAATTGAGCTTGAAATACAGAAAGAAGAGACTGCCGACAAGCAGGGTGAGGAACATCATCCTGTTTCTTTGCCAACTCTTTATTCTTGCCTCTATGGCCGTCATTTTGGCGCAACCCGCCATCGTGCACAACAACGATACGGGCGAGATCGACGCAATCGCGATCATCGATTCCTCGGCGAGCATGTACGCGGGCGCGAACGGGGATACCCGTTTCAGCCGCGCCGTGGACAAGGCGAAGGCGCTTTCCGATGAAACGGTCGCGGCGGGCGGGTATATGTCCGTCATCCTTGCGGACGCAGATCCCGCCTTTTTGGCGCGCCGTGTTTCCAAAAAGGACGAATCCTTGCTTTCGGATACCTTCGACGCGATAGAAGACGAGGAGATCGTCTGTTCCTACGGGCAATCCGATATCGATGCGGCCCTCGGTTTGAGCGAAGAAGTGCTTGCGGAGAATCCCTCCGCCAAAATTTACATCTTTACCGATACTGTATATAACTACATCCCCGAAAACGTAACGGTCGAAACTGTCGGGGAGAAAGGGGAGTGGAATGCGGCTATCCTCTCCGTCACATCGGAACTTGTGGACGGCTACTATTCGATTACCGTCGAGGTGGCGTACTACGGGGATGCCAATAAAAATATCACGGTCTCCCTCGATGTGGCGGGCGTGGAGAACGACCGTCTCGTTTCCGTTTCGCATAGCATCGACTGCAACGAAGAGTCCGTAAAGACGCTTATCTTCCGCGAAGGCGGCGGCGAGGATTCGGAGGACGTAATTTATTACGACCTCGGTTCTTCGGACCGGTTTTATACGTACCGCTCCCTCCATGTTTCGCTTGACGTGGACGACGATTTTGCCACCGACGACGATTTTTACCTCTACGACGGACAAAAGGAGACCGTAAAGGTACTCTACGCGAGCACGGACCCCAATCCCTTTTTCACCAGCGCGCTCGATACCATGAAGCAACTCTTTTCCGCCCGTTGGAATCTGCAAGTGGATGAGGTGCCGAAGGGGCAGGCGTTCCCCCAAGCCGGTTACGATTTTTATATCTATGAACATACGGCGCCCGATGCGCTCCCGACGGACGGGGTCGTATTCCTCGCCGATCCGGATAGAGCGCCGTCCGGTTCCGGATTGCGCATCCGTAACATAGTGGATACGGGCGGAAATATGGTTTCGTGCGATACGTGGACCGCTCACCCCGTTACGCGGTATCTTATTCCCGAGTACATCCAGGTGAGCCGTTATACGATATTCGATTACGATTCGGATTACGAAGCGATTCTTTCCGTCGGGTCCGCTCCGCTACTTCTCGTGCAGAACGACGGCAGCACCCAGATCGCCGTCATGCCTTTCAGCGTGCACTATTCCAACATCGCCATGCAACCCGAGTGGCTTTTGCTCATCTATAATTTGTTCGATTATTTCCTGCCCGCTACGGTGGACGGAACGGCTTTCGAGGTCAATCAGGAGATCGTGCTCAATGCCCGCGGGCCGCGGGTCACCTATTCCGATGAGGAGGATCCCATCGAGGAGTTCCCCGCAATGCTGTCGTTCTCCAATCCGGGCACGTATGTGCTCGAACAGGAGTTGTTTTATGCCAACAAAGACCCTGTCTATGTCAATATTTTCGTGAGGATCCCCCGAACGGAAAGCAATATTTGGGCAGAAATAGATAACTTGGAGGACCCGTACAAAGAGGAGATCGTGGGCAGTTCTTACGAAGATCTGCTGGTCTATCTCGCCGCCGCGTTGGTCGCGTTGCTCTTTGTGGAGTGGATCCTTCATTCGAGGGAAGGGAGGTAAGCCGCCATGCGTAATTTTTCTGTCGAATTTACCTATCCCTGGCTTCTCCTCCTGCTCATTCCCGCCGCGGCGCTCACGATTGCGCTCTATTTGTGCTTGAACAAAAAATTCAGGAGAAACAGAAACCGCATCGTCTCCATCGTGTTGCACTCCATCGTGATGGTGCTGTGCATCTTCGCGCTCTCGGGCATCACTTTTCATTACGAGATATCCAACGATGAAAACGAGTTGATCATACTGGTGGACGTCTCCGATACGACGGAGGAAAACGAGCAGACACGGCACGATTTTGTCCGCTCCGTCCTGACGGAGAGCGAATACGAAGGATGCCGCGTCGGCGTCGTCACCTTCGGCTTCACGCAGGAGAACGCGGTCCCGTTTACGTATGACTCGGAGGATGCGTACGAGTTGTATTTGAACGCCGCGTTGCCCGATACGAGCGCGACCGATATCGCGGCGGCGCTCGAATATGCCCATTCCCTCTTCGAACATCCCGAAACGGGCAAGATCGTGCTCGTTTCGGACGGAAAGCAGACGGATGAGGAGGCCATCTCCGTCATCCGCTCCATCGCGGCGCACGGCGTGACCGTCGATACCGTTTATTTTCCCAGCGACTATTCTGACGAAGTGGTGCAGATCTCGGGTATCGTGCTTCCCGATCGCAACGTCAAAGTGGGGGAGGATTGCCCCATCGAGGTCGTCATCGAGAGCCGGGAGGAGATCACGGACGCGAAGATCGATCTCTTCGATAACGGGTCGCCCGCCGCGGACGGCACCGTCACCTTGGATATTACGGTCGGAACGCAGTCGGTACAGTTCAACCACGTGTTCCGCGAGCAGGGCTTGCACGAGTTGTATGCCCGCGTGCAATTCGAAAACGAAAAATTGCAGATAAACAACGAATACTATGCTTACCGCTGGTTGCAAGTACACAACAAAGTGCTCATTTTGGAACAAGCGGATCAATCCGAAAGGCTTGTTTCCGTTCTGAAAGAGGACGAAGTCAACTATGAAATTAGCGGTGTGAACATTGCGTCGGGGGATGGATTTTCCGCATCGGGACAAGAGGGCGTAAACGTGGTGAGCGTTCCCTCTACGGTAGAGGAACTCCGCGAGTACGACCAGGTCATTCTCAACAATATTTCGAGCCGGGATCTTGAAGGCAAGGGCCTCGATTCCATACTCTACGAATACGTTTATACCTACGGCGGCGGCCTGTTTACGACGGGCGGCATGGAAGAGGACGAAACGACCGCGCACGCCTACAACCGCGCGGATATGAGAAATACGCTCTATCAGCAGATGTTGCCCGTGGAGGCCATCAACTACACCCCGCCGGTCGGCGTGTTTATCGTCATCGATATTTCGGGGAGTATGTTGACCGCCGGCGCGCAGGGGAGGACCAACCTCGATTGGGCAAAACAGGGCGCGATCGAATGTCTCGGTGCGCTGACCGCGCGCGATTACATCGGCCTCATGACGATGGATACCGATTACGGCATGGTGCTCGATCTCACCTCGCGGACGGAGGACGCGCTCATCCGTGAAAAGATCCTCGGCATCGGCAAGGGAGCGAGCACCGTGTATTCGACGGCCATCGACCGCTCGGCGCAACGCCTTGCCAATTTCCCCAATGTGGATAAGCGGCACATCGTTCTCGTGACCGACGGTATGCCCTCGCCGGATGATATTCCCAAATATCTCGCAAATACCGATGACGCGTATAACAACCACGGCATTACCCTGTCCGTCATCGGCATCGGCATTTCGGAGGGCTCCGATGCGGCGACGAACATGCAGGAACTTGCCGAAATTCACGGACACGGAAGATTTGTCATCGCGAAGCAGGGCTCCGAACTTCTCGCGGCGATGCGCGACGAACTCAATGCGCCCGAGATAGAGGAGACCAAGTACGGGGATTTCAACCCCTACATCGCGAATGCGCTCTCGCCCCTTCTCAATGGCGTGGAGCGCGGCTCCGACCTCAACGATAAACACGTGATGAATGCTACGCTCGGCGGATTTTTCGGCACAAAGGAGCGTTCCCGTGCCGATGTCATACTCGTCGGCGAATACGACGTCCCCATCTACGCCCAGTGGGATTTGGGCGAAGGCTGGGTCGGCAGTTTCATGTGCGACGTCTATGGCGCGTGGTCGCAGGCCTTTATGGAGGATGAAAACGGAAAACGTTTCCTCCTCAATGCGATCGCGAACCTCATGCCGGTGGAGGATATTACTCCGAAATCCATCCGTCTCGATTTGAAAGAGGATAATTACACCAACCGGTTGAGCGTGTACTCCGCTTTGGAAGAAGGGGAGTACCTCGACGGAAAGATCGTCTTGCAGACGGATACGGAGGAGATCTCCTATTCGCTCAATTCGCTCTCCGACGGGCAGGATGGCGATGTCTATGTAAATCTTGCGCTCGGAAGCGAAAACAACTATTCCCGCGCCGATTTTGTCATCAAAAAGGGCGGGGTGTATCGGATCGTGGTCAACAGATGCGCTCCGGACGGCACGGTGCGCGAAACGGTGGAGATCTACAAATCGTTCTCTTATTCCGAAGAATTTGATTTCTCCGCCGAACAGGATCCCGATCCCGAAACGTTGATGGCGCTGATTGCCGAAAGGGGCAACGGAAAGACGATTGCCGCGGATGAATTCTGGGAGATCTTCTCCACGTTCGTCACCGAACTCGACCGGGTGTTCGACCCGAGATGGCTGTTCATCGGCCTTGCAATGGCGCTGTTCCTGCTCGATATCGCCGTGAGAAAGTTCAAATTCAAGTGGATCCATGAGATCATCCGCGAGCACAAGGAGAAAAAGGAGGGCAAATTATGAAGAGATTCAAACGCTTGATCTGTTTGGTCCTCGCCCTTTGCCTTGTCCTTCCGTTTACCGCGTGCGGCGGCTCCGATTTGGAGGCGCCGACGGGGATCGAACTCGACGAGAATTATTTGCTTACCTGGGAGGAAGTCGCGGGCGCGCGTTCCTATGAAGTAGAGATCACGGAAGCCGTGAGCGGCATTCAGAGCATCAATCCTTCCCGCCGCACCTCTTACTCCCTTGCCGTGCTCGATGAAGGCGACTATACCGTGCGCCTCCGCTCGGTGGGCGGCAAGCAAAACGACGATTATTCCGATTGGACGAAGGGGCTCGAATTCCATAAGGAATATGAATCGGGGCTCATCTATACACTCATCAACGGCAATACCGAATACGAAGTGACGAAGGTCGGAAGGGCGACGGGGGATCTGGTCATCGAAGATACCTACCGCGGAAAGCCCGTCACCGCGATCGCCTCCTCTGCGTTCCGCTCGGCGGGCTCCCGTCTGACGAGCGTCGTCATCGGCAACAACGTCAGAACGATAGGGGAAAGCGCGTTTTATAATTGCACGGGCCTCAAAACGGTGAAGATACCCGATTCCGTCGTTTCCATCGGCGAATCCGCCTTCCAGAATTGTACGGCGTTGGAAACGGTCGAAATGTCGGATTCCGTTCTGGCTCTCCCCAATTATGTGTTTGCGCACTGTACGGCGTTGAAGGCGCTCAATTTCCCCGCCTCCCTCGTTTCCATCGGCGATTCGGCGTTCACCACCTGCACGAGCCTTACGGCGCTCGATTTCCCCGCCTCCCTCGTTTCCATCGGCGAATATGCGTTCAACGAGAACGATTCGGTCACCGAGGTCACATTCGGGGAGAACATTGAAACGGTTTCCTATTACGCCTTTTACGGTTGCGATGCGCTGGCGGAGATCCATTTCCCCGACAGTCTTGCCGAGGGCGCCTCTCTCGCTTTGGGAAACTATGCGTTCGCCGCATGTAAGTCGCTCACGGACGTTGTGCTTCCCGATGGGGCCGAAAGCATCGGCGCCGGATGCTTCTCCTATTGCGATCAATTTGCGGACGTCACCATCCCGAGGAGCGTGGTATCGGTCGGGCAGTCCGCATTCACCGAAACGGCGCTCGTACAAGCGCAGGAGGCGAGCGACGTCATCTACGCGGATGATTGGCTTCTGTCGATTTCCGACGGTTTGTTTGAGACGCTTGAAGTCCTCGATTCCACGGTGCTCTATGCCGATACGTTCGGCATTGCAGATCAGGCCTTTATTCGTGTGTACGAAAATGGGAGTTATTCGGGTTGCCCCAATTTAAGGAGGATCGACCTGCTTGGCTCGGTAAGATATATCGGCAAATTCGCGTTCGCTAATTCGCCGAAACTCACCGAGTTATTCTGCGAAAGGGGCGGGCTGAGAAAGGTCGACAATTACGCATTCGCCCTTTGTCAGGTGCTTTCCAACGTGCGTTTCTCCAACGGATTGCTCGAAATCGGCCAATATTGCTTTGCCCAATGCGACCTTCTCTACAATAACCCGCAAAATCCCCACCTGTTGATCCCGGAGACGGTCACGCGGGTGGGTACCTCTGCCTTTATGAATTCCGGTTTGTGGGAGAACCCCTCGGCCGACGGCGTGGTTTACGCCGGCAACTGGGTGGTGGGCTACACCGGCACGGGCGGAAACATTGAATTACAGGACGAAATCGACGGCATCGGGGATTACGCGTTCTATAATGCTTCCGAACTGAGAAGCGTGCAGGGATTGTACCGTGCCCGTCGCATCGGCGTAGGGGCGTTTTGCGGTTGTGAATCTCTTTCCACCGTTTCGCTCGGGAGTGCAGTGACCACCATCGGCGCTTATACGTTCTACGGGTGTTCTGCGTTGTACCGCATCACTTTCCCCACGGTGCTCACCACGATAGACCGTTACGCGTTTTATAAGTGTGTGTCCCTCAATTCGATCGACCTTTCCGGGTGCCGCGTGACCACGATCGCCAACCGGGCCTTTTACGATTGCGGATTGACGAGCGTCGATTTGGGCTCATCCCTGCAAACTATCGGCACGCGCGCCTTCTACAACTGCATTAACCTCGAAGAGGTCACCATCCCGGGGAGCGTAAAAACGATCGGGGCGGAATCCTTTGCAAAGTGCGATTCCCTCTCCTATCTCACACTGGAAGAGGGCATCGAAACGATCGGCGTAAGCGCCTTCCGCCAGATACGTTTTCTGGGCGGTATCCGCATCCCGAACAGCGTGAAAGAGATCGGCGATGCCGCATTTTACGGGGCGGTTTTCAACGATTCCATCGACCTCGGCAACGGCGTGGAGCGCATCGGCGCGTTCGCATTCGGATACAACCAATTCACCATCTTCGAAGATCTCGTCATTCCCGCAAGCGTGAAGGAAATCGGCGAGTATGCGTTTACGAATTGTTCGTTCCGTACCGTCATCTTCCGCGGCAATGTGGAAAAGTTGGGCATGCATGCGTTCTACGGATGTATTAACACGGTGTTCTATGCCTCCGAAGGAGTGGAGTTGCCGCAGGAAAATTGGAATTCCTCCTTCCGTCCCGTATTCTCTGGGTGTACGCTGTCCGACGACGGGACCTACGTCACTTCCATCCAAACGGGCAAAGTGCAATATGCCACGGCGCTCGGCAGAAATCCTTCCGTTCCCAATCGTTCGGGGTTCGATTTTGTCGGTTGGGCGACGGAGGAGGGCGGTGAAGCCGTCTACGGCATGGAAGATCTTTCCGATCTTCCGGAGGGGCTCACCCTTTATGCCGTGTATCGCTATCATGTATCGGAGGAGCCCGCAGAAGGGGAGTCTTCCCAAACAGAATAAGAGAATCGAAAGTCAGGAGAGTTTGTTATGAAACGGATCAGAATGAAATGGTTGACGGGCATCATGGCGGCGCTCTGCGCCGTGTGCCTCATTTTGGGCGCCTGCTCCTCTTCAAAGGTCACCCTGTCGTTTGAAACGAACGGGGGGGATCCCATCGAAGCTGTTGAGGTGGAAAAGGGGGAGACCTTCACGTTGCCCGTGCCCACCCGCGGAGAAGAATACAGTTTTGAGGGGTGGTACGACAACGCGGACCTCGGCGGAACGGCCGTCACGGAGGTCGTCGCCGAAGACGACGCCACGTTCTACGCCAAGTGGGAACAACTCTATGAGATCAAACTCGATCTCGGCGGCGGCACGCTCGATGCCGGCAGGATCTACGCCAAAGCGGGCTCGGGCATTTACGATGCGGTCAAAGACCTCGTGCCCGTCAGGGACGGATGGCAATTCGATTCGTGGTACCTGAACGGAAGCAGACTTACGACCGCTTCGCAGATGAGTGCGGCGGCCGTGGAACTCACCGCGCACTATAAAGTGGGATATATCGTCGAAATTTACGAGCAAAATCTCACCCAAAACGGCTATGTCAAGGCGGCGGAGGACTACGTGGGCTATACGGAACTCACCTCGGCGCCTTTCACCCCCGTCGTCACGCACAAGGGGTTTGACCTCTGCGCAGAGCAGCCCGCCGACGCCGTTGCGACGAAGGTCCTGACCGAGACCATGTCGCAAAATAAATTCAAACTCTATTTCGACCGCCACGAGTACCGCGTCACCTTCTTGCCCAACTATCCCGACGGACAAACGGGGGATGGCGTCACGCGGCAGATGATCTACGGGCTTGAAACTCCCCTTCCCGATGACAACTTCACGGCGGACGGCTATTTCCTGTACGGCTGGCACGTCATGAGCGGGGAAGAGGACTATATGCTCCGCTCCAATTACATCGACAGCCTTGTCATCAACTCCGACGAGGAAGTGAAACCCGCTACGGTGATCGTTGACGGCGAAATGACCCTCACCGCCGTTTGGAGCAAGGCCTATACCGATATGATGAGAGGGGTGGACCAGATCTATCTCTTCGACGAGACGGATACCGTTTGCTATCTTTCCCGCTACGGCAAATATTTCAAGGGCGAGTACGTTGCCTCGAACCGCTCTGTTCTCTTTTATGACGAGTACGACAGTATCATCATGCAGGGCAGGCTCAAAAATGACGGCACCTTCATCTATGCGGTCCCCGAGCGGCAGGAGATCGTGGCAGACTACTATGCGATCAACCAGCCGATCAACACCTCCGTCCAGATCTATATGGATGAGTACGACGGCATCACTCTGCGCAACGGCAGTTCGTCCTCGACGGGGACTTATACGATCGACGATGACAGAAATTACCATGTCATGTTCACATCGGGCGAGTTCAGCGGCGAAGAGCGCATCTTGCGCATCCTCACTTCAACGGTAAACGGCGCCACCCGCACCCTCTTTCAGTTCCGCGATAACACGGAGGCGGAATGGGATCCCCTTGCGCGCGCTATGGTGAACGTGCAGAGCGGGAACGGCGTTCTCACCTATCTCCAAAGGAACTATTACGCGCTGGATCTCGATGGCTACGGCAACGCTACGATGTCGGTGCCGTCTTCTTCGGGATCCTTGACCAACTCTTCGTATTATTACACCCGCAACGACGATCGGCTCACCTTGCTCACTTCGAGCGGGAGCGTCGCCGCCGAGTGCCGCATCCTCAACGTCATGAACAAGCGGTGCTACGTCATTTACAGTGCGGCTATGGACGTCACCTTCAAGGGGGAGGGTAACTCCTCCTTGCGGCTCGACGGCATGCACCACGCCGTCTATACGCCCGCTTCGGGCTCGGCGATCGAAGGGGAATTCACGGCGTCTACGTCCGTATTCGGCGGCTCCATCATCAAAATGACAGTCAACTCGAAGAGATACGTTTTCTTGACTGAGACCACCACGACGGGCGAAAGGGATGACGCCGTTACGAGTTATTCTTTCCAAGTAAAGCCCGAAAATTATGCCGAATACAGTTATACGGACGGCAACAAGATCTATTATGCGCCCCTCCTCGTCATGGATGACGAAACGCCGGGTCGCGCAAGCGTGTACGGCTATACCGCCGCGCGGCAATACCTCAAAGTTGCGGAAGGGGACTATGTCTATACCGAAAAGGGCGAGAGTTATGCGCTCACAGTCGATGGGGATTCGGGCATCGTGTTCCCCGAAGAAGTTCTCGCTTCGCCTCTCGATTTGCATAACCTCAAAGTCATCGTATTCGGTTTGGGCGAAGTAACGGCCTCCACCAGTACGTACGATGTCTCCTATTGGTACTCCTATGAAAAGACGGGAGAAGGGGGAAAGACCGACAACACCAAAACTTACAAGGGTCAACTGACCATCGACGGGGCGAAGCAGGAGGCGGAACTCGAACTGGTCAGCGGGTTTGCCGTTTTGAAACTCTCCGATACCGATTGGCGCGTCGGGCCGTATACCACAAGCAGCAACGGCGTTACGACGGTCGAGATCGGGCTTGTAGAGGGCACTACGCGCTTCTACGTGGAACTCACCGACGGGGAAGCGGACGCCGGAAACACCTTCCTTCAACTCAATGTTGACGGACCTCTCGGCAGTGCGCGGGAGCGCAATGCGGACGGCACGGCGAACCAAAACGTCACGATGGAATTCGACGGCAAGGGCAACGCCACGCTCATTACCGCACAAACGGAGGGCGATCCTAAACGCGTGGAAGGCACCCTGACGCAGGAGCAAAAGACGGACTTCAACGGCACGGAATACACGGTGTACACGTTCACCGCTAAGAGTAGTGAGATCGACGCCTTCCGTTTCGTGATCCTCACCTCCTCCTCGGGCATCGTCTTTACCCGCGAAACGACGGGTTACTCGGGCGAATATACCGAAAAAGACGGCACGACCAAACTCGAACTCGACGGATTCGGGTTCCACGCAAGGTACACCGCCGCCGATACGAGCACGTCCGAAGGCATCTACACCGTGCTGACGGAAGGGGAGCAGGCGATCATCCGCGTCCTCATCGGCAACCAATACTACTACTTCGATATCGTGGAGAACGGAAAATTCGAAGTCCGCGGCTCGGAGTACGGCGATTATCTCTTTGTGACCAACTATTCGTTCGACGGCTATCTCCTCCACCTCGACGGGCACAACGACGCCAAATTGGAAGAGGCGGGCGATGCGGCCGATAAAAAGGTCTTTACGGGTAGTTACACGGTGGAAAACGGCGTTTTCAGTCTCCACATTGAGGGCCAAATCGATACGGCGGGCTTTGAGGCCGATTACGTCGGCACGCTCGGGTACATGGTGATGTCCTCCACGACCTACAACGCTTTCCTCGTGGAATATGCCAGCGCGCGCAACGTTTACGTCGATAAGGAGAACTGGACCGTTCTCACGCTCGACGGCTACGGCAACGCGGTGCGTTATCAGGACTACGGCGGAGGCGAAAGCGGCCACTACTACATCATCGCCGACTATCCCGAAAGCACCAAGAAACTCCTCTACTATATGAACGCCGCCGGCACCGACGCGTGCATGTACGTTTGCGATACGGCAACGGCCGAAATGGAGATGAAACTCTTCACGCCGCAGGGCTACTATACCGAAGATCTCGATTCCCTCTTCTTCTCGGAATACGGCTTCATGGTATTCAACACGGATACGCGCTACTATTACGATATCGCAAGCAACGGCGAAGTCACCGTTTATCTCCGCGACTTCGGCAACCCCGCCGCCAACGACTACGGATATCTTGCCTACGAGATCGGCGAATTTGAGGATACGATGAATTTCGCAAGCCTCGGTGAGGGCTTCGGCACGGATACCTATTATAAGACGAGCGGCTACGGCATCACCTTCGAGCGCAACGCGGAAGATACGGTCACCGTCGAAAAGGACGAGGGCGGGCAGGAGAGCATTCTCAAATATCCCGTCACCTTCTCCGATGGGAAATATCCTCTCGAAGATCTGACCTTCCTTCCCGGCGGAAGCGATTCCTTCTCCGTCACGGGCACGGTGAGCATCAACGGGAAAAATACCCGCGGCACCGTCATTCGCGAGACCGACAAGAAGACCTCCTTGACCGAGACCTATTTCAACCTTTCGGTCACCGACGGGAGCGGCCTCCCGCACACCATCCGCTTCGATCTGAGCCTGCATTACATGGGGGCGGACCATGCGACGTATGAGATCACCCAGATGAGGATGATCGACAGGTATCAATCCACCATGTACGTCGATATGTACGTTTTGATGTCCCTCTTGCTCGGTACGCAGATGAAAGATAGTTACGGCACCCTCACCTTCGTTACGGAGTACAAAGAGGACGGTACGGTAGACGAGGCAAACCAGTACATCAATTCCGATTTCGGCGCCTCCTCCGCCTTGAACGGCTACAAACTCGACAAGGCGAAGTACACCTACGCGAACGGCATTTATACCATCGATCTCCCCGCCAGAACGGCGGCGGACGGCGAGGAAGCGGCCGCGGATGACGGCGTCTATCGCGCGCACATCGCGCTCGGGTACAGCCAGTACTATTATATGATCAACCGCGTTTACTTCATCGGGTACAACATCCTTGCCTATACCCGCGTGGAGACGCTTACGGCGGATGATAACGGCACCCAATACACCGTTACCACCGAGCGCATCCTCGGCTCGGAGACGAGCGGGTACTCGTTCGGCGACTATTACTCCATCAAACTCGAAACGGGCGCGGACGAAAAGACGGAAGTGAAGTACGACCTCCGCATCACGTTGGAGAACAAATTCTATCTCGTGGTCAACACCTACGACGAGGACGATCCCGAAACCATCCTTTCGGCCAAGTACTACGAACTCGTGTTCACCGAAGAGGAAGGGGACGTCGTGGACGAGAGCACGGTGAAGAAGTTGACGGCCGTCACCGTGAAGGCGATGGACGCCGACGTGTACTACACCGATTCCGGCACCGCTTATGCGGAAGTCGTGAAGGGCGCGGGCGAGAGCGGAGAGGACGTCATCATCGCGTTCTACTACGGCGGAGGGTATATGCTCGCCAAAACCTGCACCTACGACGAGGCGACGAGCACCTACACCGTGACGACCCCCGCGAATAAGACCTATGAAATCGTGATCGACAAGGCGGCCAAGAAAGCCACGATCACCGAAAAAACGACTGCGGCAACGGCGGAAGCATAACGCGCCGCGCGAGGGAAGCCCCTTTTTCGGGGGCCTTCCAGACCGCGGAAAGAGGGGGCGACGGAAGTGGAAGACAGGGGAAATTACATCGACCGCATGACCCAGCGGCAACGGCTCGATCTCATCCTCGAAATGCGCATCCGCAGGCAGGAGAGTTTAGCGGACGTGTTCTATGAGGTCAAGCAACAGCGGATGTATTTTTACCACTGCAAGAACGGCAACATCAACCGCTACGATACCTCCATCTATGCGGAGTTCGAGGTCCTGTCGCTCTACGGGATGGACCCGTCGGAATACGACCAGGAGCGCTTCCGCAACTTCATGGCGGATATCTTCGGCGACGAGTACAGGACGGAACTCAAAAAGTATCTCAAAGGGAAGGCGGCAAAGGCCAAAACTTCCCCGAAGGGCGAATGAGCCCCCTCCGCCGCCCGTCGAAAATTTGCGGGCGCGGAAAAAAAGAAAGCGCAAAAAAGCGCGGCGACCATAAGGTCGCCGCGCTTTTTTGTTCTTCGATCAAACGGCTTCGGCCAGTTTTTTCTTCTTTTTGAGTTGGGTTTCGAGTTCCGAGCAGGCCTCTTCGAGTTCCACGGGAGTCTCGGAGACGTCTACGCCGTCCAAAATGTTCTGTAAGCGGTATTCGGTGTTGAGGTACTTGATGGTCTGGTAGCCGATGACGGTCGTCAGCGTGCCGTTTGCGAGCCCCTGCACCGAGGAATCCACCACGGCGGCGATGGCCGTGCCGAGCACGGGGATGCCCTTCACCACGGAGCCCATCGTCTGTGCCACGCCCTGCCCGATGTTCAAACCGCCCAGCCCGTAGGCGATGAGGGAGTTTTGCAGGACCCGCGCAAAAATTTTTGCGAGGCGGGCGTCCGAGGGGCGGAACCCGTACAGGAACACGAGGTCCTTCACGAGTTGCAGGTTGATGAAGGCCACGAGGATGGTATCCACCTTCGCGGTCTGCGAAATGGCGGAGTAGGTCGCCGAGCGGAGGGAACTCTTGAAGATGAGCTCTTTGGCCGACTTTTTGACGGAGCCCTTGTATAGTTCGGTGAGCGTCGATTTGATGCCCGCCTCGTTGTCCGTCCGCACGGCGATGGCAAGGCGGCCGACCACCTCGGAATCGTACCAGCCCACGCCCTCCACCGAGGCGGTCAGGTCGATGATCTTATCCGCGATATCGTGGCGGAGTTTACGGTTGTGTTTTTGCGCCTCGCGCGCCGTGAATGCGTTTACGTTGGTCACGAAGTATCCCGTGCGCATGATCTTGACGAGGGGAACGATGTACAGGCAGATGAAGAGCAGGAGGCAGACGCCGGCCGCGGCATAGCCCGCATATTCGTTGATGTCGTAAACTTCCTTTGCGATGAAAAAGAGGCAGACGAAGAATACGACGCCGATGAGCACCGCGAACAGGCGCATGAAAAACTTCGCCCCGCGCACGTTCTGGCGCTTGACGTAGCGCTGTTCGTATTCGTAAATGGAGAGTTTGCCCTCTTCCGCGGGGAGGGCGGGCTTATTTTGCGCGTTCTTTTGTTTCTTTGCCATGACGTACCTCCGATGGGTGACACAATAAAGAATACAACAGAAATTGCGATTTGTAAAGACTTTTCGGGCAATTTCCGTATTTTTCCGCCGCCGCGGGCGGTTGCCATTTGTGCGGAAATGTGCTATCATCATAGTATGAAAGAAGGCGAAAACAGGAAAAAGAGCAAAAAAGAGTTGCGCGAGGAGAGGCGCAAGGCGCGGGCGGAGCGGCACATTGCGGTGTGTCCGCACTGCGGCAAAAACGTGTTGGACCACCTGACGGAATGCCCGTACTGCAAGGGGGCGCTGGTCCCCGCGGGCTACCGCCCCGTCGATCCCGCAAAATACAAAAAAATCAAGATCGTCTGCACGGCCGTGGGGGTGGCGGTGAGCATCGCCCTCATCCTCATCATCGTTTTCACGCGGTAGAGAGGGGCTCTACCCACGGTAGAGAGGGCCTTTTTGGGAGTAGAGCGCTTCCGAAAAGGGTAGCGCGGCGGAGCGGGGAAATAGGTTGCATCCGCCGCCGCGGCGGCATACAATGGTGGAAAACCCATCGGAGGCCGCCTATGGAACGGACTGTCATGCGGCGGGGGAAGGCCCTACAAGGCTATCCCGCCTTTTTTACCAAAGGGGAGGAGATCTTCAACGCCGTCTCGCACATCGCGGGCGGAGGGCTCGGCGTCATCTTCACCGCGGTCCTGCTCGCGCTTGCAAAGAGCGGAGCGGAACTCGCCGCCTTCCTCTTGTACGGCTTCGGCGTCGTCACCCTCTACACGATGAGCGCGCTCTACCACTTTCTGCCCACGGGCAGGGCGAAGGCGGTGTTCCGCATCTTCGATCACTGCACCATTTTTCTGCTCATCGCGGGCACCTATTCGGTGTATTGCCTTCTCCCCCTCTACGGCACGGCGGTGGGGTGGACGGTACTCGGCGCAGAGTGGGCCATCGCCGCGGCGGGGGTCACGATGAACGCCGTCGCCATGAACAACAGGGTCGTCAAAGGCATCTCGATGGGCCTCTACGTCGTGGCGGGGTGGATGGGAGCCGCCTTCTTCAAGCCCCTGTGGGAGGCCGTCTCTGCGGCCTGTTTTTTCCTCCTCATCGCGGGCGGCGTCGCCTATACGGCGGGCATCGCGTTCTTCGCCTTCGGCAAAAGAGTGCGCTATTTTCATTCCGTCTGGCACCTCTTCGTCGTGCTCGGTACGGTACTGCAATTTGCCAGTATCCTCCTCATGGTGCTTTGAAGATCCCGCCGCAAGGCGGGTTTTTTTGTGATGTGAAAAATTTCCTGTCATATCAAAGCATTACGGGGTTGACAAGTCGGCGGAAAAACCGTATAATTGATTGAGATATTCCAACGAACGGAGTATGCACCAATGAAAATTGCGATGACCGGGGTCGGCGGGAACATGGGCAGGGAAGCCCTCGCACAGACGATGGAACTTCAAGACGTCGTTTGCCGCGTCCTGCTGTCCCCCAAAAAAAAGAATCATAAACTTGCAAAAAAACTGCAAAAGAAATACGGCGGGAGAATTGAGATCGTCCGCGGGACCATCGCGGACGAAAAGACGTGCAAGGCCCTCGTCAAGGGCGTCGATTACGTGGTACACATGGCGGCGGTCATTCCGCCCGCTTCGGATGCAAGCCCTTCGGCGAGCGAGGAGTGCAATCTCCTCGGCGCGGTATCCCTCATCGACGCGGTGGCCGACTGCGATCCCCAACCCAAATACGTTCACATCTCCACGGTGGCCCTCTACGGCAACCGCAACGAAAAGCATCCCTTCGGGCGGGTAGGGGATCCCCTCCTCGTCAGCCCCTTCGACCATTACGCCATGCACAAACTGTACGGCGAGCGGTACTGCCTCGATGCGGGGCTCAAATGCTGG
>CANQAZ010000121.1 GCA_947589555.1 uncultured Clostridia bacterium | reverse complement strand
GCGGGTGAGATGAGCGAAGATACGACCGAACTCTATATCCCCGCAATGGTTTCGGGGGTGCCTGTGACCCAAGTTGCGGAAAGGGGGTTTTATGAGCGCGGGCATATCATCGAGGTACACTTATCGGACGGATTGCAGATCCTCTCCGACTTTTCCTTTTCGCGTTGCTCCGGTTTGTGTTCCATCAATCTGCCCGATTCCTTAACGGATCTCGGAAAAGTTGCCCTGGGCAATTGCCCCAACCTGCAATCGATTTCCATTCCGGATAGCGTTTTCAACTTCGGCGTCAATATTTTTGTCTTCGATACTTCTTTGACGCAGGTTTCCCTGCCCGATAATTTGACAAGCGTCCCATCGGGCATGTTTATGTATTGTTCCGCTCTTGAATCCATCCATATTCCGGAGACGGTCACATGCTTCGAAGTCGAAGCTTTTTTGAACTGCACCAATTTGAAAACGATAAAAATACCGGACGGCGTTACGACCATAGAATGGAGTGCCTTTGAGGGGTGCCACTCTCTTTCTCCCGTTGTGCTTCCGGAGGGATTACAGAGCATCGGAGAATATGCTTTTTTGGGGTGTCATGCTTTGACTTCGATCAATCTGCCAAGCAATATTACGCGAATAGAAAACAGTACTTTTGCCGATTGCGGCTTTGAATCCTTCGACATACCGGACAACATCACTTATATCGGCGAAGCCGCTTTTTACAGTTGTACCCGTTTACAATCGGTCACTATCCCGAAGGGAATAACGTCGATCAGTAAATGGGCGTTCGGTTATTGCGAAAGTCTCAAACACATCACCTTTCCGGAAGGATTGAAGGTAATCGGGCCCTTTGCTTTTTATTACTGCTCCGCATTGCAGACCGTTGAACTTCCGGATGGTCTGTTGCAAATCGGAAATTATGCTTTTTCCGAGTGCAAAGTCCTGGAATCCGCTACGATCCCCGCAAGCGTTACCAATGTTGGTTCCTACACATTCAATTGGGATAGGAAACTGACGATCTACGTGAAGGGCCGCTCCGAAAAGCCGGATACTTGGTCCGATATTTGGAAAGACCCCTCCACCACCGTTGTTTGGGACGCTTGATTTGCAGAAAAATTGCCTCTCCAACGATTTACACAAGAAGGAGATGAATCATGAAACGGAAAAATAAAGCATTGTTGTTCCTTTCCGTGCTCTGTCTCGGTGCGTTGGCCGCGGGCGCCCTCTGCGCCTGCGGGGAAGACAGGACCGTGACCGTGGTTTTTCATGCCGACGGGAGCGAGGACGTTGTGATTTTTTCAAAAGCGGGAAGCGCGGTTACGCCCCCGGAAGTCCCCGAAAAAACGGGAAATTTCGGGTATTGGGATCATGACGGAAGTTGGAACTTCGAGCGCAATACGACCATTCACGCCGTATATGAAACAACGGGACTACACTACACGTTGAACAGCGAAAAAAACGCTTACTCCGTCGATAAGGGAACCATGGATCCCAAAACTGCTGAACTTTTTATCCCCTCCGAATATCAAGGCTTGCCCGTCGAAGGGATCGCCGATAATGGCTTTCATACTTATGCGGCGGATGAGGCACAACTCGATATTCACAGCGTCACCCTGCCTGAGCAACTGAAATATATCGACCGGATGGCCTTCTGCTCGAACGAAAATCTTTGTTCTGTGACTCTTCCCGAATCCATGATCCGTTTGGGAAACAGTGCGTTTTCCTCAACAGGGCTGAAATCCTTAACTATCCCAAAAAACCTGCAACAAATTGAAATCAGCGCTTTTTCCCAATGTGAAGCGCTCGAATCCGTTGTTTTTTTATCCGATTCGATCTCCTTCGGGGACGCAGTCTTTTCCGCTTCCGGTTTGGTCTCCGTCTCTTTGCCGAAAAAAACGAAATCCATTCCGGCTCGGATGTTTTCCCTATGTTCTTCTTTGCAGACCGTCGAAATTCCAAACGGCGTGACCTCTATCGGAGAATACGCCTTTGCAGAATCCGGCCTACGTTCCATCGAGATCCCGAGTAGCGTGACCTCCATCGGCAAAAGCGCTTTCGATTCCTGCTACTCCTTGCAATCGGTCAAAATAGCAACCCCGAGCAAATTAAAAACAATTGGTGATAGTGCGTTTTCCGTATGCGAATCGTTGCAATCCTTTAACCTTCCGGACGGGGTTACGTCGATTGAAACATTGGCATTTGCGAACTGCAACTCTCTGATGTCTTTGACCATTCCGTCGAGTGTGGAAACAATAGAAATCTCTGCGTTCATGTCTTGGAGCGCTCCCCAAACGTTTTATGTAAAGGGCCGCACGGAAGCACCCGAAGGTTGGTTCGGCAACTGGAACAACGGTTGCCCTGTCGTTTGGGACGCTTGATTTGCAGAAAAATTGCCCCGCCGCAAAGATCTGCGGCGGGGCGTTTTTTTCCTCAATATTCCCCGAGGCCCAACACGTAGTCCGACTTGACGTCGAGCACGGCGCACAGTTTGGCAAATGTATCGAGCGCGGGAAACACATCCTTGCGCATGTACTTCGAAACGGTCTGCGCCGATACGCCGATCCTCTTTGCGATCTCCTTTTGCGGGATGCCGCTCGCCGCAACGCACTCGCGGAGCCGCCGCTGGATCTCCTTCAACTCCATTTTTCTTTCCCTCCCCGAAATTTGTAAAAAAAATATCGCACAATGTACGATATTTTACTTGACAATCGCACATTATACGATTATAATAAAGCCAACTTCTGTCGAAAAAGGGCGGAAGCGAGGTAAATCGAAACAAACATGTCTTTTCCCCCTAATAAAGTCATTGGCTCGGTTTACCGCGCCCGCGGCGCTTCGCCGCGGGCGTTTCTTTTTTGTTTTCCCCTTTTTTCTTCCCTTTTTTCCGCCGCAAGCGGAGAAAAACTCCCCCGTTTTTCCTTTTTTATGCCGTTTTTTGCGCAAAAAAGAAAGCGCCGCGGTGGCGGCGCTCCCCTTTTCTTCCGAATTTATTCGGCGCAATTCTTTTTGAGGGTCTCCAAACTCTTTTTGAGTTCCGCGGGCAGTCTGTCGCCGAATTGCTTGTAGTATTCGGCGATCTCGTCGGCCTCGGCGCTCCACCTCTTTTTATCCACATAGAGGATGCTTTCGAGGGTCTCGCGGGAATAATCGAGCCCTTCGAGGTCGATGTCCTTCGCGTAGGGCACGTAGCCGATGGCCGTCTTGCGCGCGCCCACGGAGCCGTTGCAACGCTTCAAGATCCATTCGAGAACGCGCATATTGTCGCCGAAGCCCGGCCACAAAAATTCCCCCTTTTCGCCCTGCCGGAACCAGTTGACGTTGAAGATCTTGGGCGGGTTTTTGATCTTTTTGCCCATCTCGATCCAATGCGCGAAGTAGTCGGCCATGTGATAGCCGCAGAAGGGCTTCATCGCCATCGGGTCATGCCTGAGTACGCCCACCGCACCCGTGGCCGCCGCCGTCGTTTCGCTCGACATGATGGAGCCCACAAACACGCCGTGGTCCCAATCGCGGGACTGGTAAACGAGCGGGGTGGTCGTCGCCCTTCTGCCGCCGAAGATGATGGCGTCGAGGGGCACCCCCTCTTTGGAGTTGAATTCGGGCGAGAGGCAAGGGCAACCCGTGGCGGGCGCCGTGAAGCGGGAGTTGGGATGAGCCGCCTTTGTGCCGCTTGCGGGCGTCCACGGTTTTCCCAGCCAGTCGATGAGTTTTTCGGGGGGCTGTTTGGTGAGCCCTTCCCACCACACCGTGTTGTCGGCGGGGTCGATGGCGACGTTGGTGAAGATGGCTCCCTCCCGCGTTGCCGCAAGGGCGTTGGGGTTGCTCTTTTCGTTGGTGCCGGGTGCGACGCCGAAGAAGCCGTTTTCGGGGTTGACCGCCCAAAGCCGTCCGTCCGCGCCCACGCGGATCCATGCGATATCGTCGCCCACGCATTCCACCTTATAGCCCTCTTCGAGGAAGTGCTTGGGGGGGATGAGCATGGCGAGGTTGGTCTTGCCGCAGGCGGAGGGGAAGGCCGCCGCCACGTAATGTTTGCTCCCGTCGGGGAAAGTGACCCCCAAAATGAGCATGTGCTCGGCCATCCAGCCCTCTTGCTTGCCGAGGTAGGAGGCGATGCGCAGGGCAAAACACTTTTTGCCGAGGAGGACGTTGCCGCCGTAAGCGGAGTTGACCGAGATGATGGTATCGTCCTCGGGGAAGTGCATGATATAGCGCTTTTCGGGGTCGACGTCGCACTTGCAGTGGAATCCCTTGATAAAGTCTCCGTCCTCCCCCAGATAATCGTAGCACTCGACGCCTACGCGGGTCATGATGGCCATGTTGAGAACAACGTAGATGGAGTCGGTGACTTCGATGCCGATTTTGGAAAAGGGCGAGCCGACGACCCCCATCGAATAGGGGATGACGTACATCGTTCTCCCCGCCATCTTGCCGCGAGCGATCTCGCGGCACAGGGCGTACGCTTCGGCGGGATCCATCCAGTTGTTGATGGGGCCGGCGTCCTCCTTGTTTTTACAGCAGATGAAGGTGCGGTCCTCGACGCGCGCAACGTCGTTTTCCGCCGTGCGGTGATAATAGCAACCGGGGAGTTTTTCCTGGTTGAGTTTGATCATCTCCCCCGTTTTTACGGCCTCCTGCCGCAGCCCTTCGAGTTGCGCTTCGCTGCCGTCGATCCAAACGACCTTGTCGGGGCGGGCGAGTTCCACGCTCTCCCTGACAAATTCGAGTACTTTCTTGTTCTGGGTGTAAGCCATAATGTCCTCCTGAAAATTCGGAAAAAGAAGTCCTTATTCTTCCATTTTATATTATACCATTCTTTTCCCAGAAAGTAAACAAAATCCGCGTGAATTTTCACGCGGACGAAACGAAGTGCGACTGTGGCTTTGTTTAATTTTCCGAAACTTTGACGTATTCTCCCGTGTCGGCGTCCTGAAAGACGACCCAGAATCCCTCCTCGTCCGAAAAGGGGGAAGCGGGCACAAACGCACAGCGTTCCTTCATTTCCTCGGGGGGATCCCCCCTCTTTTCCACGGCGACGCAGAGGTAGCGCGGCGAACCGCTCTCATAGATGACGCCGAGGAGGGCTCCCCCTTCCGCGCGCACCCATTCGGAGAGGGGAAAGGCCCTTTTGAGCCGTTCGTCGGGGGGGAATTTTTTCATCGCCGTTTCGAGCCGTTCCCGCACGGTATAGTAATATGTAAGCGTTCCGCGGGGCGGGAGAGCAGTTTCATCCGCCACAGGATGGCCGCCGCCCGCGATCTCTCCCTCTTTTTCTTGGCCGAAACGCACAGCGTTTTCATCTTCATGAGTTTGGGCGCGGTAGTAATCGCTTGCGGCGATCGCTTCGTCGTCGTACTCCTTTTCCCGCCGAAAGGGGGGCTTTTCCTCCCGTTCGGGGGGATCTTCGGGGTCCTTCCCGGGCAGGGGAACGCCGGGCGCGCGGGG
>CANQAZ010000120.1 GCA_947589555.1 uncultured Clostridia bacterium | reverse complement strand
ATTTCTTTTTTGAGGACGTGCTCGGGCCTGGGGATCACGGCTTGACGATCTCGATTGCCCCCGCGCAGGCGACGGGGTTTCCCCCGAACGTCGAGCCGTGATCCCCAGGCCCGAGCACGTCCTCCGTCTTTTCGTAGAAGAGGCAGGCGCCGATGGGCAATCCCCCCGCGAGCCCCTTCGCCACCGTGACGAGGTCGGGCACAATGCCGTAATTTTCGTAGGCGAAGAATTTCCCCGTCCTGCCGAGCCCGCACTGCACCTCGTCGCAGATGAGGAGCACGTCGTTCTCCCTGCAAAAGGCGGCCAGATCGCGCACGAAGCCCTCGGGGAGGGCCTTCACGCCGCCCTCGCCCTGAACGCACTCGATGACGACGGCGCACGCCCGTTCCGCGGCCCTTTTCACGCTCTCCATGTCGGCGTCGGCATACTTTACGCCGCCCGCAAAGGGATCGAAATACTTGTGGAATTCGTCCTGCCCCGTCGCGGTGAGGGTAAACAGCGTTCTGCCGTGAAAACTGCCGTTCAAAGAGACGATATCGCTCCTTCCCGCGCCGTACTTCATAAAGGAATACTTGCGGGCCGTCTTAAAGGCGCATTCGTTGGCCTCCGCGCCCGAATTTCCGAAGAAAACGCGCTTTGCCCCCGTTTTTGTGCAGAGAAGTTGGGCAAGCCGCGCCGTCGGCTCGGAATAGTAGTAGTTGCTGACGTGCTGGATCTTGTCGAGTTGGGCCTTCACGGCCTCCTTCCACCCTTCGTCGTTCACGCCGAAGATATTGACGGCGATGCCCGCGCCAAAGTCGGTATATTCCTTGCCGTCCACTCCCAGCAGGGTCGCGCCCTTGCCGCCGCAAAAGGCGACTGGGTAGCGGCTGTACGTGTGGGCGAGATAGGCTCCGTCGAGCCGTTCGATCTCTGAAAATTCCATAAAGAAATCTCCTTTATTTCGTGAAAAAGGGTGACCGCGGTCAGTCGCCCTTTACAAACATCGTCCCCATCCCCTCGTCGGACAACAGTTCCAACAGGATGGAATGTTTCACCCGCCCGTCGGTGATGAACACCTTTCCCACGCCCTTGCGGATGGCCTCTTTGCAACAGGCAACTTTGGGGATCATGCCTCCCGAGATGATGCCGTCCTTCACGAGGGCGGGGATATCGGAGACGTAGACCTTGCGGATGAGGCTGTTTTCGTCGTTTTTATCGCGCAAAAGCCCCTTGATGTCCGTCATGAGGATGAGGCTCTCTGCTTTCAGCGCGCCCGCAATGGCGGAGGCGGCGGTATCGGCGTTTACGTTGTAAATATTGCCCTCTCTGTCGAACCCGACGGTGGAAACGACGGGCAGATAGCCCGCATCGAGGCAGGTCTCGATGACCGAGGTATCCACTTCGTCGATCTTCCCGACGAAGCCGAGGTCCTCTCTCTCTTTGGAACAGCGGAGCATATTGCCGTCGATGCCGGAAAGTCCCACCGCCTGCGCGCCGAGGGAGCCGAGGATGCGCACGAGTTCCTTGTTCACCTTGCCCGCGAGCACCATTCTCACGACTTCGGCGGTCTCCGCGTCGGTATAGCGGAGCCCGCCCACAAAGCGGGAGGGAATGCCCATGCGGGCGAGAGTCTCGGTGATCTCGGGCCCGCCCCCGTGCACGAGGACGACCTTGATGCCGACGAAGCGGAGGATGGTCATGTCGCGCATGACGGCGCGTTTCAATTCCTCGCCGATCATGGCGTTCCCGCCGTATTTTACGACGAGGATCTTGTTGCGGTATTTCTCGATGTAGGGCATCGCTTCGAGCAAAAATTCCGCCTGTTGCTGTTTGATATCCATAGTTTTTCCTGTTTTATCTTTAAGGTCTGCCCTTTTCCAAAGGGGAGCCTTCCTTACGGCTTTCGGGAAAAGGCGACCGTATGATGTGCAGAGCCTTTTCCCGCAATGGGTGTCCCGCAAGGGACGGGTGGGGATGGGTCTATTCCCCTCTCACGTCCTGTAATCGCCGTTGATCTTTTTATTCCCGCGTCATTTTGACGGGAGCGTAGCGACCAAAGAATCCCGAAAAACGAAGTCCCCCCTCACGTCCTGTAATCGCCGTTGATCTTGACGTAATCGTAGGTGAGGTCGCACCCCCACGCGGTGGCCTTCCCGCGGCCGCGCCCCGCGCGCACTTCAATGCGGATCTCCCTTTCGGAGAGCACTTTTTTGGCAAATTCCTCCGAAAAATCGACGCCCGCGCCCCCTCTGCACACGGCGAGGAGGCCCGCTTTGGAGCGGAAGTCCACGTCGATGGCGCCGATGTCGAGGTTTGCGCCCGAATAGCCGAGGGCGCACAGCACTCTGCCCCAGTTGGCGTCTGCGCCGAAGAGGGCCGCCTTCAACAGGTTGGAGCACACCACCGATTTCGCCGCAAGGCGGGCGTCCTTTTTGCTCTTTGCGCCGCTCACCCTGCATTCGATGAGTTTGGTCGCCCCCTCGCCGTCCGCCGCGAGCATGCGGCAGAGGGCCACGGTCACCTTGCGGAGGGCGCGCTTGAAGGAGGTAAAGTCCTCCCCCCGTTCCACGATCGTCTCGTTGCCCGCCAGCCCGCTCGCCATCGCGCAGAGGG
>CANQAZ010000119.1 GCA_947589555.1 uncultured Clostridia bacterium | reverse complement strand
CCAGATGGGTTGGAACGGGGTGTACGCCATGCGTTCCGCCCTCTTTTGCGGCATCCCCGAGGGCGAGCAATTTTATTTTGTGCACAGTTACTACGCCGCGGCCGCGGAGGAGTCCGTCATCGGCAAGACGGAGTACTACGCCGAATTTGCCTCGGCGGTGAAGAGCGGCAACTTTTACGGGGTGCAGTTCCATCCCGAAAAGAGCGGGGAAGCGGGGCTTGCGCTCCTCAAAAATTTCATGGAGAAAGTATGATCCTTTTCCCGGCCATCGATATTTTGGAGGGCCGCGCGGTCCGTCTCCTGTACGGCGACCGCGCGCGCGTCACCGATTACGGCGACCCTGTCGAGCGCGCCAAGCGCTGGGTGGACGAGGGGGCGGAATTTTTGCACGTCGTCGATCTTTCGGGCGCCTTCGGCCAAAGGAGCGCCTTTGAGGGCATTTTGGAGCGCATCGCGTCGCTCGGGGTGCCGGTGCAGTCGGGGGGCGGCCTGCGCACGGCGGAGGACGTCGCGCGCCGCTTCGGCGCGGGCGCAAGCCGCGTCGTCCTCGGCACGGTGTGCGTGAAGGACCCGCCCGTTCTGCGGGCGGCGGTGGAGCGCTACGGCGAAAGGATCGTGGCGGGGATCGATGCGAAAAATGGAAAACTCACGGTGCGCGGCTGGACGGAGGAGACGGAAAAGGACGCCTTCTCGTTCGGGTGCGAAGCGCGCGCCCTCGGCGTGAAATACGCCGTTTTTACGGACGTTTCGCGGGACGGCGCCCTTTCGGGCGTCAACGCGGAGGCGACTGCCCGCATGGCGGAAAGCGGCCTTCAAATCGTCGCTTCGGGGGGGATCCGCGACTATGCCGACCTCGCCGCCCTCCGCGCGCGCGGCGTTTACGGCGCCGTTTTGGGCCGTTCCCTTTACGAGGGGACCGTCGATCTGAGGCGGGCGTTGGAGGAGTGCAGATGATCGGCAAGCGCATCATTCCCTGCCTCGACCTCAAAGACGGCCGCGTCGTCAAGGGGGTCAACTTCGTCTCCCTCGTCGATGCGGGCGATCCCGTGGAGACCGCCAAACTCTACAATTCGTTCGGCGCCGACGAGATCGTGTTTTTGGACATCACGGCAAGTTATCGGGCGGAGCCGCCGATGTGGGAGGTCGTGGCGCGGGCGAGCGAGCAGGTTTTTCTTCCGCTGACCGTGGGCGGCGGCATCCGCTCCGTCGGCGATTTCCGCGAAATGCTCCTGCGCGGGGCGGATAAGATCGCCGTCAATTCGGCCGCCATCAAAGATCCGACCCTCATCACGGAGGCCGCGATGAAATTCGGGCGGCAGTGCGTGGTGCTCGCGGTGGACGCCAAGAAAAACGCCGGAGGCCGCTACGACGTCTACCTCAACGGCGGGCGGGTGAACACGGGGCTCGACGCCGTCGAGTGGATCGTGCAGGGCGAAAAATCGGGCGCGGGCGAGATCCTCCTCACGAGCATGGACCGCGACGGCACCAAAGCGGGGTACGATCTGGAACTCACGCGGCAGGCGGCCGAGGCCGTCAACATCCCGGTCATCGCATCGGGCGGCGCGGGAAAGAAGGAACATTTTTACGAGGCGCTCACAAAGGGAAAGGCGGATGCGGCGCTGGCCGCTTCCCTTTTCCACTTCGGCGAACTCAAAATGGGCGAATTGAAAAAATATCTTGCGGAGCGGGGGATCCCCGTCCGGAAGGGGGGAATATGCTGACGGAAAATGTGAAATTCGACGAGCGCGGGCTCATTTGCGCCGTTGCGCAGGATTGGCGCACGGGCGAAGTTCTGATGCAGGCCTACATGAACGAGGAGGCGCTCAGGCTCACCGCCGAAACGGGCTACGCGCACTATTGGAGCCGTTCGCGCAAAAAACTTTGGAAAAAAGGGGAGACGAGCGGCCACACCCAAAAGGTGATTTCGGCGACTTTCGACTGCGACAGGGACTGCCTCCTTTTGCAAGTCGAACAGACGGGAGCCGCTTGCCACACGGGAAACCGCTCCTGCTTTTTCCAAAAGGAGATCGAGAGTGAAAAGGCGGGCGCGACCTTCCTCGGCGAACTCGAACGGGTGGTGAAGGACAGAAAGGAAAATCCCGCCGAGGGCTCCTATACCTGCTACCTCTTTTCCAAAGGCATCGATAAGATCGCCAAAAAAACGGGAGAGGAAGCGGTGGAAGTCGTCATCGCCTCCAAAAACGAGGACCGCAAAGAATTCATCGGGGAGTGCGCCGACCTCTTGTACCATTTGCAGGTCTTGCTCGAAGCCAAAGGCGTGGCCTTTTCCGAAGTGTGCACCGAACTCAAACGCCGCCATAATTAAAAAATTTTTTCCTCTTAACGCTCCCTGCTGTGCCTTGTGCCGCCGCGCTCCGCGCGCCGCCACTCGGCACAGCAGGGAGCGTTTTTCTCTTGCCGCGGGTTTCCGTTGTCATATACTCACCTCTTACATAGATAGCGTAACACATTTTTTTATCCTGCGCGGCGGTAGGTGACAAGGTTTTTTGAAATAAAGAAAAAATTCTACTGTAAGTAGAGAGGGAAAGGGACACGAGGGGAGGAGAAGAGAGGGAGAAGTGAGGAAGAGGGAGAAGGGGTCAATCCCCACCACCGCCTACGGCGGAGCCTCCCCTTTGGGAAAGGGTAGGCCTTG
>CANQAZ010000118.1 GCA_947589555.1 uncultured Clostridia bacterium | reverse complement strand
CGCCCTCCCTCCGCCCCCGCCTCCTCCCCCGCCCCGTTTTTGCAAGCGAAAGGCCGCGCGGAACTCGGTTCCGCGCGGCCGCCGCTCCTTCCGCTCCGCCCTTTCCCGGGCAGAACGGCGTGAAAGGGTTTCCCCCCCTTTACGTGCAGTACGAAGCGAGCAGATCGTACAGCGTTTGGTAGTATTGGCCCAAATATTCGCGCGCGAGCGCGTCCATCGAATAGGCTTGCAGGCGGGCATTGGGGTCCTTCGTCGCACTCATGTAGTAATTTTCCACCGCGAGGAAGCGCTCGGAATCGGAGAGGTCGTAATTGGGGTTTTCGGGATAGCGGTACGGCCCGTATTGGTTGCCCTTCCCGTTGTCGCTGTCCTCCGCCAGCTGAAAGTCGAGTTCGTCGATGATATCGGCGATCGCTTGGTCGACCTGCGCGTTCACGTCCTTCACATACAGTTCGTAGGCGGTGCTCTGCACAAAGTGGCGGGCGGACATCCTGTCGAACATGCTGTTGATCTTCTTCTGCGCCTCGGCGACGACGGCGTTCTTTTTGACCTGCGCGGCGCGCAATTTGGCCATGTTTTTGTGGGAGAGATTGGAATACTTGTCGCTCGGTATGCTGACGATATCAATGATCATATCTGTCCTCCTCCGCCGTGCCCAAACTGAGGCCGGTGATGCGCAGATCCTCGCTGTACGAGGAGATGGTCAAGGTGAGCACAGCCCCCCTCAGTACGCGCGAAAAGGGCAAAACGCTGTCGGATTTCCCCTTCGCAACGGCACAGCCGTCCTCCTCGGTGGAGGCCTCCACGGTAAACTCGCCCTCCCCCTCCACGCGCACCCATTCGGTGCAGGGGGCGTCCCCGCCGAGCAGAAAGCGCACGCACAGGCGGCAGGGTCCCCCGTCCGGAGGGAGCCCCCGCTTCGTCATCTCCCAAAGTTCCCCCTTGCTCACGGCATAGCCGCTGTACATCGCGCTGAACGTGGAGGCTTCGATGTCGACGAAGGATTCGCGCTCATGGCGGGGGTCGTAGACGTAGACGCGGCGGCTCCCGTCTTTGAGGGCGACGCAGGCGTAGATCTTGTTTTCGAAGGCGCTGCACTCCACGGCGGCCGAAAAATCGATGATGCGGGAGCAGGGGGCGAACACCTCCTCGAACGTTTTGCCGTCGAAGCGGCAGAGCCCCTTCTCGGTGAAAAAGTAGATGTGCCCGTCCGCCACGCGGCAGGTATCGCGGAGCACCGCGCCGCACTTCATGGGGATGACGAGGGTCTCGGTTTCCAGCACATCGCCGTGCATCTTCCATTTGAGCACGCCGTAGGTCAAAAAGAAGTACGCCGTGTCGTTGAGCACGGCCCCGCCGACGAAGGTGCCCAATTTTTCGGTGACGGGCAACTTGCCCGAAAGGCGGAGGTCGGTGTTGCGGTTCATCTCCCAGTTCCCCTCGGCAAAGGGCTGGGTGTAGCACACCATGTTGTCCTGCAAGATGAAGATGCGGTCGGCGTATTCGAGGCCGCCCACCCCTCCCCCCATGTTCTGGCTGTAATTGACGGCGCTCGTGGGCTCATAGCCGTAGATGTAGGAACAACTGTCGTTCACCACGCACCACCTGCGGGGGGTGGGCTCGTCCTTGTGGAGGTTGACCGCAAAACAGGCGTACACCTCGTTGAGGCGGGCGTTGTAGTACTGGTAGGCGTGGCGGTAGATGTAGATGCCGAGCGGTCCCTTCTGGGGCACTTTGCACAGGCAGATGAGTTCGTCCTCCATCGCATACAGGCGGTAGATCTCCTCGGGGTAGGGCCGTTCGATCTGTTGAAATCCCTCGGCGCAGACAAAGCCGGTGTCCGTCTCCTTCAAGTGGATGAGGAAGGCGTCCCGCACCTTGCCTCCCGCGCGCAGGCGGGAGGCGGGCAGGGTGAGGACGGAGCGCTTTCTGGCGGGCACGGGGAAGGATTTGTCGTAGATCATACCCACCTCCGCGCGCGGACGGAGAGCGTGCGGCGGTAGATGCCGGCCGCGCGCAGGGCGTCGCGGTATTTTTTGCCCCACATCGCCCCTTCGGAGAAGCGGCGGTTGGTGATGCAGAACTCGCTTGCCACGCCGAAGGCGAGGAGCCGCGCCGAGATGTGCTCGGAAAAGGCGGTTTCGTCGCCGAGGTCCTTGACGGGGGGAGAGTAGGCGTACGCCACCTCCACCTCCCCCTCCGTCTCGGGCACCGAAAGGTAGGTCGGGGTCAGGGCAAAGTCCACGGGCGCGCCGAAGACGTTCGTCACTTTGAGGATGTTGACGGGGGCGTAGGCAAAGCGCGCGTACTCGATCTTGCCCTTCACGGGGAGGAAGCGCTCGGCCGATCTGAGGGGGAAAAAGTCGAGCGCCACCTCATTTTCGATGAGGTTGTAACAGCGCAAGAGGGATTTGACTTCCCCCTCGGGGGGATCCCCGCCGAGCGTATCGAGCGCCTCGGCAAGGTCGTCCCTGCCCAGCGTCTGCGCCGCAAGCGCAACCACTTCTTTCACTTTCATGCGCACCTCCCCCTTTGTCAGGCCTCGGTGATGCCGCTGAGCATGCCCTGTCCGCAGGGGCGGTAGCAGAGGAGTTCGGCGTATTTCACGAGGGTGGCGGTATAGACGGGCTTGCCGGCCACCTGTTTCAAGATCTTGCCGTCCTCCCCTTCGAGCCACTGCTCGACCTGTGAAAAGTCTGACTTGAAATAACGGCGGTTG
>CANQAZ010000117.1 GCA_947589555.1 uncultured Clostridia bacterium | reverse complement strand
ATGGGGCGAAGATCTGTTCCTCCCGCGAGGAGGCGGCAGAGGGGGCCGACGCCGTCATGGGCCTGCGTATCCAACTCGAACGCCAGCATGCGGGCAACTTCCCCTCGCTCGGGGAGTACGCCAAATTCTACGGCGTGGACGATGAGATCATGAAATACGCCAAGCCGGGGGCGCTCGTCATGCACCCGGGGCCCGTCAACCGCGGGGTGGAACTCACCTCCGCCCTCATCGACGGGGAGGAGAGCGTCATCGAAGATCAGGTCCTCTCGGGCATCGCCGTCCGCATGGCCGTTTTATTCCTGTTGACAAAGGAGGAGGTCGCATGATACTCAAACACGCGCAAGTCGTCACCCCCGAGGGGGTCAAGCGGCTGGATATCCGCATCGGAGAGGGCAAGATCGCCGAACTGTCCCCCGAGATCGCGGGGGAGGGGTTGGATTGCACCGGCCTCACCGTGTTCCCGGGGCTCATCGATATGCACGTGCACCTGCGGGAGCCCGGCTTCGAGCGCAAGGAGGACATCGGAAGCGGCTCGCGTGCGGCGGTCAAGGGGGGATTCACCCAGATCTGTTGCATGCCGAACACCGATCCCGTCATCGATAACAAGGTGGTCGTCTCCTACGTCAAGGCGCGGGCGAAGGAGGTCGGCCTCTGCAAAATTCACCCGATCGGGGCCATCACGGAGGGCCAAAAGGGCGAAACGCTGTCGAAAATCGGGGCCATGAAGGGAGCGGGCGCGGTGGCCTTGTCGGAGGACGGCAAGTCGGTCGCAAACGCCCATCTCATGGCAAACGCCATGCAGTACGCCGCCGATTTCGGCCTCAAATGCCTCTGTCACTGCGAGGACGCCGCGCTCACGGACGGCGGCGTCGTCCACGAGGGGTACTATTCCACCCTCACGGGGCTCAAAGGGAGCCTGCGGGCGGCGGAGGATATCGTCATCGCCCGCGAAATCTGCCTTGCCGAGAGCCTCGGCCTGCCCGTACACATCTGTCACGTCTCCACGTACAGCGGCGTGGAACTCATCCGCGAGGCAAAGGCGCGCGGGGTCCAAGTGACGGCGGAAACCTGCCCCCATTACTTCATTTTGACGGATGCGGCCATCGCGAATTTCGATACGGATACCAAAGTCAACCCTCCCCTGCGGGAGGAAAGGGACCGCCTCGCCGTCATCGAGGGGCTTAAAGACGGCACCCTCGACTGCATCGTCTCCGACCATGCTCCGCACCACGCGGACGATAAAAATGTGGAGTACGGCCTCGCGGCCTTCGGCATCAGCGGCTTGGAGACGAGTTTTGCTCTCTCCTACACCGCCCTCGTGCGCGAAAACGGCCTCACCCTTCCCGCCCTCACGGAAAAGATGAGCGCCGCTCCCGCGCGCATTCTCGGTTTGCAGGGCGGCGCCCTCGCGGTGGGCGCGCCCGCCGATCTTACAGTTGTAAACCTCGGCGAAAAGTGGACGGTGGACCCCGCGACCTTCCTCTCCAAAGGCAAAAACACCCCTTTCAAGGGGCGGGAAGTGTACGGGAAAGTCAAAATTACGATCGTGGACGGGCAAATCAAATACGAGGAGAAATGACATGATCATCGACGATCTCATCGAAAAAATCATCGAAATGCAGAATCCCGCCTGCGTGGGGCTGGATACGGCGCCCGAATATACGGGGCGTTGCGAAAAGGACGCTCCAAATGCGTGGGCTTCGGCCATTTACGACTTCAACCAAAGCATCATCCGCGCCGTGCACGACGTCGTCCCCGCCGTAAAGGTGCAGATCGCCTACTACGAGGCGCTCGCCGGTATCGGCGGGATGGAATGTTTCAGGGAGACCTGCGCCTATGCCAAGCGCTTCGGGCTCATCGTCATCGCCGACTGCAAGCGGAACGACATCGGCAGTACGGCGGAGCAGTACGCCAAAGCGTATTTCGAGCGAAAAAACGGGTGGTCGTACGCGAAGTACGTCGACTTTCTCACCGTCAACGGGTACCTCGGCACGGACGGCGTCGCGCCCTTCGTCGATGCGGCAAAGGAGAATGACAAGGGGATTTTCGCCCTCGTCAAGACGAGCAACCCCTCCTCGGGCGAGTTGCAGAACCGAAAACTCGCCGACGGGCGCACCGTGTACGAGTGCATGGGGGACATGGTGGAAAAGTGGGGGGAGGATTCCCGCGGCAAGTACGGCTATTCCCGCGTGGGCGCCGTCGTCGGGGCGACCTACCCCGAGGAGGCAAAAATCTTGCGGGAGCGCATGCCGCACTCCTTTTTCCTCATCCCGGGCTACGGCGCGCAGGGGGCGAACGCCGCAATGCTCAAAAATTGCTTCCGTCAAGGGGGCATGGGGGGCGTCGTGAATAACTCCCGCGGGATCCTCTGCGCGTGGCAGCATGCAAGCGGGAACGATCGCACCTCCCGGCAAGCGGAAAAATACGCCCGCGCCGCCGCGCTCAAAATGAAAGAGGACCTTTTGTCCGTATTGGGGGAGATCCATGCGTGAAATAACGGCCGTCATTCTCGAAAACGCTCGCATCGCCGAGGATATTTACAGTCTCACCTTCGCCTGCGGGGAGGAGATCCCCGTCCGCGCGGGGCAATTCTGCATGGTGGGGGTCAGCGGCTATCCTCTGCGCCGTCCCATCGCCGTCTGCAAGGCGGAGGGCGAGCGCATCACGGTGTGCTACCGCATCAAGGGCGGCGGCACCCGCGCCCTCGCCTCCAATTATAAAAACGGCGAAACGCTGTCGGTTTTGCTCCCTCTCGGCAACGGTTTTACCCTCAAAGAGGAGCACCGCCGCATCGCCGTTGTGGGGGGCGGGGTGGGGGTATT
>CANQAZ010000116.1 GCA_947589555.1 uncultured Clostridia bacterium | reverse complement strand
CCCATAATGCCCACTTTTTTGCCGTAGGGCACGTCGAGGGAGATATTTTTCAAAATTTGCTTCTCGCCGAGGGTGAGGCTGACGTTTTCAAGACGGATATGCGGCCTTTCGGAGGCCACGAGGGCGGAGGGATAGTCGGGCACGGCGCTCTTTTCTTCGAGGAAGTGTTTGAGCCGCCCGCCCGAAACGAGTTGGTTCTGCATCATAAAGCAGGAACGCGAAATTTGGGTGATGTGGGAGATGATCTTGGTGACGTAGGTCGTGGCCGCGGTGAGCGCGCCGAGGGCGATGTTGCCGGAGAGGACGAGGAGGACGGAAACGGCCACCGTGCCCACATAACCCGCCTGTTGAAAGCCCATAAAGATGCTGTTATATTTGGAAGTAAGGCGCACCTGCCGCACCGAAAGGTCGTAGATGTGCCCGTTTTTTTCGTCGAATTTTTTCATCTCCGTCTCCTCGGCGGCAAAGGAGCGGACGATGCGCACGGCGTCGATGTTCTCCTGCACGG
The DNA here is from genome assembly GCA_947589555.1 of uncultured Clostridia bacterium. Classification (GTDB taxonomy): domain Bacteria; phylum Bacillota; class Clostridia; order Christensenellales; family Borkfalkiaceae; genus Gallimonas. The sequence goes on along the minus strand of CANQAZ010000116.1, from coordinate 2,358 downwards.
TGAGGTTGAGCGAAGAATACCCCTCGCGGATGGCGCGGAAGAGGCGGCGGGACTGCGTCAGATAGCGCACGAGGCAGAGGATGAAGAAGGGCGCAATGGCGAGCGGAACAAAGAGGAGGCGCCAATCGAGCGCCGTGAGCACGGCGACCGAAAAGAAGATCATCACCACCGAATCGAACAAATTCATGAGGATGCGGGAGTACATCTCCTTGAACACGATGGTATCGCGGTTCATGGTGGTGAGCAGTTCCCCCATGTTGTAGCGGGAAACGGTCTCGCCGTCGAGTTCCAAAAGTTTGGCGTAGGTCTCCTCGCGCAGGGTGCACTCCATGCGGAGGCCGCACCATTGAAAGGTGACGTTTTTGCAGTATAAAAAGAGGATGCGGGTCAAAAAGAGGCCCGCAAGGATGAGGGCGAGATTCAAAAAGAGTTGCCACGTCTGCGGCGCGCCGAGGGCCCCGGTAAAGAGGAAGGAAAGCACCCCGTCCGAGGCCGCGGCGGGGTCGTAGGCGAAGAGGTGATCGATGATCGCGGCGTCGATGAGGGGGATGGCGATATCGCAGGCGATGGCGATGAGGCTGAACGCTTTGGAGAGAAGGGACAAGGGGATGTACTTCTTCCAATATTTCAGTCCGTAACGGAACGTGCCCATGAGACCTCCGGAACGGGTATATTGTAACACGTTTGAAGCGGAAAGACAAACGTTTGACGCCGCACCCCGCAAATTTGCCCCGCATCGCCCTCCGCGCCCCAAGCCCTCCCCTTCCGCCCCCTTTCACTTGTCCCACGTCCTCCTTATAAAATCGCCCTCCCCGTTCAGGGAGGGCGTTCCATTCAAATCAAATTTATTAAAAAGGATATTTCGTCAAATCAATTGCTCCTATTTTTTCTTTGTCTCCTTTGGCGTTAAAATCCAATTTATATTCAATGTGTTTATCTCTTGCGAGCCACGCTTGAAATATTGTCTCGTAAATGATAAGTTTATTTCTGTTTCGCCAACTCGAAATCCCAAATGCGATTGAAAACGGCGCAACCACAATAAGCAGTCCAATAGAAAGTCCAATCAACGGCCATCCTATGTTATTGTATTCTTCTATCTCATCATCATACAGTAAATATGTGTTTCCGTTGTGATATTCGTAACTGACTTTTTTTGCATCATGAAGTTCGCACAAAATCTGTAATTCTTCGTTCGTAAACCCCTCTAACCCAACATAATCATACCGCCTATCATCAAAAAAGTGTTCACGATTGTCGTCCCTTAAAACCACGCCTACGATAATCATAATAACGGGTATGATGAAAATAAGGGCGATAGCGGTAAAAATCATCGTTTTTCGTTCAGTCGATTTACGCGGATATTTTGGATAACGTTTATCGAATTCATTGTACAGTGCCGTTTTTTCTTTCTTTTCCAAAGCCGAAAACGGCTTCATTGAAAGGTTGGCATTGTCGGACGACGTAGGCGGGACGTTTACCGTTTCGCAATCGGGTTTCGGCAAGCCATTCTCCGTTGGCGCCAACTCGTATCCGCAGTGAGGGCACATCTTTGCTTTATCCGAAATTTCCTGTCCGCATTCGGGGCATTTTATCAACGACATTTTGATTTTGGCCTCCTCTGTTTAGCACGTTCGTGCTAATCGGCTTTATTGTAGCAATTTATTCATACTTTGTCAATAATTTTTAGCATGATATTGCTAAAATAAAGACATGGAAAACATGACAGTCAATGAACGGTTAAAAATGTTGCGGACGGAGAACGGGCTGACGCAAATGCAACTTGCGAAGGCTCTCAACATCGGTCAAACGACCGTGGCGGCTTACGAGCGCTCTCACGACCCCAATTTGTACAGTTTGATTGCGTACGCGGACTATTTCGAGTGCACGTTGGATTATCTTGCGGGGCGGGAGCAAGCCCCTCTCCCCTATGCGCTCACCGAAAAGGAGCGGGAGATCGTGCGTCTTTACCGGGCGTTGAGGCCGCAGACAAAGGACCTTGCGGAAAAGCAACTTGCCCTCCTCGCCTTGTTCGACGAAGCCCGCGGATAACGCGTCTCGCAAATCAATTTTCGACCAATAAATACATCTCTTTCCTGCCGCCCGCATCCCGCGGGCGGCCCTTTTATCCTTCCCCCCTTTCTATCCCTTCCTCTTTGCTTTTTCTTCTCTCTCTTCCCCCGCCCTGCTCTCTCTTCCGCTCCGACGGGCAAAAACCGCGCGGGTAAATGGAAGCACGGCGAAAAAACGCTTGCCAAAATCATAAAATTGGGTTATACTATGATTGCTGTGATAGGCGGGGAGTTAGCGGTGCCCTGTATCTGCAATCCGCTATAGCAGAGCCGAACGCTTTTCTCGGTG
>CANQAZ010000115.1 GCA_947589555.1 uncultured Clostridia bacterium | reverse complement strand
CGGAAAGAGGCAGGATATGATCAAGATTGATATTTTTTCGGGATTTTTGGGCGCCGGGAAGACCACGCTCATCAAAAAACTCATCAAAGAAGCCTATACGGGCGAAAAAGTGGTGCTCATCGAAAACGAATTCGGCGAGATTGGCGTAGACGGCGGCTTTTTGAAGGAAGCCGGCATCGAGATCACCGAAATGAACTCGGGTTGCATCTGCTGTTCGCTCGTGGGCGATTTTGCAAAAGCGCTCAAAAAGGTCGCCGCGGAGTTCGCGCCCGACCGCATCCTCATCGAGCCCTCGGGCGTCGGGAAACTTTCCGACGTCATCCGCGCCGTACAGCGCGCCGCGGTGCCCGAAAGCCGTTTGAACGTGTTCTGCACCGTCGTGGACGCCAAAAAGTGCAAGGTCTATCTGAAAAATTTCGGCGAATTCTTCCTCGACCAGGTGGAAAACGCAAGTTGCATCGTGCTTTCCCATACCTCAGACCCCAAGAAGGTGGAGGAGGCCGTTTCCCTTTTGAAGGAGCATACGTCCGTCACCGTGGTGACGACCGATTGGGACGCGCTCGACGGGAAAGATATCCTTTCCGCCATAGAATGTACGGATAGCCTCGAAGCCGAACTTGAAAAACTCGCCCGCGAGGCTCACGACGATGAGGAGGAACATCACCACCACCATCATGACGATGATGACGATGACGACGATGATGAAGACGAACACAAGCATCATCACCATCATCACCATGACGATGACGACGATGATGACGAACACGAACACGAGCACCATCACCATCATCACCACGCCGATGAAGTGTTTTCCAGTTGGGGAGTGGAGACGGCGAAGGTCTTTACCGAAGAAAAACTCCGTGCGGCGCTCGGCGCGCTCGCTTCGGGGGAATACGGACAAATTCTGCGCGCAAAGGGCATTGTAGACGGCGGAGACAAGTGGTTTTATTTTGACTATGTGCCCGGTGAGATTGATTTGCGCACGGGCGCGCCCGGGGTGACGGGCAGACTTTGCGTGATCGGTTGCAAACCCGACGAGGAGAAACTCGAAACGCTGTTTTTGGAGTAAACTATGGCGCAGGAAATTCCCGTCTATCTCTTTTTGGGATTTTTGGACGCGGGCAAGACGAAATTCATCCAGGAGACCTTCGAGGACGAACGCTTTGACGACGCAAACGAGCGGACGTTGCTTCTCGTGTGCGAAGAGGGGGAGGAAGAGTACGAACCCTCCCGCTTCAAAGTGGAAAAATTTGCGGTGGAGACCATACCGCAAAGCGAAGTGACCCTTGCAACGCTGACGGCGCTCACAAAAAAGCACCGCCCGCAACGCGTCGTAGTGGAGTACAACGGCATGCTGACGATGAACGCCTTTTTCGACGCGATGCCGGACGGTTGGGCCATTGCGCAGATCATGACCTTTTTCGATGCGGGCACCTTTCTTGCTTACAACAAAAACATGCGCCAACTCGTTTTTGACAAGATCCAGTACTCCGATATGGTCGTATTCAACCGTTTTAAGGAAGAATACGAGAAAGAGGAATTCCATAAAATCGTGCGGGCCGTGTCTCGCCGCCCCGGGATCGTCTATGAATTTATCGGCGGCGAGGCCGTCTATGACGAGATAGAGGACCCGCTTCCCTTTGACATTGATGCGAAGATAATCGAGATCGCCGACCGCGACTACGCCTTTTTCTATCGCGATCTCATCGAAGACATGGAAAAATACAGGGGGAAGATCGTGCGCTTCAAGGGGCTCGTCGCCGTGGACCGCAAGATGAAGGCGGGCACCATAGTGGTGGGAAGGCACGTTATGACCTGTTGCGAGGCCGATATCAAGTACAGCGGGCTCGTCTGCAAGCACGCCTTTTCCCAGCCGCTCAAAACGAGGGATTGGGTCACGGTGACCGCGCGCATCGACCTTGAATACAGTCCGATCTACGGGCAAACGGGGCCCGTGCTCAAAGCGAGCGCGTTGGAATTTGCCTCGCCGCCCGAACAGGAACTTGCAACTTTTTTCTGAGCGGGGACATGATTTACTGCCCGACAAAATAGGATAGAACGGTCATCCGGGAGGTTACTATGAAAAAACTCGTGGTCTATTATTCCATCGGCGGCAATACCTGCGCCGTTGCCAAGCGAATTGCGCGTTCGCTCCGCGCCGATCTCGCCGAAATCAAGACGGTGAAATCTTACCCCGATGACTACGATGTGCTCGTCAGCCTCGGCAAAAAAGAGGTGGAAAGCGGCTATATTCCGCAACTCGAACCTCTCAACATCGACCTTTCCAAATACGAAACGGTGATCATCGGTACGCCCGTGTGGTGGTATTCCTTTGCGCCCGCCGTCAAAACATTCCTGTCCTCCAACAATTGGAAGGAGAAAAAGGTGTATCCGTTCGCAACGAACGGCGGCTGGCTCGGGCACACGCCGAGCGATTTCCGCAAAGCGCTCCGCGGCGCGGAGGTCGGGCCCGTTTTGAGCGTAAAATTCGAAGAGCACACGCAAATTACGCCCGACAGCGAGATCAAAGCGTGGCTCGCACAACTCAAATGATACCGCAAGCGCTTGCTGATTTGCTTCGCGACCAATATGGCGAAGCGGCGGGATCGATCGTGGCGGGGTACGGCGCTATGCGCCCCGTCACGTTTCGTTTTAATCGAATCAAGGGGGAGGGCGAGGAGGAGATCGCCGCGGCCGGGATCTCCTGTAAGCGGGTGCCGTGGTACGGCGACGCCTTCATCGCCGAGGGAGTGCGCGAGGAAGGGTTGCGGCAGACCGCCCTGTATGAAAGCGGCAAAATTTACCTGCAAAGTCTCTCCTCGATGTTGCCGCCCCTCTATCTTGCGCCGGAGGCGGGAGAAAGCATCCTCGATATGGCGGCCGCGCCCGGGGGAAAGACGA
>CANQAZ010000114.1 GCA_947589555.1 uncultured Clostridia bacterium | reverse complement strand
AGCCAGCCGTAATTCGTGCCGCCGTACTCGAACGTGCCCTTGACGACGGAGGCGGAACCGAGATATTCATCCCATTCGCCGCCTTCGAGGAGCACGGTCTCTTCGCCGTACTTCCAGCCCTTATCGGCGCCCTCTTCATACGTGCCCTTGCGCATGGCAATGGCGTTATCCGTCTCGCCCGCGGTCAGATTGGTCGTGTAGACGAGCCAACGGCTCCCCTCTTCCTCAAAGAGGGAGGGATTGGTGATATAGCGGCCCGCTTCTGGGACGGGGAGCCCGTACTCTGCGGCGGGCGCGGCATCCGCAAAGGAGGCGGAGACGGTGGTGTTGCCCGCCACATGGAAGGTGTACTTGCCCTGCGCATCGAGTTGGACGGCGGCGCTGTTTACCTTCACTTCGCTGACGGTATAATCGGGCTTTGCCGTGACGGTGAGGGTGACGCTTTCATCTTTGACGTAGCCCTTATCGGACGCCGGATCGCTGACGGAGACCGTGCCCTTTTCCGTATCGTACTGCAACACGGTGACGGTGTAATAGGTGGTATCGGGATCCTTGGGACCGCCGCAGGCGGCGAACGCAAAGAGCGAGCCGCACATGACGACCGCGGTCAATGCCGCGACAACTTTTTTCATGTTTTTCATCTTACTTCTCCTCCTTGGAAACGATCATATCGACCTTTTGATGCGCAATGGCGCTTGCCGCCGCGCCGATGGGATCCTGCAATTCGAGTTGGTCGAGCCCCATGAGTTTATCGATGGTGTTATCGGACTGTACCAACGCGGAGGCGAACGACGGGACGGTCGCATATGCGCCGAACAGGTTGACGGAGAACGTCTTATTCGCAAACTCCTGCGCCTGTACGGTGACGGCGAGATAGCTGACGATGGTCCCCTCTTTCATGAATTCGGCAACGGGGAAGCCGTTCGCGCTCCAATCCGCCTTGTGATATGCGCTGAACGGGACGCGGACCCAGCCCTCGAACCCGACGGGCAGACAGATGGGCCCCATGGTGGCGGTGGCCTTCGTGAGATAGATCGTCGTCTGTCCCGTGCGGACGTCGTAGAGGTAATAGCGGTGCCCGCCCTCCACGTTGAAGCGGTCGGCAACGTTGTTCTTCTTGCAGTCCACTTCGACGTTGAAGTGGATCTCCGTATCGCTGTCGTTGCGCGCCCAGAAGGAGAGGCCCTGTTTGTTCGCCCAACTGAACCCGCCGCCGCCCGAAATCGTGGTGGCCATGTAGGAATCTTTCCCCGCGGAGACGCCCGTGGGCGTGATCTGCACGGCGTCGAGCCCGTAACTATCCTTGGTCATGGTGACGGTGCCCGAGCCGCCGCCGTCCCAAACCGCGAAATCGCTCGCCTGATGCTTGTTGGCGTTGAAATCGACGGACGCATCGCCGAGTTGCGTGATGGGCGGTTCGCCCTCGTTGAAATCGAGACGGCCCTTGTTCTCATCGAGTTGTGTGCTCACGGTAAATTTATCTTCTTTCAACTCGTCGAGCGTGAGGAGCTTTTGGAACGTGCCGCTGCCCGCAGTTCCCTTGTAGAGACCGATCTCGCCGATCGTCAAATCGAAATTGCCGTTATATTGGGCATTCGTTTTGAAAGAAATACTGTCGATCTTGGTCTTATCCGCACTCCCGGAGAGCGTCGTCATAGGAATGACGAGCGCGCCCATGTTGGAGTTACCAAATGTGATGTGTGCATTCGCAACATCGTAGCCATCCGGGGACTCTGCCTGTGTGCCGTTGTCGGGATAAAAGTAGAACGGCTCGCCGTTCTTGGGAGAAAGGCTCTTCGTGCCCTCGTTTAGAATGTATTGGATACCGGGCGTCCCCGCAATCTTCACCTGTATGAGAAGATAGGTTGCTTGCGAGAAGTCGACCGTCTCCGTATCAAACTTCACCTTGACTTCCTGCATATTTTCTTTCGTGTTGTCAACGGTAAATCCCGTCCATGTTGCGGTATAGTATTCCTTTTCATCGTCCGTGCGGAAAGGATAGTCGAATACGAGAGGTTTGGGTCTCGGTTTTGTGTTCGGAAGGGTAAAGTTTGCGTCCTTCCAACCGCTGACATGGTACCCGTCCCGCGTGCGCGGACCGTTTTCGAGGCTGACGATCTTCGTCATCGGCGCACCGTCGGCGGGTTCGCCCGTGTAGTAGCCGATCTCACCCACGGTAAAGCCATAACCGTAGTTAAAGTAGGCGTGCGCTTCGAAATAGACTGCGGTCATATTTGTCTTATCGATGCTCCCGCCCCACATGGATTCAAGAGATGCCATGGGCAGGAAAATCGTTCCGTTAAAGCCGCTACCTATATTAACAAAATTGCCGCCCGTCTTTTTTTCTGTGATTACGCCGGCTTCCGTTTCTAAAAAGACCGACTTTTGGGCACTCAAAGTACCCAATCTTCCGCTACCGCTGTTTTCCACCAAGCCTACCGTAATCCCAGGGTCGCCTTTGTCCAAACGGATCTGAATGGCGACGTACGTTGCCGAAGAGAGATCTTTTTTGCCGCCGTCAAAACGAATTTCGAAATATTCGAAAGTATCGCCCGTGCCCCCCGTCATCGGTTGTTTAGGGTTTTGTTCGGGAGATGCCGTGTACGTAGCGGCATAATTCATCATCTCACTGTCAAACGGATACGTCACCGTACTGCCCGTATCCAGCGCGCTCGCGCTCCCCGTTTTCACGGCAAGCGCCGCTCCCGCCGTCCCCGCCGCGAGCATCCCCGCAAGCAGGAGGGCAAGAGCAATGTTCTTTGTCTTTGTCATAATTTTCCCTCCGTATTTTATTTACATGTCCGGGCTTGCGCCCGCCGATGCCTGATTGGTTTTCCCCCGAATATGGGAGAATGAATTGAGCCGTGCGGTTTTTACAAGAGCCGCTCGCGGAGCAGGGCGTAGAACGCGCCCGCGTTGACCGTCTCCGC
>CANQAZ010000113.1 GCA_947589555.1 uncultured Clostridia bacterium | reverse complement strand
GGGTGGGGATGGCTCATTCCCAGCCCTACCCTTCCGTTGGAAGGGGAGGGTGTCCCCGCAGGGGACGGGTGGGGATGGCCTTTGAACACCCCTCTCCCTCAAAATGTCGTAAGTTCCGAAAAAAATTTCTGCCCGTCAAGTAAAAATGCTTGACGGGCGATTTTTTCTTTGCTATAATGCCGATAAAGGAGCGTGGGATGAAGGATTTGAAGGACGTACAACTGTTCGATCTCTACGGCGCGCTCCTCACAAAGAGCCGCCGCGGCGTCTGCGCGCTCTACTACCTGTGCGATCTCTCCCTTTCGGAGATCGCCGAGGAAAAGGGCGTCACCAAACAGGCGGTCTCCGACTGCATCGCAAGATCGCGCGCCCAACTTCTCTCGTTTGAGGAAAAACTCGGGTTTGCGCGCACCCTTCAACAGATCGCGGCGCGGCACCCCGAACTCGGGGAGGAGATCGCCGAACTCGTGTCCGCCACGGGCGGCAAGGAGGATTAAATGGCCCTGTTCGCATCCCTTTCGGAGCGTCTCAACCATATATTCAGCAAACTGACCAAGCGCGGCAAACTCACCGAATTGGAGATCCGCCAAGCCATGCGGGAGGTGCGCATCGCCCTCTTGGAGGCCGACGTCAACATCCGCGTGGCAAAGGATTTCATCGCCGCGGTGTCCGAAAAGGCGGTGGGCCAGCAGGTCTTGGAGAGCCTCAACCCCGCCCAGCAGGTCATCAAGATCGTCAACGAGGAACTCATCGCCCTGATGGGCCCCGCCAACGCCAAACTCGAAGTCGCCTCCAAGCCGCCCACGGTCATCATGATGTGCGGTTTGCAGGGCGCGGGCAAGACGACGATGTGCGCCAAACTCGCCGTCCAACTCAAAAAGCAGGGCAAAAAGCCCCTCCTCGTCGGGTGCGATATCTACCGTCCCGCGGCCATCGACCAACTCAAAGTGGTGGGGGGCAAGGCGGGCGCCGAAGTCTTTGAAAGGGGCGCCCAGAACCCCGTCAAAACGGCGAAGCAAGCCGTGGAGTACGCCCGCAAGATGGGCTTCGATACCGTCGTCATCGATACGGCGGGCCGCCTCCACATCGATGAAAAGTTGATGGAGGAACTCGAAAACATCCAAAAAGAGGTGGAAGTCCACGAGATCCTCCTCACGGTGGACGCCATGACGGGGCAGGACGCCGTCAACGTCGCCGAAACCTTCAATGCTCGCCTCGGCGTCACGGGGATCATCCTCACCAAACTCGACGGCGATACCCGCGGCGGCGCCTGCCTCTCCATCAAGGCGGTCACGGGCAAGCCCATCAAATTCATCGGCGTGGGGGAAAAGATCACCGATCTCGAACCCTTCTATCCCGACCGCATGGCAAGCCGCATCCTCGGCATGGGGGATGTGCTCTCCCTCATCGAAAAGGCGCAGGAGGCCGTCTCCGAAAAGGAGATGAAGGAGTTGGAGCGCAAGATGCGCGAAAATTCCTTTACCCTCACCGATTACCTCACCCAATTCGAAGCGTTGAAGAAGATGGGGGGCGCGGGCGCGCTCATGAGCATGCTCCCGGGCGCGGGCAAACTCAAACTCAAAGAGGGGGACGTCGACGAAAAGCGCATCGAGCGCATGCGCTCCATCATCCTGTCCATGACGCCGAAGGAGAGGGACAACCCGCAGATCATCAACTCCTCGCGCAAGCGGCGCATCGCCCTCGGCTCGGGCACCACGGTGCAGGAGATCAACCAACTTCTGAAACAGTACGAACAGACCAAACTCCTCATGAAGCAGATGAAGGGGGGCAAGGGGAAGATGCGGTTGCCCTTCTGACGTCAAAAATTTCGTTCAATATAGTGAATCGTTGTCAGGTTGGGCGAAAGGGGCGCGAAGAGGGTGGTAACATAACATTGGAAAGAGAAAGAGATGCTGCGGCGAGCGGCGGCTGAGGGAGAAGCCCTCCGGTGCGGCGCGCGGCGGCGCCGCGAGGCGGCGGCTCGCGCCGCAGCGGAGGGCTTTTAAGGAAAACAAATTTTGAACAAGCCATTTTGCGGAACGGCAGAATGAGTGAAAAGTAGAATCGGAGGTAACAACAATGGTCAAAATGAGATTGGTGAGAATGGGGGATAAAAAGTCTCCCGTCTACCGGATCGTGGTCGTGGACGCGCGCAAGGCGGCCACGGGCGAGTACATCGAAAAGATCGGATTTTACGATCCCAAATCGACGCCCGTGACGCTGACCGTGGATGCGGACAAGGCGAAGGATTGGCTGGCGAAGGGGGTCCAACCCACCGAGACGGTCAAAAATCTTCTCGTCAATGCGGGCGTCATCGAAAAGAGTGAAAAACTCTCCCCCGCCAAGACCAAAGGCAAGAAAAAGAAGAAGTAAGGCTCGGCCGCTCCTCTTTTTGAAACAGAGTAAATGATGGAGGAAAAAAGGATGCTCGAACTCATCAAGTACATCGTCGGCCAATTTGCCGAGGACAAGGCGCAAACCGAATATCTCGTGGAGGAAACGGAGGACAGCATCGAAGTCACCGTTTTGCTTGCGGCTTCGGATATGGGCAAAGTCATCGGCAAGCAAGGAAAGATCGCAAAGGCCCTGCGCACGCTCGTCCGCGCGGCCACGCCGAGAGATTCCAAAAAGTACAATGTGGAGATCAAGGAGCGCCCCGCCGAAGAGGCGTAAAAGCGTTCCGGAGACCGCCCGTGCGCATGGCCGCACGGGCGGCTTTTTGTTTGCGCGCACGGACATTTTGCGGGCGATGTTAAGCGCATGCAAAGGCAGAAAAGAAGCGCATGCAAAGGCAGAAAATGGGATAGTCCCGGGCGCGCGGAAACGCTTGCTTTTTGGGGCGGAGGTATGATACAATCAAAGGGCGGGCACACAATCGGACACCCGATGAGAGACTTCGGAAAAACCGATGAGAGACTTCGGAAAAACCGATGAGAGACTTCGGAAAAACCGATGAGAGA
>CANQAZ010000112.1 GCA_947589555.1 uncultured Clostridia bacterium | reverse complement strand
CGTTCGGCGCCTTTCGTTCCCCGCGCCGTGTCCTTTGTCTCTCACTCGGCGCCTTTCGTCTCCCGCGCCGCGCCCTTCGTCTCTCGTTCGGCGCCTTTCGTTCCCCGCGCCGTGTCCTTTGTCTCTCACTCGGCGCCTTTCGTCTCCCGCGCCGCGCCCTTTGTCTCTTGCTTGGCGCCTTTCGTTCCCCACTCCGCGCCTTTCGTTTCCTACGGCGCGTCCTTTGTCTCTCGCCCGGCGCCCGGCTTGTCCGCGTCCGTTTGGAATTGGGGGGGCAGGTTGGGATTTGCCCTGTCCTGCGGCATCAAAAAGTCCACCCCCTCGGTGTGGAAGCCCCGCCCGCGCACCTCGGAAACCACGCTGATGGTCATAAACGCTTCGGGATCGATGCGTTGCACCTCCGATTTGAGCATGACGAGTTCGCGGTGGGATACCACGGTGAGGAGCATGTGGCAATCCTGCTTCAAATATCCCGTCTGGCCGTAGAGCACGGTGACGCCGCGGCTTATTTTGGTCAAGATCATGTCGCGGATCTCCTGATATCTGCCGCTGATGATCTTGACCTGCGTGCGGCGCATGCCGATGGGCGCGACCTTCCCCACCACCGTGGACGACAATAGCGCGATGATGACCCCGTACAGGGCGTTTTCGAAGGGGGTGATGACGAACATCTGCATGGCGACGATGGTCATATCGAGCACCCACAGCGTGACCGAAACGGGCCAGTTGAAATATTTGTGAAAGATCAAGGGAGGAATATCGGTGCCGCCCGTGGAGGCCCCCACGCGCACCACGATGCCCACGCCGAGCCCGAACAGCAATCCGCCGAGGATGGCCGCGAGCAGGAGATTATCGTTGCAAAGCGGGGCGCCGTTGAGGGGCTCCACCACTTCCTCCTCCAAGAGGTTGAACACAGTGAGGAAGGTGGGATAGAGCACCGTGCCCGCCAAAACGCTGGCCGCAAAGGTCTTTCCGAGCAGGAAGGCGCCCAAAATGAAGAGCCCGATGTTGACCGCGTACGTGGTGATGGAGACCGCCCAAGTGGCCCACGGCGTTTCTCCGTGCAGTTTAAGGATGAGATTGCGCACAAAATTGCCGAGGCCGGTGGTACCGCCCATCGACAGCGTGTTGGGCAAAATAAAGAAGGCCGACGCTCCCGCCGCGATCATATTGCCCGCAATGATGATGATGATATAAAAGGTCAATCGCATGACCTGCCGACGCGTCGGCTTTTTCGGCTTGTGGATAGAAAATTTCATGGTCGCCTCAATGGGTAATTATATCATTCCGCTCCCCCTTTTGCAAGCGATTTCACGATTTTCCGTAAAAAGAAAGGGCGCCGCTTGCGCGGCGCCACACGGGCCAAAAATCAGAACAGGGAGCCGCATACGCTGCAACCCGCCGAAAACGGGCCGAGCGCATATTGGCGGGCATAGTACACATCGAATCCGTTGCAACCGCATCCGCCGTTGCAACCGCAACCGTTGTTATTGTTGTTGCAACCGCATCCGCCGTTGCTTCCGTTGATGGGGAACAAGTTGCCGATGGCGTTTGCGACCGAACTTCCGTTGCAACCGCCGTTGTTATTTCCGCCGCAACCGCAACCGTTGTTGTTTCCGCCGCAACCGTTGTTGTTTCCGCCGCAACCGAAGTTGCACGGACAGGCGAACAGGTTGTCGATGGCGTTTGCGATCCCGCTCCAAATCGAATTACAACTTTGACACATCGCTTTTCTACCTCCGTTGAAACGCGGCTTTCTGCCGCTGTTTTATTCTATGCCGAAATAGAAATTGCGGGTGTCTGAAAAAATTTTTTCCTCTTTTAACGCTCCCTGCGGTGCCTCGCGACGTCGCGCTCCGCGCGCGCCGCCACTCGGCACAGCAGGGAGCGTTTTTCACTTGCCGCGGGCTCTGCGTTGTCATATACTCACCTCTTACAATGTAATGGTAACATGAAAAAATTTGAAAAGGAGAAATACATGACAAGGTTTTTTCTTTCGCGAAAAATCTTTTGCTGTGCAAAATCTTTTCCGCGAAGAATGTAACGCGGAGGGGATATCGGCCCTATCTCAATATTCGCTTATCTCGTCATTAAGCCTACGGTAGTGTGGCAAATGGGGGCGTGGAGCGGCGGGAGACCCGCCTCCCACCGCCCCGCGCGCACCATTGCCGACGAAGCGCGGCACGAGCGGCATAGCCGCGAAGTAGCGCCGGCGTGCAGTAGCCTGCGGCGCGACAGCACCGAGGGAGAAAGCATGAAGGAACGCCCGACCGCGAATGCGGTCGGGCGGGCAGATGGATTTATATTATGTTATTCCTTTTTCTTCTTGTTTTACTTTGATTGGCCCCTCTTTAATGACATCGATCCAATTCAAAAGCGTTTGCTCGTATAAAGCCATTTCCGCATTTAATTTCCCATGATAAAAACTTTGTAAGACATATATTTTCTGTCCCCTAAATTTGATTGGATAAAAATTGCCATGCGCAAATGCATTTCGTATCTTTCGGAGTAGGGTCTCCATTTCGTTGCTGGAAAATGAAAAAGAACAATACTCTGTCGGCGGGGCAATCCCCTCCAACTTCGATTTTATGGAACCATTTTTTACACCCTCAAATGTTTCAAGTCTACTGCAAGCATGTATAAAAGCCTTCTTTAATTCACTAAACTTGGGACCCCCTTCCCAACCATAGGCGGCAAGTAATTTTCCTTTTGCACTGACGGGATTTTGCAATCCTCCGTTGCGCGAAGGACATTCGATCAAATAGAATCGGATAATATTCCAAAAATTTTTTGAATCCCAATCGATTTCCGCTTCGGCCTTAATAAGTTCTTGATACGTCTTTGTTTCTTCCGTGCACATATTTTCTACCCCCTATACCAAGAATAATTCACATAAGTGTTACAAAGAGCGTTTGCGGCTTCGGCGGGATCTTGCAAAAGCGTTTCGCTCACCGCGGACCCGCCGCCAGTACGCCAACCGTGTGGATTGCCGAAGAGGACCGATTGTAGCCCGTCGCAACCCATGAACGCACACCGCCCAATCTCGGTCACGCCGCTCCCGATCGTCACGCTCGTCAGTCCGCTACAATTCTGGAACGCATACTGCCCAATC
>CANQAZ010000111.1 GCA_947589555.1 uncultured Clostridia bacterium | reverse complement strand
GTTGACAAATCCCGTGGGATTGCGTATAATGTAAGTAGTTAAAGCAAAAAAAGATTTCTTTTTTTCTTTTCGCGTAGGCAGAACCTACGCCGTTCTTTTTTATTTGTGCTCTTTCTTTGCAAAGGCGATGATCTTCTCCGCAAGCGGCTTACTGACGTAAGTCGCTTTTTGGATTTAAAATAAAACCGCATGGTTTTCTTGTCCATGCGGTTTTGTGTTTCGGATGCGCTTTGCGCATGATCCCATTCTTCTGGTCAATCCCCTTTCGGCGCGGTCGCAGGCGCCTTCTGCGGGGCGGGCGAAGGCGTGGGCTCCCCTTTCCCCGCCTCGGCGGGTGCGCCTTCGGGCGCCTCTTTCCCCTCTTCGGCCGGCGCGATCTCTTCCGCCTGCCGCAAAGTTTCTTCCGCGGGCGCTTCTTCGCCCGCCTCTGCCCCCTCTTCCGTAGCCGTTGCCGCCGCGATCTCTTCCGCAACGGCCGCCTCCGTCTCTGCAACGGCGGGCGCGGGGGCGGCGACGATTTCCGCCGCGGGCGCACCCTTCTTTTTCTCCTCTATCATCCTGCACACAATGGCGTCGGTGTTGACGTCGGCGATGTTCAGCGAATAGAGCACGAAGGGGATCATCACGAGGATGGCAAGCAGGGCGTTGACCGAAAAGAGCACGGCGGCCACCGCAACGTTGATGAGCAAAATGAGCCCCACGGCGGCAAGGTGCATCAAAATATTTTTTACGGTGACGACCTCTTTCAGTTTCAGGTGTTTGTCGCGGTGGATGATCCAGGAGGAAGTCAGCGCAATGGCCACAGCGGCGAGCAAAAAGAGGGGCAACGCGATGAGCGTATAGTACCGGATGAAGGCGAACAGCACGCCGAACCCGATGAGCAGGATGGCTTCGGCGAGGGGGACGGCGGTGTGCGCGAGCAAAAATTTTTTGAACCCGCGCTTTGCGGTCTGCGAGCGCACGACGACGCGGGTGAGGAAATTGGCGGCCACAATGCCGATCACGCACAGGGCGATCACGCCCGAGATAAGGGCGCGCAGTTTGACCGTAAACTCGCTCATAATGACGTTGAATTGCTCGCTGAATCCCTCTGAAGAGACGTTGAGCGTTTCAAAAAAGCCCTTTATCGTGTTGCTCAACCAACGGGTGCGGAAGGCGTCTATGATCATTTCGATGAGATTCCCGTTCCATTTGAGTTGGCCGAACGCATAATCCAAAAACGCGTTGACGGACGCGGACGATTCCCCCACCGAATCGCGCACCAACTCGAAGGCCTGCAAAAATGCGCTCCCCGCAATGTCCACGACCGAGCCGACCGCCACAAAAAATGCAATGAGAAAGAAGAGATAGACGATCCCCATTGGCACAAAGAGATAAAGTAGGTTCTTGAAGAAGTTTTTCAGGGCGTTTTTGATCATCGTCGTTTCCTCACTGCCCCTATTGTACTCCAAAAGCGGGCGGCTGTCAAGCCCGGCGAAGGCGGGGCGAAAAGAAAGGGCCGCGCGCGGCGGTTCTTTCCCTTTTTTATTTGCCCTTGACGCGGGCGACGTCGATGTTGTCCTTCTTTCTGTCCGTGAGCGCCTTGATCGGGTGCTCCTTGTTCTGGATGCGATAATCGTACTTATAGGCCGCCACCGTCTTATCGATGACGATGTGGGTGCCCACACTCGCGGGGTCGCCGTTGATCTTTGCGTTATAGCCGAAGTAGCGGAAGGTATCGGGCACCTTGTTGAGTTCCTCCCAGCCCTCCTCCACGCCCGTGAGCCGCACGCTTTCGAGCACCTTGCGGATATATTCCTTCTGCGGGCGGAATTTCAACAGTTCGGGGAACTCCCCGCCCTCGGGCAACACCTGTTGCCACACCTTTCCCTCGTAGGTTTTGAGAAGATCGGCCGCCTCGTGCAGGTGCGCCACTTCCTCCTCGAAGTGCTGTTCCCATATCTTCTTGATGCGCTCGTCCTTCTCGTCCATATAGCACGAATAGTAGAGATAGCACTCGGTGTACTCGTTCATGAGGAGGCACTCCCACGGCGTCATGCTCGGATCTTTGAGGCACCCGTACCCCGTGACGTGCTGTTCCTCGATCATGGCAATTTCGTTGTACAACTTTCTGCCCAGCGGCGAAGCGTACAGGTTGGCGACGTTCATATAGTAGTTCATCGTCTGCTGTTCGGCGCCCGTGATGATGTTGATGTTGAGTTTGGTTTTGAGGTCGTTGAGATACCCGTTGATATAGAAGTTCACGTCGTCGTGCGGGTGGCGGTACTCCGAAACGGTCGGCCGCCCGGGCATGACCTCGGTATATTCGCCCACGAGCCTTGCGGGGTCTCCCCCCTTTTCAAGTTCCATGAGGTCGGAATAGCGGTAGAGGTGGTCAAAATCCTCCAACAGGGCGAAATCGAGTTGCTTTTTGACGTAGGAATTTTTCTCGGTGATGGCGAGGTTGGCGGTGAGGTCCACGGCGAGTTGCTCGTATCCTATCGTGTGCTCCAAGATGCTCTCGTCGGCGGGCTTCAAGGAAGCGACGCGCTTCTGCTGGATCTGTTCCCCCCTTCTCATCACGGCGAGGCGGCGGCGCACGTCGTTGTTGGCGCAGTGGCGGGTGATCTCGTTGGAGAGGCGCACGCTCTCGAA
The DNA here is from genome assembly GCA_947589555.1 of uncultured Clostridia bacterium. GTDB lineage: Bacteria > Bacillota > Clostridia > Christensenellales > Borkfalkiaceae > Gallimonas. The sequence goes on along the minus strand of CANQAZ010000111.1, from coordinate 485 downwards.
CTCGGTGCCCGACATCAGAATGACGCGGGTGCGGGTATAGGGGTCCACTTCGTTCTTGTTGTAGGGCTTGACGAGCACCTTATTCCAACTTGTAAAAATCTTGTCTGCCTTTTGCGGCTTGCATTCAAACGGATTCATTTATCCCTCCTTGTGCGCAAAGTTTTGCCGTTTGCCGAAAAAAGTATTCCTGCGATTGCCAAACGCCGAAAAAGTTGTTATAATAAAAACGGGCTCCGCGGAGGGAGCCGCCTTATGGAGTTTTGGGATATTTACGATGAAGAACGCCGCCCCACGGGCAGAACGGCGATCCGCGACGTCACGCCGCTCGCGGAGGGAGAATATCATCTCGTCGTGCACGTGTGCGTCTTTTCCGCGGAGGGGAAGATGCTCATTCAGCGGCGGGCCTTTGCGCGCAACTACGGCGGGCTGTGGGATGTGACGGCGGGCGGAAGCGCGGTGGCGGGGGAGACCTCACGACAGGCGGC
>CANQAZ010000110.1 GCA_947589555.1 uncultured Clostridia bacterium | reverse complement strand
AGTGACGAGGATGGTCTCGCCGACGAGTTCGGCGAAGGGCTCGTCCCCCCCCCTCTTTGCCTCCCGTGCGCCGCCGAGGGGGTCCTGCGCGCCGTCATTTCGATCCTGCGGCCCTTCTTCCTCCTCTTCGCCGTCTTCGCCGTGGAAGGCGCAATAGCCGCCGAGGGGCAAGAGACGGACGGCAAAGAGTTCGCCCGATTTTTTTCTGCGGATCTTGACGAAGGCGGGGCCGAAGCCGATGGAAAATTCGTCGATCTTGAAGCCGAGCGCCTTGCCCGCGAGGTAGTGCCCGAATTCGTGCACCGTAATCATGCACAGAAGGATGAAGATGGCGAGAAAGACGGAGCCGACGGTGCTCCATGCGCTCAAAAGTTCAGTGGCCATAGAGGATGAGGTTGGCTTCGGCGCGCGCCGCGCGGTCGGCCTCGGCGATCGCCCCGAAGGAAGAGGCCTCGGCGCGCGGGATGCGCCCGAGCACTTCGCGGATAGTTTCTGCGATGCGCGGGAACGCTATACGCCCCCGCAAAAAGGCCCGCACCGCCTCCTCCGCCGCCCCGTTCAAGACCGCGGGCGTTGTGCCGCCCGCCTTGCCCGCCTCCGTCGCGAGGGCAAAGCAGGGGAATTTTTCGGCGGGGAGCCGCTCGAAATGCAGACTGCCGAGGGCGGCAAGGTCGAGGTCGGGCGCGCACGGCAGGCGCTCCGGATAGGTGAGCGCGAGTTGGATGGGCACCCGCATATCGGGGTAGCCGAGTTGGGCGAGGGCCGCGCCGTCCTCGAAATACACGAGGGAATGGACGATGCTCTCGGGGTGCACGACGGCCTCGATCTGCCCGAAATCGGCGTTGTAGAGCCATTTCGCCTCGATGACCTCGTATCCCTTGTTGAGCAGGGTCGCGCTGTCTACGGTCACTTTGGCGCCCATCTTCCACGTGGGGTGGTTGAGGGCCTCCTTTGCCGTGACGCGGGCAAGTTGTTCGGCGGTGCAGTGCAGGAAGGGCCCGCCCGAGGCGGTGAGCACGATCTTTTTGAACTTGGCCCCGCGGCGGAAGCCGAGGGCCTGAAAGATGGCGGAGTGCTCGCTGTCGACGGGCACGATCTCCACCCCCTTTTCCTTTGCCGCGCGCATGACGAGTTCGCCGCCGACTACGAGGCTCTCCTTGTTGGCGAGGGCGACCTTCTTCCCGCAGTTTATTGCCTGTAAGGTGTAGGCGAGCCCCGCAAAGCCCGACGCCGCGATGAAGGCGACGTCGCACCCCTCGAACACCCCTTCCCCCGCGCCGTTTTCGCCGCAAAAGGCGATACGGGGGCGGAATTCATCGCAGAGCGCACGGAGGCCTTCCGCATCCCGCCCGCAGACGAGCGCGGAAAAAGAAAAGAGTTGGGGATGGCGGCGCACCACCTCGGCGACCTGCCGCCCGATGTTCCCCGTACAACCGATGAGAGCGATGTTTACCATATCTTTGCGAAAAACGCCCGCCTTGCAAGCGGGCGGCGTTTTATTTTATGCGGCTCAGCCCACGATCATGATGCGCACGACGATGACAAAGCACACGATGAGGGAGGCGTAGAGGGTGGAATCGATGCGGTCTAAAATGCCGCCGTGCCCCGGCAGGAGTTTGCCCATATCCTTGATGCCGAGTTTGCGCTTGACCGCGCTCTCCACGAGGTCGCCGAACTGGGAGAAGGCGGCCGTGAGAACGCCGAGCGCGATGTAGAAGAAAATATCGAGAGCGTTGAGGGAAAGGGACCAGTGCATGGGCACGATGAGCCCCGACCGATCGAGAAGGGTGAGCGCATAGCAGACGAAGTAGATGACGACGGCCGCGACCGCTCCCCCGAACAGCCCGCCGAAGCCGCCGACGACCGTCTTTTGGGGGGAGACGTGGGGAGCCATTTTGGCGGGGAGTTTTTTGCCGAACAACTTGCCGAACACGAGGGCGAGGGAATCGGCGAACGGGCAGACGACGAGCACCAGAAGGAGGGCCATCTCCGAATACTTTTCGAGGTGGTTGCACACCGCGAGGACGAGGAGGAAAAAGGAGGGATAGAGGTAGGAAAGGAGGGCGTAGCCCGTCGATTCGAGGCTCACCTTTTCGTGCTTGAACACGAGGAGGGCGAAGAGCATGGCGATGCCCGCGATGAACACCACGAAGGTGATGTGGAGGGAATAGTTGCGCCCCACCGCGCCCGCCGAGCCTCCCTCGCCCGCAATGGGCCCCGGCAGACGGATGGCGAGGATATCGGCAAAGTAGAAATCGCTCAGCGAATAGGCGATGAGCACGAGGAGGGCGAAGAACATGACGATGCACTTTTGCGACTTGTGCAGGTGGGAAGAAAAGGCGCGGAGCATCTCCCACGTACCGATCCCCGCGAATATGCCGATGAGCACATCGAAACAGAGGTTGCCGATGCGCAGGTACCCCTGCTCGCCCCCCGCCGCGGTGTAGGGCATCCACACGAAAATTTTCATGAGGAAAAAGGCAGTGAGCACGAGTACGTACACAATGCCCGTGAGGAGGCGCTTTTTCATGTCCCCTCCCCGCTTTCGGCCCGCCGAGCCCCCTTCTTCCCCCCCTTGCGGCGCGGCGGCTTGCGCCTCCGCCTCCGCGGGGACGGAGGGAGCGGAAGGCTCCGTTTTTTGAAGATCTTCTCCCGTCATGTTACCCTATCCTTATACTTTGCCGAAGCGGCGGTCGCGCGCCGCGTAGGCTTTTAGCGCATCGTCGAAATCCCCGTCGGAAAAATCGGGGAACAAAATGTCCGTGAAATAAAATTCGGCATAGGCGCACTGCCAGAGCAAAAAGTTGGAAATGCGCTTTTCCCGCCCCGTGCGGATGATGAGATCGGGCGGGGGCATGTTCCCCGTCCAGAGCAGGGAGTTGAATTCCTCCTCCGTGACCTCCTTGCCCCGCCGCACCGCCGCGTTGACGGCGGACACGATCTCCTGCCGCCCCCCGTAGCCGATGGCGAGGGTGAGCACCCCCCTTTCGCCCCCCGCCGTAAGGGCGATCCCGCCGCGGATGGCCTCCGCGACGTCGGCGGGCAGAAGGGAGAGGTCGCCGATGACGTTGAGGGCGGCCCCACGCTCTTTGAGCCGCCGCGCGTGCACCGTGAAGTACTCGCGGAAGAGGCGGTAAAGGCCTTTGAGTTCCTCCTCCGGGCGGGCGAGATTTTCGGTGGACAGG
>CANQAZ010000109.1 GCA_947589555.1 uncultured Clostridia bacterium | reverse complement strand
ATTGCCTTGTATCATCGTTTTACGCCCCCGATGAGCCTTACAGCCGCTCGTAAATCCCCCGCACCGTCTCGCCGTGCCCGCGTTTAGATCATTTCGTTATCCGTTTCTTTTCAAGAATGTACACCGCCGCGCAAGGTATCTCAACGACAGCCTGCCGGGAAGTAGACGCCGCTACCCCCTTCCGATGATCCTTTTACGTGCTTTCCTGCGCCCGCCGTCCTTGCGCTTTGGTTCGTCGCCGCCCGTCTCGTCACGCTCGATAGGTGGGCAAATCCACGCGCTTTTGTTAAGGCGGAGCGCGCAAAAGGCGCGAACGGGAAACCGCCGTATTTTCGGTTTTACGGCTTGTCTCTCCGTCCGCGCCTCGGTGGCAATTCGGTTGTGCTTTGCGCCCCTGTGGGGCTATTTTCGGGCTCCTCGCGCGGCTTTTCGCCCCGCCCGCCCTTCGAATCCAGCTACCCCAGCCAATAAGTCGCCGCAAGGCGCGGTTTTAACGGGACGGCCTATCGGCCACCCCGTTTTTTTGCGCCTGCCCCCTCCTTTTCCCCGAAAAATCTTGCTCCGAAATCATTTTTGTAACGGAACAGACGCCGATATGAAGAAGGCCCTCCCGGATGGGAGGGCCTGCGTCTTAGGTCGCTTTATGGACGCTTCTTCCGTTTGAGGGCAAAGATGAGGCTCGCCCCGCCCGCAAGCAAGGCCACGCCGCCTACCGCGATCATGGCGATGCCCGCCTTCATTTCCGCCTTGCCGTCCTTCGAAGGATCCGCGGGTTCTTCCGCGGGATCGTCCGCCGGGTCATCCGCGGGATCGTCCGCCGGGTCATCCGCGGGATCGTCCGCCGGGTTGTCGGTGGGGTCGTCGTCGGGAGCGGGCGCCGTGAGTTCGCTCTTCCGGAAAGAGAAGAGCCAGCGGATCAACTCCGTCTCCTGCTCCATTGCGGTATGCAGATCGTGGCCGAGGCCCGTAGATTCGGTGTAGCGGAACTCACTGTTGCATGCCTTGCCGGCGTCCGCGATCGCGCGCATGTCCTCCGCGCTGACAAGGGGATCTTCGCCATCCTGGAAGAGCCAAACGGGGATCTCCTTGAAGCGCTCCACCCAAGCGGGATCGCCCGCGCCGCAACACAAAACGGCGGCCGTAAACCGTTCGGGATAGTTCCCGAGGAGCCACCAACCGGCCATCGTGCCGCGGGAGTAGCCCGCATAATAGCAACGGTCGGGATCCGTTTGCATGTTCTCCGTGATATAGTCGACGAGCCTTACGACGGTGAGCAGTTCCTGCGAAGGCACGGCTTCCCGCATATCGTAACTGCGGTAGGGATAGACGACATTGCGATCGTTGGGCACGGTGAGCCACGGGGCGGTCGCAACGGGGACGAGAATGACCGCCCTCTGTTCTTTGGCCACCTGCCGTACGGTGACCGCTTCGCTACCGTCGATGACCTGTTGGGGCGTGGCGCCGTTACTGCCGTCGCCGTGCATGAATACGAAGAAGGGCTTCTTCCCGTTTGCCGAATATCCCTCCGGCACATAGAGCGCGAAGGCGACCGTCGTGCCGTTCCACTTCCATTTCAGGGTGTTCCACCCCTCCGCAAGATCCTCAAAGGCGATCTCCTCATCGGTATGGGGAATGCGGTTATTGGGTTCCGCTTTATCGAACTCTCCGTTATTGGCCATATATTTGCCGATCTCCTTTGCGCCGAGCGCGCCTTCGAAAAGATATACTTCGTCGATCTCGCCGAAGAAGGGATTCATGCCGCCGTTGAAGCCGCCGATATAAAAACTTTCTTCGACGATGTTCACATAATCCCCGACGGCGTCCGTCGTGCCGATCAGGGCGCCGTTGACATAGAGCGAGAAGCGGTTCCCGTCGTAGACCGAGGCTACGTGCGTCCATTCCGCCATGCCCGGGGTGACGGGGGTGGGCGTGAAGGTCCCATAGGAGGAGACGACGACGTTGTTGTGCCAGACCGCAATGCGGGAATCGCTCCACTGGAAGTATTGCCCGAATCCGCAGATGACGGGCTCGTTCGTCTCCGTATACTTATCCAGATCGAGTTTCACCCACGCCATCATCGTGTGGGCGACGTTGCCCGTCAGCGGCGTCCATGCGTTCATCTCCAACCAGGCGCTACCGTCGAAGGAGAGCGCGTGCGCGCCGTATTTCCCCTCCGTTTCCACGAGCGCGCCGTTCTTCAAGGCGGCGCTTCCGCCGATCTCGTCATAATAATTGCCGTTTTCATCCGTCTCGTCGAATCCGAAATAGAGATAGGGCGTATGGACGGGCGCTTTGGGGGCGCTCCGCTCAAATTGCCCTTCGTTCCGCATGTAAACGCCGATCTCTTCCACCGTCAACGCGCTGTTGAAGAGGTAGACTTCGTCGATCTCGCCGAAGAAGGGATTCATGCCGCCGTTGAAACCGGCGATATAGAAGTTGTCCGCGAGGATGTTCACGGAGGCGCCCACATTGGGATCGGACGTACTCTGCACGAAAACGCCGTTGACATAGAATGAAAAGATATGTCCGTCGTAGGTGGCGGCGAGGTGCGTCCACTCGCGCATCCCCTCCTCCACGGGCTTCCCTGCCAACGTACCGTAACTGGATACAATGGCGTTTCTCTGCCAGATCGCAATGCGGGAATCGCTCCATTGCTGATATTTTCCGAATCCGCAGACGACGGGCTCGTTCGAACCCGTGTACTTATCGAGATCGAGTTTCACCCATGCCATCATCGTGTGGGGAACGTTGCCCGTCAGCGGCGTCCACGTGCTCATTTCCATCCAGGCGGTGCCGTCGAAAGAGAGCGCGTGCGCGCCGTACTTCCCCGCCGTTTCGGCGGGCGCGCCGTGCGTTGTAATCGCTCCCCCCCCGATCCCGTCGTAATAATCGCCGTTTACGTCCGTTTCATCAAAGCCGAAATAGAGATAGGGCGTCTTTCCTTCCGCCGCGGACGCCGACTGCACGTTGCCCTTCAAACATAGGAACGCGGCCGACAAAAGGATGGCGAAAATTGGCAAAATTGCCCATAAAATGCGCTTCCTGATCATGTTTTCCTCCTGCTGTGTTATTTTCTATCTTTTATTATAGTTCAAAATGAACAAAATGAAAATACGCTGTGAGGACAGGATATAAAGAAAATGTCCGAATTTCGGATTTTTTCTTGCATTTCGGGCGAGCATATCTTATAATAGAAATATGGAACA
>CANQAZ010000108.1 GCA_947589555.1 uncultured Clostridia bacterium | reverse complement strand
TCCGCCATTGAAAAGGCCCCCGAGGAAGAGGAAGGATCCGGCGGCGCCGAAAGTACGGCCTTCACCCCCGCCGAGGGCGATCCCTACGATGCGGGCAAGGTGCAATACCTCACGATGACCTTTGCCTTTGCGCCCGCGGAAGTCTCCACGACCCTCGTGGAGAGCGTGCAAAAGAACGTTTGCCCCCGTTGCGGCGCGACCTTTGACGCCGATGCGACGGAATGCTCCGACCCCGACTGCGGGTTCACGACGGGGGACGTCGTCTTCTTCGACCGCTACGAAATGATCTTCGAGAGCGCGGAGGAGAACATCAGCAAGGAAGCCAAAGCGACCAACTCCGTGCTCTTCGTAGCGCAGGAGGACGGAAGCGTGAAGGTGGGCGTCCGCAACGCCGAATGGCACAACAAATACGATGACGAAGAGGACGACGCGGAAGGCGGCGACGCCGATGCGGATATCGCCGACTTCATCACGATTTCTGCCGGAAATATGGCGGAGGACATGGTCCTCTCCTTCGGCGAAGCGGAAAGCGGGGCTCCCGGGGAATTTACGGTGGCCCTCGCCGTGGGCGGCGGAGATGCGCAAGCGCTCGGCAACTTCACCAACGTAGGCGGAAACTACCTCGAATACCGCTCCTCCGCAAGTTCCACGCCCAACACGCCCATTACCTTTACGGCCTCCCTCGCCGAGCCCCCCGCGGCGCCCGAGGGCAAGACCTATAACAAGATCAGCCAGCAGGTGATCATGAAGGCCCTCAACGGCCAGACCTTCGAAGTGAAGGACGGCCGCGTGGACGATAACGCCCCCGCCGTGCTCGTGCTCAACGAGGAAGTGTTCGGCTTCACCCTCGGCCAGCGGTACAGCCTCACGACCGAGGCCATCGACGTGTGCGACGACTCCGTTTCGGTGGTGCGCAGTTTCTACATGCTCCGCACCGAAAAGGATGATCCCACCGCAAACCACATCCCCGCCGACGAGGACTACGGCGAACTGACCACCTCCAAATATTTCCTGCCCGCAGAAGATGGCGGCGCGAACGAGGAGCAGTACGTCTCCATCCGCTACATCCTCCGCGACGGCAGATTCGGGAGCGACAGCGACTACGGCTATGTTTACCTCTCGTGGTACGCCGCGAAAAATTTCGTAAAGACCTTTGCCGATGCGACGGGCGAGAATAAACTCGACATGATCCTCGTGGAGAGCGCGGAGCACCGCGCGGCCTCCGCCGATCCTTCGGCGTACAAGCCCGTGGGCCCCTACTATAACGGCGTCGAAGCCGATATGATCGGCAACCGCAATACCGTGGACGGGACGACGCTCGGCCCTGCGGTGACGAATTTCAACGAGGATTTGGCGGCCGTGGCGAGCGACGAAAAGACGAGCGCGGGCAACGGCGCGTACATCTATTTGCCCTCCTTCCGCGGGCTCATTTCGAGCGATTACGCCGATTACCGCAACCTGCGCTTCTCCATCAGTTATAAAAAGGAAAATTCGAGCACTTCGCCTTCCACCGAGACAAGCCTGCGCTACAACAACCTGCGCTTCCAGATCGACCTCGAAGGGCATTACTCCTTTAAGGTGATCGCGAGCGACGCCGCGGGCAACCCGATGAAATATTATGTGGACGGCGAACTGGTGGAAGTTACCACCACCAACGTTTGGGATATCGACGAGATCCCGACCTTTGAATTCGATGTGGACTACAAGGGCGCGGACGTCACCGAGCCCGGCGAACTGGATGCAGCCTCCCGCGGCACCTCGTACAGCCTTGAAGAGTTCGACATCGTCGATCTCGGCAACAACATCAAGGAATATACCCTGTTCTACTTCAACCCCGACAAGATCACGGGAGAGGGGGATCTCGCAGTGCCCACCTACTCCGAATTTGTAGAGAACGCAAAGACCTACGCGAGCGAGACCTACAAGGATTGCCTCGAAGAGATCATGGAGTTCAACTCCGAGATCACCGAGGACGACGAGGCGTGGGAGAGAACGGATAACGACTACCATTGGGATCCCGATTCTTCCCTCTCTTTCGTGCCCCAGAAGTCGGGCTTCTATGTGCTCCGCCTCACCTATTACGATTTGAGCGACGAGAGCAAGATGGAGCAGGGCGCGCCCGTGCCGCAGGATTTTTATGAGATCGTGGAAGTGCGCAACCCCTACGACTACATCCCCGCCAAGAGCGATTGGCTCGCGAACAACGTCACCTCGGTGGTGCTCTTCTCCATCTCCGCCGTGCTTGCGGTGATCATCGTAGTGCTGTTCGTCGTGAAGCCTTCCGATAAGAAGGTGGAAGAGGTCGACCTCGGTTCCCTCAAAGGCACAAAGAACAAGAAAGATACCAAATAAAAAAGGAAAAGCATGAAATGTTGAGCCCCGCCGCGGATGCGGCGGGGCTTTGCATATTTTTTTGCGGCGGTTTCAAACTGAAAGCAGGAGGTAACGCAATGGTAATCGCAAATCTCATCTCGTATATTCTCGTCTTGTTGGGCGCGTTAAACTGGGGCATGTTCGGAATTTTCGATTTCAACCTCGTTTCCGCGATCTTCATGGGTCCGCGGAGCGTCGGCTCCATCATCGTTTACTCGCTCATCACCCTTGCCGCGATTTGGCTCATCATCTCGCCCATCATCACGAACGGCATGCTCAAACTGCGCGGCGACCGCGTGGCGCGCGAGACCCACAACGCCTGAGGGCGGGAAAGAGGACGGCTCGGCCGTCTTTTTTCTTGCCGTTTTTTTCTTCCGCGCGGGGGCCGCCCTCATAAACGGCCCCTTTGCCGCATTGAATAGAGCATGACGATTTGCGACATGAAAAAGGGCATGCGCGCCCTCGTGCTCAAAGTGGAAGCGGGGGAGGCCGTGCGCGAACGGCTCCGCTTCCTCGGCATTTTCAAAGGGGCGAAGGTGGCGCTCATCAAAACCTCCCTCTGGAAAAGCACCTATCTCGTACAGGCGGGCGGGGCGCGCGTTGCCCTCGGAAAGGAGGTCGCCGCGGGCGTTTTTGTATGGAAACTCACGGAAAAGGCATGAAACTTCTCCTCGTGGGCAACCCCAACGCGGGTAAGAGCACCCTCTTCAACCGCCTCGCCCGCGGACACGCCCGCGTCGGGAATTGGCACGGCGTGACGGTGGGGGCCCTCGAAGGCAGGGCGAAGAGGGGCGCGTTGCAGGGGAACACGGTGCTGGGCCAGGTGGCGACGGCGGCGCTGGCGGTGTGGTACCTTCTC
>CANQAZ010000107.1 GCA_947589555.1 uncultured Clostridia bacterium | reverse complement strand
CACGGATGACCCGCGCCGCACGCGCGGCCTTCGTCTCCCGTTTGCGGTTTGTCCCCGCTTGCTCTTTCGCACGGATGGCCCACGCCGCCCGCGCGGACTTTTTCCCCCGTTTGTATTTTCTCCGCGCCTGTCCCTTCGCACAAATGCCGCATTTCACAAGCGTGATCTTCTTCATGTCCGCGGCCCGCTTCGCACAATCCTTGCTCTTCTCCGTGGCCCGCTCTGCACATTCCTTGCTCTTCTCCGTGGCCCGCTCTGCACATTCCTTGCTCTTCTCCGCGGCCCGCTCCGCGCATTCCGTTTCCTTCTCCGCGGTCCGCTTCGCACATTCCGTTCTCCTCTTCGCGGCCCGCTTCGCACATTCCACGCTCTTCTTCGCGATCCGCTTCGCACATTCCGCGCTCTTCTCCGCGGCCCGCTCCGCACATTCCGTGCCCTTCTCCGCGGTCCGCTTCGCACAATCCGTGTCCTTCTTCGCGGCCCGCTCCGCACATTCCATGCCCTTCCCCGTGATGTTCGTGATGATGTTCGGGCAGGGGGGCGAGGGACGCGCGGCGGCACAAGAGGGCGTCCGCGAGGTAGCCGAAGGCGGCGCCGAGGGCGAGTTTCGCGCCCAAAAGTCCCAGCACGGTAAAGAGGCGCTCGTCCCACAAAAAGGCCGTTTCGGAGGAGAGGAGGAGGACGAGGAGCCCTTCGTCGCTCGTGGCGATGAAAACGGCGAGGAGTGCGCCGAGGGTGATGTGGCGGTGCTCGTAGAGTTTGGCGGCCATCACCGAAAAACCGCACATCGGCACAAGGCCGGTGGCGGCGCCGAGGAGGGGCGCGCCTTTTCCCGAAAGCAAGCGGGAGGGCTTGCCCATGCGGGTGTTGTGCTCCATGAGTTCGATGAGGACGTACATGAGGAACAAAAACGGCACAAGTTTCAATGTGTCGATGAGCGCATCCGTCAAAACGTCGTACCACATAGCCGTTTTTTGCCCCTCCTTTTTTCTTTCCTCTTTTTTGCGGCGGCCCTTTTGCCGCGATGTCGTTTCTTTACTATTTTTTTCGGCGGTCCTTTTGCCGCGATATCGTTTCTTTACTATATCTTTTTTTTCGGATTTTGTCAAGGAAAAGAGACGCAAAGAACGCCCGTACGAGACGGGCGTTCCTGTGTTTTTTCCAACTTATTCTTTGGGTTCCTCATCCGCGGGCGCTTCGGGCGCTTCGGCTTCTTCGGCGGTTTCCTCCGTCTCGCCGGCTTCGGCGATCGCGGTGGCGGCCTTCTTTTCGAGTTTCGCGTCGCGCTTCATCTGCTTCTTCATTTCCTTCGTGACGACGCGGGCGGCATCGATCTGCGCCTTCATCTCCTGAGGGGTGGGCGGTACGAACGCCGCGCCTTCCGCATTTTCGGGGATGACGTCGTAGTGCTCGTCGCGCTCCAACATCGTGGCTTCGGTCACGCCGTCGAAGAGGTGGATGTGGCGGGCGTCGAAGGCGAGTTCGATGGTCTCGCCGAGTTCGACAACGGCGCGCGAGGAGATCTTGGCGATCATCTGGGAGGTGCTGTCGACGATGGAGCCCTTTTCGCTTTCATAATCGACATCGCAGTAGATCTGCATTTCGGAGCCGAGTTTTTCGATGACTTCGACCTTCGCTTTGACGACGGTTTCGGGCGATTCGGCGATGAAGAGTTGATCCTGGTGGATATCTTCGGGACGGACGCCGAGGGTGACCGTTTTGCCGGTGTTGACGTAATCGGCAAGGTTCTTGATCTTGGCGACCATCGTCTGCGGCAGGGCGATCTTGTTGTTGCCGATGAAGTTGATGTAAATTTTGCCGTTCTCTTCGGTGATGGTGGACTCCTTGAAGAAGTTCATCTGAGGGGTGCCGATGAAGCCCGCAACGAAGAGGTTGATGGGATAATCGTAGAGGTTTTGAGGGGTATCCACCTGTTGCATGAAGCCATCTTTCATGACCACGATGCGGGTGCCCATCGTCATCGCTTCGATCTGGTCGTGCGTGACGTAAATGAAAGTGGTGGCCAAACGGACGTGCAGTTTGGAAATTTCGGTACGCATCTGCGCGCGGAGTTTTGCATCCAAGTTGGACAGAGGCTCATCGAGAAGGAACACTTTGGGTTCGCGGACGATGGTTCTGCCGAGGGCGACACGTTGGCGCTGACCGCCGGACAAAGCCTTCGGTTTGCGGGACAAATAATCGGTGATGCCGAGGATCTGGGCCGCGGCCTTGACTTTGCGGTCGATCTCCTCCTTCGGGACTTTGCGCAATTTGAGACCGAAGGCCATATTGTCGTAAACGGACATGTGCGGATAAAGGGCATAGTTTTGGAAAACCATTGCGATATCGCGGTCCTTAGGAACGACGTCGTTGACGAGTTTGCCATCGATATAGAGTTCGCCCGAAGAAATTTCTTCAAGGCCGGCGATCATACGAAGCGTGGTGGATTTGCCGCAACCCGAAGGGCCGACGAATACCATGAATTCTTTATCCCGGATATCGAGGCAGAAATTGAAAACCGCCTGATTGCCGCCGGGGTACACTTTGTTGATTCCGATGAGTTTGAGACCAGCCATAATTTCCTCCCTGTAAAGTACAGTTTTTATATCATCATTTTACAAGATTTGAAAAAAAATTACAAGGGGTAATCAAAACAAATTTCCCCGCCTTTTTTGTACAAAGTGCACAAAGGTTTTCTTTCGCGGAAAATCTTTTGCTACGCAAAATCTTTTCCGGCATAAAAAATTTTTTTTCCGCTTTTAACGCTCCCTGCGGTGCCTCGCGGCGTCGCGCTCCGCGCGCGCCGCCACTCGGCACAGCAGGGAGCGTTTTTCACTTGCCGCGGGTTTCCGTTGTCATATACTCACCTCTTACATAGATAGCGTAACACAAAAAAATTTGAAAAGGAGAAGTACATGACAAGGTTTTTGAAAAAATTTTTGGGCGGATCCCCACCCCTACCCCGTCTCGGACGGGGTAGAGCCCCGTCCTCGGTCACCGTTCGCGCCGTCCGATGCGCTCACTCACCGCAGAACGCCTCGCACAGCCCACAGGGCTGGTGCTCATGGTGCGTTCTGCGACCTTCCACGCAAGGGGAGGGCATAGAGGAAGGCGGACTGCGTTGGAGGGGATTCTTCGCTACGCTCAGAATGACGCGGGGGACGGGCGGGGGAGGGCATAGAGGAGTGAGCGCCGCGGCGAATGCCGCGGCGCCATTTTGGGGGGGAGGAGAGACCACGCTTGGGCGGGTGGGTGGGACGGAGGGCGAGGACGGGGACGGACTGCGTTGTTCGGGATTCTTCACCCCGCAAGGGGGTTCAGAATGACGCGGGGGACGGGCGAGGAG
>CANQAZ010000106.1 GCA_947589555.1 uncultured Clostridia bacterium | reverse complement strand
GAGGGCAATACCGACATCACCTTCAAAGAGGACGTCGCCGCCCGCTTCAAGGCGCAGAATTGGCAGGTCATCAAGGTGGACCTCGTCGCCAGTCCCGACAACGTGATGATGCTCGCAAACGCCATCCGCAAGGCCCAAAAGGAGACCAAAAAGCCCTCCCTCATCATCTGCAAGACGAAGATCGGCTACGGCACCCCGCTCGAAGGGAGCCACAAGTGCCACGGCTCCCCGCTCGGCGTTGAAAACCTGCAAAAGACGAAGGAAAAACTCGGCTGGACCTGGGCGCCCTTCGAAGTGCCCGAAGAAGTGTTGAAGCACACCCGCACCGCGGGCAGACGGGGCGCGAAGAAAGAGCGCGCGTGGAAGGAGATGTTCGCCGGGTACGAAAAGGCCTATCCCGAACTTGCCGCCGCTTACAAAAAGGCGATGAAGGGCGAATTGCCCGACCTTGCCGCGATCGACGGCCTCTTCACCTTTGAAAAACCGATGGCGACCCGCCAGACCTCGGCGCAGGTCCTGCAAAAGATCGCGGCGAACGTGCCCTCCCTTATGGGCGGCTCTGCCGACCTCGCCCCCTCCAACCTCTCCAACATGAAGGATACCGAAGCCATTGCCTACGGCGACTTCCAGCCCGGGAACTACGCGGGCAGGAACATGCACTTCGGCATCCGTGAGCACGCGATGGCCGCCATCGCCAACGGCATGCAACTGCACGGCGGCGTCCGCGCGTACTGCTCCACCTTCTTCATCTTCTCCGATTACTGCAAACACGCGATGCGGCTCTCCGCCCTCATGAACATTCCCGTCATCTACATTCTGACGCACGATTCGATCGGCGTCGGCGAGGACGGCCCCACCCACGAGCCCGTGGAACAACTCATCGCCCTGCGCTCCATTCCCAACATGAAGGTTTACCGCCCCGCGGACGGCAAGGAGACGGCGGCGGCATGGATCTCCGCGCTCACGGGCACCGCGCCCACCGCGCTCGTCCTCACCCGCCAGAATTTGCCGCAATATGAAAACAGCGGGCTTGCGGCCCTCAAAGGCGGCTACGTGCTCGAAGATTGCAAGGGCACGCCCGACGTCCTTCTTATCGCTTCGGGCTCCGAAGTGGAGCAGTGCGTGGGCGCAAAGGCGAAACTCGCCGAGGAAGGCGTCAAGGCGCGCGTCGTCTCCATGCCCTGCATGGAGGAGTTCGAAAAGCAGACCGAAAAATACAAGGAGAGCGTCCTCCCCGCCGCCGTCAAAGCGCGCGTGTGCGTAGAGGCGGGCAGCCCGTACAGTTGGTACAAATATGCGGGCGACAAGGGCGAGATCGTGGGCATGACGACCTTCGGCGCCAGCGGCCCCGCGCCCAAACTGTTCGAAAAATTCGGTTTCACCGTGGAGAACATCGTCGAAAAGGCAAAAAAGAGTTTGGCGAAGTAACTTTAATATATCGGTAAAAAGAGAAAACCAGGAGAAACAATAAAAAAGAACTCGCCAATATGACGGCCGACGAGCATTACGATGAATTCTGCCGTTATCTTTACCATGTAGACGGGATAAGGCACAGCGGGTGAGATCCGCGCGCTTTACAAAGAAGCACGGGAAGATTACATGATCCATGACGTATCGTTCTTTTGCAACGCGGTCGAAAGATATTCAGGCATTCCGTCGGATACTGTGATGCAGATGATATTATAAGGCAAACGCTTCGTCGATGGGATCGGGCGGCGGAAAGGGAGTGCGATCCCGGAATCAAAAATACGGAAAAGGCGGCTTGCCGCCTTTTTTGTTTGGAAAAGACGCCGAATCCCGCTCGGCGAGGGGCGCCGCGCCATTTTGCCGACAAATCCGACCGCATTTTCTATTCTCGATCCCCTCCTCTCTTGACAAACCGCCCGCGGGGGCATATAATAATTGTACTATCATGAAATTCGAAGTCATCGGCTGGACGAATTACGAAGATGAAACCTACCCCGAACACCGCGGGGATTTCGGGGCGGTGGACTGTGCCGTGGAGGAAGCGATCCGGCGCGGCGGTTACCGCTTCGGCGGGGACAGCCACCAGAACGGCGAAACGTGCACGCCCGTTTTAAGCGACGGCACGCGCGCCCTGTTCTCCTTCCGCGAATGGGGTTACATCATGGCCGAGGCCCTCGATCTCCGCACCGAAAACGGCTTGGATTACATGGAATGGTACATGGACATCGAGAAGTCGCTCATCGACGGAGAGGAACTCGTGTATCCGCCCGCGGGCGTGGAAAAAAGCCGCATCAAACCGCGCGCGGAATTTGCCGAAACCTTCCCCTTTGCCGTCTCCCCCGCCGAATTCGAAGCCATCGTTTCGGGCAAGAAAAGGGTGGAATTGTGCACCAAAGAGGGCGGGCGCGAACGGGTGTGCCGGGACGATTTCCTCCTCTTTGCCTGCGGGGAACAGACGTGCCGCGTGCAGGTGACCGGGGTGGAATCTTTTGAATCCTTCGCCGCTCTCTTCGGCAATGCGGCGGAGGGAGCGGAAAGCGAAACCGCCCGCCGCAAAAATCTTGTAAACTGCGCCCTCTACGAAGGTTGCGACCCGCCCGCGTTGCACCGCTCGCTCGCCGCGCGCTATCCGAACGGGGAAAGCGAACTTTATTCGGTGGCGGCGTTCACTTTCGCACGCGTATCCGAAAAAAACGAAAAAGGAGAAAGATCATGAAACTCGAAGTCATCGGCTGGACCTACGATACAAACAGACGGTACCCCCTCCACAGCGGTCATTCCGGCGCGGTTTTGCGCGCCGTGGTGAACGCGCTCCGCGAGGGCGGGTATAAATTCGGGGGCAACTCCCATGAGGACGCCATGACGGGAACGCCCGTGTTGAATGACGGCACAAGAGTTTGCTACTCGTGGCGGGGCTGGGGCGGCGTGATGGCAAAGGCCCTCAACCTCCGCAACGAAGACGGCTATTCCTATATGTCATGGTACATGGATACGATGGAAGTGATGCTCGGCGGAACGCGGCGGGAGATCATTCTCCCCCCGTGGGGCGTGGACGAAAAGCGCATCGTCAAGCGCGCGGCGCTTTCCGAAACGTTTGAACTGGAACTTTGCCCCTCCGCCTTCGAAGCCGTTGCCGCGGGCAAAAAAACGGTGGAATTGTGCCTCTGCGACGAACAACACGAATGCGTGTGCCGCAACGATTTCATCGAATTTTTCTGCGGAGAGAAGCGTTGCCGCGTGCACGTGACGAACGCGGAAGTGTACGACGACTTGGAAGATCTGTTCTCCGCCGAACGGCTCGGCTCCGAGAACGACAGGCGGTTTGCCCATCGGCTCTCCCTGCTCAAACGCGCCCGCTTCGAAGGATGCAACACGGCGGAGGAGCAAATGGCCGCCCTCCGCGCCCTCTGTCCGCCCGCGCCGAAGAAGGGGCCGAGGAGGATAACGCTTTTCATGGCGATCTCCTTCCGCCTTGCGGAAGAGCCCCGCAACAATTGAACGTAAGCCCCTCCCCTCTCCAATAAAATGCAAGAAAAAAGCGCTGTCGCAAACTGATATGCACCCCGAAAGTTAGACACTTTTGGAGGTGCATATTTTTATGGAGAAAAGAGGAAGAAAGAACAAAAAAT
>CANQAZ010000105.1 GCA_947589555.1 uncultured Clostridia bacterium | reverse complement strand
CATACGGTCGCCTTTTCACGAAAGCCACAAGGAAGGCTCCCCTTTGGGAAAGGGTAGGCCTTGAAGCGGGAGGAAGGGGCGGATGGGCGGGAGAGGACAAGGTTTTTGGAAAAAATTTTCGGGAGGGAGGGGGCGGGCGCTTGACTTTTTCCGCGCGGTTTGATAAAATATCTCCGTTCAATTCCATAAGGCTTAACGACACATGTAGCGCTTTCGCGCGTAAATCTGATTACGGTACGGGAGCGGTTGCAGGCGTCGTTTTTTGTTGCGGCACAGGCATCGGCTTGTGCCGCTTTGCTTATGGAAAAGCCGCCGCATGCCGAAGGCGGCCGGACCGATAAAATTTTTCAGCGGCAGTCCTGTATGGCTGTACTCGGAGGAAATATGCAAAACACCGATTCTTTGGGCAAAGAGAGGGTGGGCAAACTGCTTGCGAAATTCGCCGTGCCCTGTATTCTCTCCCTCATCATCTCCTGCCTCTACAACATCGTAGACCAGATCTTCGTCGGGAACAGCAGGGTGGGATACCTCGGCAACGCCGCGACGGGCGTCATCTTTCCCGTTACCGTCGTCGGGTGGGGGCTCTCCCTCTTCTTCGGCGACGGCGCGGCCGCCTGGCTCTCCATGTCTTTGGGAGAGGGAAAAGGGGAGCAGATCCACCGCGGCGTGGGAAACGCGATGCTCGCCTCCTTTGTATCGGGGTGCGCCGTCATCCTCGTCGCCTACCTTTGGGGGGACGGCCTTTTGATGCTCCTCGGCGGAACGGAGGCAAACATCTCCCTTGCGCATGATTACGGCGTCGTCATCTACGCCATGATGCCGCTCGCGCTCGTGCAGAACTGTCTTGCGGCGATCATCCGCGCGGACGGCGCGCCCGGCTACGCCATGTTCGCCATGATCGCGGGCGCCGCGCTCAACATCGCCGGCGACCCCGTCGCCATCTACGCCCTCGACCTCGGCATCGCCGGGGCGGCGTACGCCACCATCCTGGGGCAATTCGTGAGTTTTGTCATCTGCGCGGCCTATCTTTCCCGCAGTAAGACCTTCCGAATCAAGTGGAAGAGTTTTATCCCCGACTTCAAGATCTTGCCCAAGATTATGGCGCTCGGAG
The DNA here is from genome assembly GCA_947589555.1 of uncultured Clostridia bacterium. Classification (GTDB taxonomy): domain Bacteria; phylum Bacillota; class Clostridia; order Christensenellales; family Borkfalkiaceae; genus Gallimonas. The sequence goes on along the minus strand of CANQAZ010000105.1, from coordinate 2,545 downwards.
GGTCCAGTTTTCTCACGCAGTTGTGCATTGTCGCCACGACGATCGTCAATAACGTGCTCTTCGTGCGCTACGGCATGAAGAGCGTGTACGGCGCGGATATCCCGCTGGCGGCCTTCGTCGTCATCATGAAACTCTTCCAGATCGTTCTCAACGTCGCCATCGGCATCGCGGCGGGCGCGCAACCCCTCGTCGGCTACAACTACGGCGCAAAGCAGTACGGCAGGGTGAAAAAATTGCTGAAACTCATTTTGCTGTGGACGGGGGGAATTTGTTTGTTCTTCACCGTGCTGTTTGAGGCGGTCCCGCAGGCCTTTCTTGCGATGTTCGGCGCGGGCGGCGGCGCGGAGGGGCTCGACGGGGAACTCTACATGCGGTTCGCCGTGCCCTGTTTGCGCATCTATCTCATGTTCATCACGTTTACCTGTCTGCAAAAGGTGTGCTCGATCTTTATGCAATCCATCGGATACGCAAAACTTGCCGCGCCGCTCGCCTTTCTCCGGGATATTCTGTTGATCCTCCTCGCCTTCCTCGTTCCCCTCGGGCTCGGGGTGATGGGCGTCGCGTGGGCGGCCCCCGTTGCCGACGCCGCCGCCATCCTTGCGACCGCGCCCGTCATGGTTTGGGTGTGGAGGAAACTCGGAAGGGCGGAAAAGGAAGAGGCCGCCCGCACTTCGGAGACGGAGGGGACGGAAGTTGCGGAGACCTCGGGGGCGGAGGCGGCGCAACCTTCGGAGAAGAAAGCGTGAGAAGGCGGTCATATATTTTTATGACAAAATTCGGAAAACATCATATTTTTTGTTGACAACCGGGGGGGGAGTGTGATAGGATAGAGTCGTTACCTTGATTTTCGTGCGGAAAGAAAAGCCGACGGAGACAAAAACGACAAACAAAAGGAGAATAAACCATGAAACACAAACTTTTGGCGGCAATGTTGGCGCTTGTGTTCGGGTTCAGCTTCGCGCTTGCGGCCTGCGGCGAGACCCCCGAAACGCCCGCAGACGACACGCAGACCGGACAGGAAACCCCGGACGGAGGCGGATCCGGCACGGACGGCGAGGGCTCCGATACGGACGGCGAGGGCTCCGATACGGACGGCGAGGGCTCCGATACGGAAGAAGAGGGCTATGCTTCCGTCAGTTACAAGGTGGCGGAAAACGAAGTGTATTCCGCCGGCGCCGAATATACCCCTTTGGAGATCTTCGGGCGGCTCAACTATACCTTCAAGCAAAAAACCGAATGGTATATGCAGTATCAGGGCACGGTCATTCCCACCCAAATGACGTTTATGACGCAGGACGTACAGACGCTCAAACAATACAAAGACGGCGTTCTCCTTTCAACGGACATTTCAAAGAGTATGATGCTGAATACGGCGAAGGAATTCTGCTATCTTCCCGCTGCCGACCGCGTGATGTGGCGCGAGGCTACATCGAGCACCGCCTCGAAATTCGACGGCTTCAAAACGCCGTGGAAGGATGTGCTGGTACAGAACACGGAGGGCGCAACAGTCGGGGATATGAAGATAAGCGGCGCAGACGGATTCAAGGAGACGAACGGGCTTCCCGCGTACGAACTTTCCGTCTATGTGTTCCGCGAGGAGACCGTTACCTCGGCGGATGAGGTCGTGGCAAACGGGGACGGCACCTTCAAGATCACCTATCATCTGGACCCCACCGTCACCACGGCGGACGACGGCTCCGTGACGGGCGCGGCGGCCTATTACATCAAACAGATGGCCTTTACAAGCGGCGGTATGAGCGCGGGAGCCGTGTTCTCCGAGATCACCGTCTCCTTCACCTTCAATGAAAAATGGGAGACCCTCAAAACAGAGATCAGCGAGGCGTACAGCACGGCTACGGGGATCGCCGGCGACCAGCCTTGCACGGCGACGAGCACATCGGATTACTTCTACAAAGAGGCCGACCGCCCCTTTGATGCGTGCAACGATTACGTGGACTTTTTCAAGCAATTCGTGGAAGAGGCTTGACCATAAGAAAATGATTTCGCGCCCCGCGGCGGAAGCCGCGGGGCGCGTTATGTTTTTTCAAATCAGCCGATTTTGCGGAGGATATGGGCCATCCCCACCCGTCCCTTGCGGGACACCCTCCCCTTCCAACGGAAGGGTAGGGCAAGAGGGGGTCCGAGGGCGCTTTTCAACGAAGGGCAGGGCTTGGGAGGCTTTGTATGCGGGTCAGCCGATTTTGCGGACGAAGGGGTGATAATCCAAGATCTTGTCGATCTCGGCGAGGACGTCGGCCGTGAGTTCGACGCCGCTCGCGCGCGCGTTCGAACGCAACTGCGCCGGCCGCGACGCGCCCGTGATGACCGAACTTACCTCCTTCCTCCGCAAGAGCCACGAAAGAGCAAGCACGGCCAAAGGAATTTCCATCTCGTCCGCCAGGGCGAGTAGGCGCTCCACCTTGTCGAGATTGTCCTCGGTGAGCAGTTTGTTGATCTGCTTATCCGCTTGCCAAGTGGCGCGCGAGCCCTCGGGCAGGGGCTCTCCCTTGCGGTATTTGCCCGTCAGAAGGCCCTGCGCAAGGGG
>CANQAZ010000104.1 GCA_947589555.1 uncultured Clostridia bacterium | reverse complement strand
GCGGGGGCCCGTGGAGGAAATTTGCCCGTTGTAGAGGGGGGCGCGGTCGAGATTTTCGAGGATGAGTTTGTGCGTCTTTCCGTTGGTATAGGCGAGATAGCAGGGGGTCTGAGCCGCGGGTACGCCGTCGCTTAAAAAGGAGAAGGGGTAGGTATTTTCCCCCTTTTGCTCGGGCAGGGCGGCAAAATCCACCGTGCGGCCGTCGAGGCGGGCGGGGGTGCCCGTTTTGAAGCGGCGCACCGAAAAACCGAGCGCCAGAAGATTTTTCGTGAGGAGGGTGGCGCGGGAAAACCCGTTTGGGCCGCTCTCCGCCTCCACTTCGCCCGTGATGGTGCGCGCGCCGAGGTAGACCCCCGTCGCCACGACGACGGCGCGGCAGGTAAAAATTCCGCCGTATTGGGTCAAAACCCCGCAAACGCTGTCGTTTTTCACCAAAATCTCCGCCGCTTCGCCCTGTACGATGCGCAAATTTTCGGTGTGTTCGAGGGTGCGCTTCATTTCGGTGTGATATTTGTTTTTATCCACCTGCGCGCGGAGGGAGCGTACCGCCGCGCCCTTGCCCTCGTTGAGCATGCGGTATTGAAGGGCGCACTTGTCGGCGCAAACGCCCATTTCGCCCCCCATTGCGTCAATTTCGCGCACCAAATGCCCCTTCGCGGTACCGCCGACGGAGGGGTTGCAGGGCATGAAGCCGATGCTATCGAGGTTGAGGGTGAGCATGACGGTTTTACAGCCCGTGCGGGCGAGGGCGAGCGCGGCTTCGCAACCCGCGTGCCCCGCGCCGATGACGACGGCGTCGAATGCTCCTTCGGAAAAAGTTTTCATGTCGTTTATGAGTTTGCCCGCCGTTCGGCGGGCGTTTTGGGTCGGGTGGGTTTCTCCCCCGCCCTTTGGGAGGGGTTGGGGAGGGGCGCTGTGCGCCGCAGGGCTACTGCACGGCGGCGCTTTGCGCGGAGCAGGGTTCCCCTGCGGTAGCGCATCCAATTTGCCGCATCCTTGCGGCTCAATGACGAGATAAGCGACTTTTGAGATAGGGCCGATATCCCATCCACGTTACATTCTTCGCGGAAAAGATTTTGCACAGCAAAAGATTTTCCGCGAAACTTTTACTGTTTGAGTACCGCGCTCTTGATGTCGTTCACGTCTTTGAGGATGCCGTCGCTCACGCGCATGAGTTCGGCGACCTTATCGCGGGAGTAAATGACGGTGGCATGGTCCTTTCCGCCCATTTCCTTGCCGATGGCCACGAGGGGAAGGGCGAGCATGTCGCACATAAGGTAGGTGCAGATCTGCCGCGCCCGCACGAGTTCCTGCTTCTTGTTTTTGCCCAAAAGCGCTTGTTTTGTGACGTTGAAGTGGGTGCACGTCGCGCGGATGATGGCCTCGGGCGTCACTTCGGCCGATTCCTCCACGTTGATGGCCTCTTGAAGCGCCGTGGCGGCGAGTTTCAAGGAGATGGGCTCCTCGTGGAGTTTGCTCGCGAAGATGACGGTGTTGAGTCGACCTTCGAGGGTGCGCACGTTGTTATCCGAATTCTTCACGAGGAAGGCGAGCACGTCGTCGGGCACGATGTACTTTTTTTCGAGGGCTTTCCTCTTCAAAATGGCGACTTTCGTCTCCGAATCGGGGGGCTGGATGTCGGCGATGAGCCCTCCTTCGAAGCGGGTGCGGAGCCGTTCCTCCAAAGTGGTAAGATCTTTGGCGGGGCAGTCGGAGGAAATGACGATCTGCTTGTGCTGGCCGAAGAGTTCGTTGAAGGTGTGGAAAAAGGCCTCCTGCACGCCGTATTTGCCCGCCCAGAATTGGATGTCGTCGATGAGGAGAACGTCCACACTGCGGTATTTGTTGCGGAAGCGGGATTCCTCGTCGCGCCCCGCGCCCTTTTTGGCGTACATGCTGTCCACGTACTCGTTGAGGAATTTTTCGCTCGTCGTATAGATGACTTTGTGCGAAGGTTTCTTCTGCGCGAGTTCGTTGGCGATGGCCTGCATGAGGTGGGTCTTGCCGAGCCCCGTCCCGCCGTAGATGTAGAGGGGATTAAAGCCCTCGCCGCCGGGATTTTCCGCGACCGACTTGGCCGCCGCATAGACGAATTTGTTGGAATTGCCCACGACGAAGGAATCGAAGGTAAAGCGCTTGTCGAGGACGACGTCGGGCGTATCCGAGTACTCGGAAATTTCGTCGAGGGTATAGATCTCGCTCCCTTCCACCACGATGGCGAAGTCGGCAAGCCCGATCTCGGCGGAGACGATGGCCTCCCGCAGTTTTTCGGCGTTCTTCATGGCGACGCCGGCGACCATATCGGTGGAGGCGCGCAAGACGATCTTCTTGTTGATGACGTCCACGGGTTCGAGCCCTTCGATGTACGCCGAGTAGGTCACGGGATTCACAAGTTTCTCCGCGCGGCCCTTGATTTTGTTCCAGAGCAGTTCGAATTGAGTTTTTTCCGCCATTTTTCCCTCTCAAACGCTTTGTCTTTTTCGTGCGATTTGGTATAATATCCGTACAGGGGACATGCCCCGTAGGTCTATTATAATACAATTTTTTCGGAAAAGAAAGTGTTTTTGCGGAAAATCGGCAAATGGTCATAAAAAAATTGACGCTGGAAAATTTCAGAAATTACGAGAGCGAGACCTTTGATTTTACGGAGGGGCTCAATCTCCTCACAGGCAAAAACGCGCAGGGCAAGACTAATTGCGCCGAGGCGGTGTTCTACCTCTGCACGGGCTCCTCCCTCCGCATCCGCCACGACCGCCAACTCATCCGCCGCGGTTCTCCCTTCGCGCGCGCCGCCGCGGAACTCGTGAGCCGCTACGGAAAGGTCACCCTCGAAGCCCGCATCTTCGAAAACAAGCGGGAACTCTTTGTCAACGGCAACAAGGTCGCCCGCGCCGTCGATTTTCTCGGCAACATGAACAGCGTGTTCTTCTCCCCCGGGGAGTTGCGCCTCGTGCAGGACGGCCCCGACGAGCGGCGGCGCTTTTTGAATCTCTCCATCTCGCAGACCTCGCGGGAGTACTGCACCGCCCTGTTGCGCTACCAAAAAATTCTCGATCAGCGCAACAATCTTTTGAAAAACCGCGACGTCGGCATGGTGATGGAGACTCTCTCCGTTTGGGATGAACAACTCGCCGCCTATGCCGCCCGCCTCATTTTGAAGCGCAGGGCCTTTTTGAAGAAACTCGGCCCCCTTGCCTCGGCCGCGCACGCCTATCTCACCGACGGCAAAGAGGAACTCACCGTCGGGGCGGACGGCAGGGAGGAGAGCGAAGAGGAGGCGCGGGAGCGCCTCATCGGGGAACTGAACGCCGCGCTCGAACGGGATATTCGGCTCGGCTTCACCTCGGTGGGGCCCCACCGCGACGACGTGCGCATTCTCATCGACGGGCAGGACGCGCGGGGATTCGCTTCGCAGGGGCAGGCGCGGACGGCCGCCCTCGCCTTAAAACTCGCCGAAGTGGAAATTTTCAAGGAACTCGCGGGGGAGCCGCCCATCCTCATCCTCGACGACGTGATGAGCGAACTCGACCTCCCGCGCAGAAAAAAACTCGTGGACCGCATCGCGGGCGTGCAGTGCATCCTCACCTGCACCCATGCGGAGCGCGTGCTGTACGGCGCGGAAAGCCATAAGATCAAGATACAAGGGGGGAAGATCGTACCGTGAGAGCCGACCTGCACCTACACTCTCTCTGCTCGGACGGGACCCTTCCGCCCGCCGCGATCGCCCGCCGCGCCTTTGACGC
>CANQAZ010000103.1 GCA_947589555.1 uncultured Clostridia bacterium | reverse complement strand
GGAGGGCGCGGATGGTGCGGATGCCCCTTACGATGTCCTCCCCATGCTCGGGGTCGGGCTGGGAAAACATGCCCTTATACCCCACCCCTTTGGTGCGGGGCTTGTTGGTATAGATGCGCGGCACGAGGACGAGTTTGTCCTTCACCCTCTCGTTGAGTTTTCCGAGCCGCCGCACGTATTCGAGAACGGGCGCGGGTTCGTGCGCGGAACACGGTCCCACGACGACGAGGAGGCGATCCGACTTCCCCGCGATGACGTCCCTTGCGAGGGCGTCGCGCTCCTCTTTGAGGCGGGCGAGCGGGGCGGGAAGGGGGCTTTGGGCGATGAATTCCTCCGCAGAGGGGATCGGACACTGTTTTTCAAACATTTGAGCCTCTTTTCAGGATGCGGGCGACTTCCCCGGGCACATATTGCTCGAAGGGCTTGCCGAACGCAATACAGTTTTTGACAAGGGTGGAACTGACGTGAAGGAGATCTTTTTCGGCCGGAACGTACAGCGTTATGAAGGTTTTATCCAAATCGCGGCTCGCGTAGAAGGCGGCGTTCTCATATTCGAGGTCCACCGTGTTGCGCACGCCGCGCACGTAAAAGGGGGTATTTTCTCTTTTCAGAAGATCCACGATGGCCCCGCTCCACAAGGCGACGCGGACGCGCGGCTCCTCCCTGTACACGGCACGGACCATCTCCGCGCGCTCCTCTGCGGAAAACATGCACGCCTTTTGCTTGTTTTCCGCAACGGCGACAATCACCTCGTCAAAGAGCGCGAGGCACTTGTTCACCGTATCGGCATGGCCGAGCGTGAAGGGGTCGAACGTCCCCGCAAAAACGCATTTTTTCATACCCCATCCCCCGAAAACAAGAAAATTTTGGTCCTGCCGTAACTGCGGCTTCCGAAGAGCCGCCAACCCGCGGCGGGCGCCTCCTCCCGCTCGCTTTCGTACACGACGAGCCCGCCCTCGACAAGGAGCCCCCGCTCCGCCACGCGGGTGAGGATCTCCCCGCAGTAATCTTCGCGGTAAGGCGGGTCGCAGAAGATGAGATCGAACGCCCCCTCCGCGCGGGAAAGGCACTCCGCAAAGGGAAGGCGCCAGACGGTGCGCTCCTCTTTGAGCAGAGCAAGATTTTTGCGCAAAAGTTTGGCGCTCTCCGCGCTCTCGTCGTTGAAAAGCACGTCGGCCGCGCCCCGCGAAAGGGCCTCCAAGCCGAGCGCGCCGCTCCCCGCAAAGAGGTCTAAAACGCGCGCCCCCGCAAGGCGGGGAGAAAGGATCTGAAAGAGGGATTCCTTCACCCTGTCGGGGGTGGGACGGACGTCAAACCCCGCAAACGCTGTGAGTTTTCGGCCGCGATACTTGCCCGCAACGATCCTCATTTCTTCTCTTTTTTCCCTGCTTTTTTCACGGCTTCGGCACGGTCGGCTTCGGCCGCTTTTTTCTTCTTTTCGACCATTGCGCCCACGATGTAGGCAATCCCGCTCACGAGGATGGGCATGAGGACCATCAGAAGCGACCAGTACCCGCTGACCGATTCCAGCCCCAACGAATGTTGCGCCCAGATGGGCGGGAAGATGGCCCAGCCCACGAACATCGCCATGAAGAAGTGCGCGATACCCGCGCCCGTTCCGGGGAGCGCCCCCGCGATGACGCCGAGGATGATGGCGGGCACGCCGACCAAAAAACCGATGTAAAAGCCCTTCCAGACGCGGTATTCGCGCTCCACCCGGTGATCGCCGCCCGATTGAATGCCGAGGGCGCGGTTTCTGCGGTGGATGCAACCCGTGAGGTAGGCGTCGTAATGGAGTTTGCCGAGGTTAAAGAGCAGGTGGGCGTTGAAAAAGGCGCCGACCGCGATGCACAGACTGCCGAGCACGATCTCGATGACCGTACCGGCCTCATCGCGCGTGATGGCCTCCACCGCGAGGGCGAGGGTACTCAAAAACATATACATGAAGAAGGGCGAGACCATGCGCCGCCAACTCTCCCGCTGGATGCGCCAGAAGAGTTGCCACGGGGTGGGATCGGAGAAGTCCTTGATCTTTTGTTTTTTGGGTGCTTCGTTTAACATGCTTCCTCCGCGGGCGCGCGTGCGCCCTCTTTCCGATGTTTCATTATAGCCCATTCGCGCGGCGCTGTCAAGCATTCCGCGATTTTGTCCGCGCGGAGGCTCAACTCCCCCGCCGCGGCGGAAAAAACCGCACGCCGCGCTCCGTCACGAGGGCGTCGAGGCGCACGTCATGCCCTTCGCGGGGGAGTTTGTCCGCGGCCTGTCCCTCGTAGGCGAGCCCCACGCGGAGGACCTGCGGGTGCGCCGCAAAATATCGGTCGTAATATCCCCCGCCGTAGCCGAGACGGTAGCCCTCCTTGTCGAAGGCGAGCAAGGGACAAAAGGCGACGTCGCACGTCTCCTCCTCCCCTCCCTCGGGCTCCAAAATGCCGAACGGCCCCTTTTTCAGCCTGTCCGTCAGCGGCACGCAGAGCATTTCTCCGCCCGCGATGCGGGGCGCGCACACCCTTTTGCCGAGCCTGCGCAGGCCTTCGAGGAGCGCCGCTGTCCCAGCCTCCGTTCCGCGGGAAAGGTAGAGGAAGAAGGAGGTATGGCCCTCCGCAAACGCCGCAAGGGCATGGAGGGCGATGCGCCCGTCCCCTTCCGCGCTCCTCAAACCTGCGCGGATGCGCTTGTATTCCTCTCTGAAAGCCCCTTTTTTACACATAAATTTTCACCGCCTTGCGCGCGAGAGCCACCAAAACTTCATACTCCGTCGTACCGTGCGCCGCGGCATACGCGGAGACGTTTTTCATCACGCATTTCCATTTCCCGAAGCGGGCCTCCCCCTCCGAAACGCATGCGTCCATGCACAGGTTTCCGATGGCGAAGGGCGCGCCGCCGCGGAAAAAACCGTCGCCGTAGCCGAGGCGCAACGTGTGCAATTTCCGATAATTTTTTTGCGCTTTTGCGTACCCCGCGCCCCCCTCGGTAAAGGTGAAGGCCTGCGCGACGCGGGCGTACAACTTCATGGCGGGTCTGACCGCCAATGCGCCCGGAAACCCCTCGGGCAGATACCCGTAGAGCGCGATGCCGGAGCGCACCGCATCGCATTCCGCTTCCTCCTTCCCCGCGAGGACGCCCCCCGTCGCGGATAGGTGGCGCACGGCGGAAGGAAAGCGCTCTTTCACCTCCCCCGCCGCCCGCTCGAAGAGGGCGCACTGCCTTTTGCGGCAAACGCCGTCCGAAGGGAGGTAGAAATGGGAGTAGACCCCCGTCACCCCGACGCCCGCGCGCTCGGCCTCCCGCGCCGTATAGCCCGCGCGCTCGGGCCGCACGCCGTAGCGGTTCATGCCCGTGTTGACGGCGATGTGCGCGCGGATCCGTTCGCTCCACCCCGCGCGTGCCAGAAGACGGAGCGCGGAGAGGGAGGAGATGCTTGCGGTGAGAGAATGGGCGGCGATGCGCGTTGCGTCCTCTTCGTCGAGGGGAGGCGTCAGCACGAGGATCTCCCCCGTGACCCCCGCCGTGCGCAGGGCAACGCCCTCATCCACGGTGGAAACGGCAAACGCGCCCGCCTTATCCCGTAAGGCGAGCGCGACTCTTTCCGCTCCGTGGCCGTAGGCGTCGTCTTTGACGACGGCGATCAGCGGGCGGGCGGCCGCGCGCGAAAGGAGCGCGGCGTTTTCGATCACGGTATCGAGCGAAATGGCGGCGATGAGGGACTGCATCCCTCTATCCTATGCCGCAAGGGCCCAAAAAGGCCCCTCCGCGGCCGCGTGGTCCCCGTCGGCGCACGAAAAG
>CANQAZ010000102.1 GCA_947589555.1 uncultured Clostridia bacterium | reverse complement strand
CCCCTGCCCGATGCGCGGGAAATTTTCCGAAAAGGAGTTGCGCACCATTTCGCAGAAGTGCAAAAAGTCATCGTAACTGTTCACCGAAAGGAGGCCGGAGAGGCCGGCGTTCCACGGCTTGCGGAAGAGCACGGGATAGGCCGCGCGGGAGGAAGAAATGTTGTGCGCGCCGTCGTCGAGCATGATGTCGAGAGAGAGCACGTCCTTGCGCCTGCCCAAAATGATGTTCTGCACGGGGATCTCGGGGAAGTCCTTTACGAGCCGCTCCGCCCGCGCGCTCATGCAACGGGGAGGCACGGCCGTCACAAAAAAGACGTCCGCGATCTCGGAAAGTTTTTTCACGAATTCCTGCGCGCCCGGGGTGATGGGCTGGGTGCGGACGAACTCGGGGTCGGAATAGAGCGCCACGCGCTCCTCTCCGTGCCGTTCGGCCCCTCCCCAACTCTTGATCTCTTCGATGCGCAGGGGCTCCTCGTCGGGGTGGCGTTTGTTGATGATCTCCACCGCGTAGGAGTTGCACTCGTAGAGGGTATCGTCCACATCGAGGCCGACGCGGATGCGGTATTTTCTCATAAAAACCTCGCTTACCTTTTTATTATAATATAAACTGCGCGCCTTGTCAAGAGGGAAGCAAAACGTACTTGACAAAAAACGCGCTTTATGATATACTAAATTACTAAAATAATGTTCTAAATTCCCAAACAGCGAGAAAACATCATGTTCAAAGAAGCACTCCGACTCATCAAAAAGTACGACCGCATCATCATCCACCGCCATTCCCACCCCGACGGGGACGCGCTCGGCAGCCAAATGGGGCTGTACGCGCTCATCAAGGATAATTTCCCCCGCAAACAGGTGTACATGGTGGGCGACGTAGCCACCCGCCTCCCCTTTGTGGACGTGAAATTCGACGAGATCGACGATAGCGCCTATTCGGGCGCGCTCGCCGTCATCCTCGACTGCGGCTCCTCCCGCCTCATCTGCGACGACCGCTACCGCCTCGCCGAAAAGACCCTCCGCTTCGACCACCACATCTTCTGCGAGAAGATCGCCGACGTCGACGTGGTGGACAGTTCCTACGAGAGCGCGTGCGGGCTCGTGGCGATGTTCGCAAAAAAATGCAAACTCAAACTCTCCCTCGCCTCCGCCACTTCCCTCTACATGGGCATGGTGACGGATAGCGGGCGGTTCGCCTTCGATTCCACGTCGGCGCGCACCTTCGAACTTGCCGCCTTCCTCCTCTCCCAACCCATCGACCTCGGCACGCTCTACTATAATCTCAATTCCAAAGAGTTTTCCGAACTCATGCGGGACGCCGACAACATGCACAAGATCCAATTCACGGCGCACAACGTCGCGTACATCTACACGGCGCGGGAGGAATTGCCGGAGCCGACCGAAGAGGGCGTGCACGTGACCTCCTCGGGGCTGATCGGGCTCATGCGGGATATCAAGGGCGTATTCGTGTGGGTGAATTTTACCGAGGGCGAGGACGGCGTGCACTGCGAACTCCGCTCCAACCGTTACAACATCAATCCCATCGCCGTGAAGTACGGCGGGGGCGGGCACAAAAAAGCGAGCGGTTGCGTCGTGCCCGACCGGCAGACCGCAATGCGGCTCCTCGACGATCTGGACGGGCTGGCCGCCACGGAGGAAAAATGAACGAACAAGTAAAAAACCAAATTCTGGAAACCATCGAGGCCTTTCATACCGTCATCGTCTCCCGCCACATCCGCCCGGACGGAGATGCGGTGGGCTCGACGAAGGGATTGACGAAAATTTTGCGCGATACCTACCCCGAAAAGAAAATTTACCTCGCGGACGACGATTTTTCGGACGCGCTCGCCTTTTGCGGCGGGGAGGACGACGTTCCCGAAGAAATTTACGGCAAGGCCCTCCTCATTGTGGTGGATACGGGGACGAGAAAGCGCATTTCCAACAAAAATTACGCCAAAGCCAAAAAAATCATCAAGATCGACCACCACATCGAGGCCGACCCCTACGGCGACATCAACTGGGTGGAAGATTTCCGCTCGTCGGCGTGCGAAATGATCGCCGATTTTTGCCACACCTTCCGCGGGCGGCTCAAACTTTCGGCCGAGGCCGCCACCTTCATCTACATGGGCATGGTGACGGACAGCGGAAGATTCCGCTTTGAAGGCGTGACGGGCGAAACTTTGAGATTGGCGGGAGAAATGCTCGACTGCGGCGTGGACTACGAAAAATTGTTTGCAAACCTCTATGCCGAAGAGGCGGACGCGCTGAAATTCAAAGCCTTCCTCTACGACAACATCAAACTGACGAAAAACGGCGTGGCGTACCTCTACATCGACAAAACCACGCAGGAAAAATTTTCGCTCACCTTTGAAGAGGCGAGCGACGTGGTTTCCGAACTTTCCCGCATCAAGGGAAGTTTGATTTGGGTGGCCTTTATCAAAAACGAGGAAAAAGGAAACATCCGCGTGCGGCTCCGCTCCCGATTTTTGGGCATCAACGACCTTGCCATCAAATATCACGGCGGAGGACACAACATGGCCGCGGGCGCGACCGTTTTTTCCGAACACGAAATGGAAGAATTACTTGCCGACGCAGATACCCTGCTCGGACAATTTAAGGAGACACACAAGGACGCATTATGAGAAGAATTTTAGTGACGAATGACGACGGGATTCGCGCGGAAGGTTTGGACGTTTTGGTGAAATGGGCGCGGGACTTCGGGGAAGTGACCGTTGTTGCGCCGAAAACGGAACAAAGCGGCAAAAGCCACTCCATCGAGATAAGAAAAAGTTACGAAGTGAGAAGAGTTTTACGCTTCGGACAAATTGAAACGTACAGCGTGGATTCCACGCCGGCGGATTGCGTGCGGATCGCCATACTCGGGTTGAAGAAAAAGTTCGATCTTGTGGTGGCGGGCGTGAACAACGGACCGAATGTGGGCGGAGACATCTACTATTCCGGAACGGTGGCCGCTTGCCATGAAGCCGCCCTTTTGGGCGTGAGAAGCATTGCCTTTTCCACCATGTTCAACGCCTTTGACAGCGCAAGACGCAACCTTGACAATGTGTTTTACGAAATCAACCGCAGAAAACTGTTTGACTATGCCGAAATCGTGAATGTGAATTTTCCCGAACAGGGAGACAGAATTTTGTTCACGAGAGTGGGACCCGCCATTTATACCGACGAATTCAAATTTTATCCCGGGGACATGGTGGAACCGCGGCTTGTTTGCCTTTTCCGACCCGAAGTTACACTGCGCAACTACGAACTGGATACCGAGGCTTTGATGAGCGGATTTATTACGGTAACTCCCCTTTTGAGCGATATGAGCGATTTGGATGCTTGGGACAGAGCCAAAAAAATGAGATTCGAGGACTAAAAAATTTTTTCCGCTTTTAACGCTCCCTGCTGTGCCTCGCGACGCCGCGCTCCGCGCGCGCCGCCACTCGGCACAGCAGGGAGCGTTTTTCACTTGCCGCGGGTTTCCGTTGTCATCTACTCACCTCTTACAATGTAATGGTAACATAAAAAAATTTCTCTTTGACGTTTATATGACAAGGTTTTTTTAAGTTTCGTAACTTTCTTTATCCGCAGTGCCCTGCGGGCGGCAAAATGAGGGCAAAGAAAGTTACGAGGACTGAAATTGTGCATCTCTCAATAAGTCGCCCGCGAATAGGCCGCCCTCAAAGTCATTAAGCCGCAAGTGTGCGGCAAATTGGGTGCGCTACCGCAGGGAAACCCTGCTCCGCGCCAAGCGCCGCGGCGAATGCCGCGGCGCCACTTTTTTGGGGGGAAGGGCAGACCACGCTTGGGCGGGCGGGC
>CANQAZ010000101.1 GCA_947589555.1 uncultured Clostridia bacterium | reverse complement strand
GAAAATTATGCCTACGTGCAGGACCTTTTGACCTACATCGCGGTGGGGGCGCGTTCGAGCGAAAACCAGATGCACCGCCTCGTTTCAAGCGGCATCGAATTGCCCGTGGGGGTCAAAAATCCCATGAGCGGCTCCATTCCCGTGCTCATCAATTCGATCTATGCGGCGCAGAGCCCGCAGGTATTCAAATATCACAATTATCAAGTCAAAACGGGGGGCAATCCCTTCGCGCATGCGGTGCTCCGCGGGCGGGTGGATAATTACGGCAACGATATCCCCAACTACCACTACGAAACGGTGATGCAGGTGCTGGAAGGCTACTCGCGCGCGGGGGAGACCCTCCGCAACCCCGCCGTCATCATCGATGCGAACCATTCCAATTCGGGCAAACGCTTCAAGGAGCAGATCCGCATTGTCGGGGAAACGCTCCAAAACCGCGCTTACGACGCCGATTTCAGGCGCATCGTCAAGGGATTCATGATCGAAAGTTTCCTCGCCGAGGGTTGCCAGAAGCACGACGAAGTGTTCGGCAAGTCCATCACCGACCCCTGCCTCGGCTGGGAGGATACGGAGCGCCTCATCTGCGAGATCGCGGAGCGGGCGTAAGGAGAAAGGGGGAAAGGAGAAAGATGAAAGTCAGTTGCCTCGGCCCCGAGGGAAGTTTTTCGGACCGCGCCGCACGGGAGTTTTGCGCAGACGCGGAGATCGTATTTTGCACGGATTTCCGCGGCGTGGTGCGCGCCCTGCTCCGCGGGGAGACCGATTTTTGCGTTTTGCCCGTTGAAAACGCCATCAGCGGCGGGATCGGCGAGGCGCTCGACCTCATCTCTTCGGAGGATGTGTTCGGCGTCCGCGAATTGCCCCTGCCCGTCGATCACCGCCTCGCCATGCTTGCGGGCGTCAAGGAGGAGGACGTCCGCTTTGTGTATTCGCACGAGCAGGCCCTTTCCCAGTGCAGGGAATTCCTCGCGGCCCGTCTGCCGCAGGCGCAACTCGTCCCCACCTCCTCCACGGCGGAGAGCCTTTCCCGCCTGTCGCCCTCTTCGGCGGGCGTCGTGGGAGCGCATGTAGCGCGGGAGGGCGTTGTGCTCTCCGAAGAGAACATCGCCGACGACAAGGGCAACTTCACCCGCTTTTTGCTGTTGGCGAAGGGAGGGAAGTTGCCGGAGCGCAGTGCGATGGTGTTTGTCTCCGCCGTTTGCGCCCACCGGCCCGGCTCCCTTCTCGGTTTGCTGAAAATTTTCCAGCGGTACAGCCTCAACCTCACCCGCATCGAGAGCCGCCCGGTCAAGGGCGCGTTCGGGGAGTACCGCTTTTTCGTCGAATTTGCGGGCAACGTCGCCGACGGGCGCACCCAAAACGCCCTTGCCGACGCCAAAAATTACTGCGACCAGTTCAAGATCCTCGGCGCGTACGAATGAGCGCCTGCCCGCTTTGCGGCGCGCCTTCCGCCTTTGCGAAAAATCAGAGGAGCAGAGAAAAGAGGGCGTAGGCGTACAGTGCGGCGGCGAGCCCCTGCACAAATTTCACGCCCGCAAAGGGTAGCAATTTGACGCCCGCGCGGCGGAGAAAGATCCCCTCCTGCAAGAGGACGCACAGCCCGCCGAAGGTGACGAAAAAGGCGCACGCGGCGAGGGCGGCAGGGGTCCGCGACGGCGCGAGCAGGGCACAGCCCGAGGTCATCTCCGTGAGCCCGCGGCACAGCGCGGCCAAAAAGGGCGGCGTATTTTCGGGCAAAAGGTCGGCGGCCATCTGTCCGAAGGCCGAAAAGAGGGCAATGGAGCCCCCCACGCACAGAATGGAAATGACGGCGCGGTAGAGGGCGTCGCCTCCTCCTCCGCCCCGGTCGGCGGCGGCAAGAAGGGGGGCGGCAACTCTTTTACGGGCCGTAAAACGGAGCAAAAAACTCACCGTCCAAACGCCGAGGAAGTGGCAGATGAGGAGGAGCCAACCGACGGCGGCGCTCCTTGCCATCGCGCTCCCCACAACGCCCACGAGGAACATCGGGCCCGAGGTGGTCACGAGGCAGGCGAGGCGGAAGCGCTCTTCTTGTGCGAGAAGGCCGCGCTCTTTCAGATCGGCGAGGGCGCGCGCCCCGACGGGATAGCCCGAGAGGGCGGCGAGCACGGCGGCGGAGCCTCCCGCCCCCGATACGCGGAAAAATTTCCCCGCGGGCGGCGCCAGAAGGCGGGCGATGCGCGCAAAGAGGGGGGTATCGGTAAATACGGCTGTGAGAAAGAGGAAGGGGAAAACGGCGGGCAGAACGGAGACCGCCCAAAGCGAAACGCCGTCGCGCACGCAGGCGGAATAGCGCGCGGGGTCGGCGAGGAAAAAGGCCATCGCGGCGGCCGAAAGGGCCGCCGAAAGGGCAGAAGTTGCCTTTTGAGCAGTCGTCACGCAATACCTTATGTACAAGCCGCCCGCGATATTCGGCGGGCGAGGGAAGAATATGGATCTATTCGATTTCAACGATAACGAGGAGAAGGCAAAGCCGCTCGCCGAGCGCATGCGGGCCTCCGCCTTCAAGGATTTCGTGGGGCAATCGCACATCGTGGGCGAGGGCTCCCTTTTGCGCCGCGCCATTTCGCTCGACCGCCTCGGCAGTTGCATCTTTTGGGGCCCTCCGGGGTGCGGCAAAACGACGCTTGCCAACATCATCGCCGCGCAGACGAACGGGGAATTTGTGCGCCTCAACGCCGTTTCCTCGGGCGTTGCCGACGTCAAAAAAGCGGTGGAAACGGCCAAAAACAACCTCAAAATGTTCGGCAAGCGCACCTATCTCCTCCTCGATGAATGCCATCGCTTCAACAAAACGCAGTCCGACTCATTGCTCCCGGCGATCGAGCAGGGGACCATCCTCTTCATCGGGTCGACCACGGAAAATCCCTACGCGTCCATGACGCCCGCCATCGTATCGCGGTGCCGCGTGTTCGAATTTCTCCCTCTCACGGAGGAGGAGATCAAGGGCGCCCTTCGGAAGGCGCTCAAAGATAAGCGCAAGGGGCTCGGCATGTACGACGTGGAGGCGGAGGAGGCCGCCGTCGACCACCTCGCCCGCACGGCGGCGGGGGACCTGCGCACCGCATACAATGCGTTGGAACTCGCCGTGCTCACCACGCCGCCCGCCGCGGACGGCAAGATCCACGTCACCCTCTCGGACGCCGAGCAGTCCATCCAGAGGCGCGCCCTCTCCTACAACGAGGACCTCTACTACGATATTTTGTCGGCGTTTTGCAAATCTCTCCGCGGGAGCGATCCGGACGCCGCGCTCTACTACGCTTTCCGCCTCATCGAGGGGGGATGCGATCCTCTTCTCATCTTCCGCCGCCTCATCGCGCACAGCGCGGAGGACGTGGGGATGTGCGATCCCCGCGCCCTCGTCGTGGCGACCTCGGCGCTGACCGCCTTTCAGAATATGGGGGCTCCCGAGGGCTTCTTGCCCCTCACCGAGGCCATCATTTATGTTTGCGAGGCGGAAAAGAGCAATTCCGTCGTCATGGCGATGGATGCGGCCAAAGCCGCCGCCCGCGAGAAGCACGACGACGATATCCCCAAATATCTGCGGGACAATTCCTTCGGCAGTAAGGAGATGAAGGCGGAGAGTGCGGGCTACAAATATCCGCACAATTACGGCGGGTGGGTGGAACAGCAGTACCTGCCGGACAGCCTCAAAAACGAGGTGTTCTACCGCCCCTCCGACAAGGGCTACGAGGCCGTTGTGCGGGAGATCAGAAAGAAAAAGAGAGGCAAATAAAAAAAGGAATAGAAAAGGCGCCGCCGCGTTTGAAGTGAACCCCAAAAGTTGGACAAAAATTTAATTAGATGATTTGAGAATGAGTTCGGTATTGAACCGGGCTCATT
>CANQAZ010000100.1 GCA_947589555.1 uncultured Clostridia bacterium | reverse complement strand
CCCGTCGTGCACGATAGCCTCCTGCCCGATACTCCCGCCGCGGCCCTGCGCGAGCATCGGCTCTATCAGGCCGATTGGCTCCTGCGCTTTTACGGCTTCACGGCGGAGGAGATCGCGGGCGAAAATGAGGACCTGTCCCCCAATTTCGACCCCAAATGCGCATGGGCGCTCAAAAACATGGGGCTGTTCCCGGTGGAGGTCAACCGCGCCCCCCTCGAAACCCTCCTGCGGGTGCCGGGCATCGGGGCGAGGAGCGCCTACAAGATCATGCAGGCGCGGCGCTATACCACCCTCTCTTTCGAGGATCTCAAACGGATGCGCGTCGTCTTGAAGCGGGCGCGGCATTTCATCACGGCGGGGGGCAAATTTTACGGCGCGCGGCAGGAACAAGCGGTGCGCGGTCTGCTCGCCGCGGCCGAAAACAACGCAAACGCTGTTCAATTGAGCCTGTTTTCGCAGACGGAGGCGGCGCGGAGCGCGCTGACGGGAGAACTATGATCTACTTTTACGACGGCACGGAAAAAGCCTTTTTGTGCGCCTTTGCACTGGCCTATACGGATGGGGACGCCGTGCTCACCTCCACAAACGCCCAATTATCGCTTGGGCAGGAGGCGGTGTTTGTCGCCGCCGACGAGGGGCGCGCGGCCCGCATCGAGGCCCGCCTCCTCTCCTTCGACCGCGCCTGCATGCGCGACCTTTCCACCCTCCTGCGGAGCGGCGAACCCTCGCGGGATTCGACAGCGTTTCGCTATTTTCGTCTGCTCGCGCAAAAGCAAGGGCCCGTGCGGGACATGCTTGCGGAGCCCGACGTGATGGCCGCCGCCGAGTGCATGCGGCGGGTGGGGTACGAGGTGCACCGCTTCCACGGGTTTGTGCGCTTCATGGAGTGCGCGAGCGGCGCGCTGTACGCCCCGATCTCCCCCGATAACGATATCTGCGACCTGCTCCTGCCCCATTTCAAGGCGCGGCTGGGGCAGACGCCCTTCGTCATTCACGATGTAAAGAGGAAGAAGGCGGCCGTCTGGGACGGCGAGCACACGTTCACGGCCCCGTTGGAGCGCGCCGAGGTTGCCCTATCCGCCGACGAGCGGGCCTGGCAATCCCTTTGGCGGAAATATTACGCAAGCGTGAACATCCCTTCGCGGGAGCGTCTCAAACAGATGCGCGGCTACATGCCCGTGCGCTATTGGAAATTCATGCCCGAAAAGCAACTCCCCCTCTCTGATTGATCCCCGTTTTTCCCACCCCGTTTCCCCATTTCCTCTCCCATTCCCCCCTTTTTTGCCTTCCCTCTTGCAAGATACCGCCCACCGCATTCACCTCAAAAGCCGCCCCGCGCATTCGCCCCCCAACTTGCCCTCCCCTTCCTCAGGAAGGGGAGGGTGGCACGGCCCCGCCGTGACGGGTGGGGATGGCCCTCATCTTTCACAAGCCCAAATCCGCCCCGCGCAACATCGCGCGGGGCGGTCCCTCTCCCTTCTCTCTTAAAAATACGTCACACTCCCATATTTATCCACCGTCCCGTCCGTACATGTCACGGTGTAATCGCCGGTGAACAAGTCCCACCAACGATCCTTTTCTATCGTCTGCCACTCTTTCACTGTTCCCTTGAATCGAATATCCGTCAACTTGGTGCAAGACCAGAACGCATACTGCTCAATCGAGGTCACGCTGTCTGGGATCGTCACGCTCGTTAGTCCATCACAATAAGAGAACGCATTATATTGAATTTCCGTAACATCATTTGGGATGGTAAGCGTTGTTACTTCCTCTCCGTCTAAATACAGATGATGTGCATAAGAAAGCGGATTCGCATACGCGTTTCCAAAATCGATTTTGCACCATGCCGCAAGGTCGGTGATATCCACCCTCGTCAGTCCACTGCAACCCGAGAACGCCTCTTGTCCGATCGAAGTCACGCCGCTCCCGATCGTCACGCTCGTCAGCCCGCTACAACCCGAAAACGCAGACCTCCCAATCGAAGTCACACTATCGGGAATCGTCACACTCGTCAGTCCACTGCAAGCCATAAACGCACGATCTCCAATCGAGGTCACGCTATCGGGCAAAATAAATTCCGATAAATTTAATTTTTCGATTCCCTCGCTGTCTGCCGTCCATACGCCGTCTTTATCCACCGTGCCGACCATCACGGCCTCCTGTTTGGCTGTCTTTTCGGAATAATTCCCATACTTGTCATTCCATGAAAATATCCCTTCGCTTGTTAATGTCCCATTCTTCGCATACGTTTTGTAATAACTCCCGTCCGTAAAGCGCACCTCATACGGAGCCGCAGTATGTGCTCCCTCTACCGCCTGATATTTCGTAGGCGAAACGGTCTCATCCACATAATTGCCCACAAGCACATCCCCCAGAAGTTCATAACTTTCCGCCTCCTTTGCTTGCGATTCAAAGGAATAGTGCATATCTAAAAGCACGCTCTCCGCTTTATCTTCCGCAAATGTAACTTCAATGCATTTGAACGCTTTGCTCTTCATCTGTTCCTGTAAGTTTTTTGCTTCCTGCGCGAGTTGTTCCGCCCGCGTAAAATTCCCTTGCGCAAGGGCCTGTTCCTGCTTCTTGGTAAGATCTTGCGCCTTTTCTGCATAAGAGAGCAATTCCCCGTCGTAATAAAACCAATCGTTCAGCGTCCTGTCCCCGCCGTACGGCTCGCCGAGAACGTCCGCCACCTGCTCTTTGCTGTCGCCGAGGGCGATGTCCTCCGCAACCCCGGCGCGGAATTTGTTGTTGAAGTAAGGAATGAGCGTCGCCATCAACACAATGGCGATAATAAGGACGAATGCCGCTATGATGAACAGAACTTTATAGGCCGAAACAAATACATGCACCTCCGAAGGCGTTTTGGCTTTTCCCTCGTTGTAATAGCGCACCATGCAGTTGAACCGCGCAACATCTTTCCGGGAAGGATTTTTTCTCAATACCGGCTTTTTATGCGTTGCATAAAAGGCTTTCAATCTTTCCTCTTCGGCCTGTTTTGCCCTCTTTTCTGCCTCGATGACCTCTTCCCTGTTCCGTAGCGATTTGCAGAAGAAAAGGCTCACGATATGGAACAGCGCAAAAACAATGGAAAACACGAGGAAGCAGACGGGGCACGCGCCTGCGCCGAGCACGCCCAACCCCTCGTCCAACGCGGCGGTGTTGGCGATCATGACGCTCCCGATGATGAGATAGACGAGATAGAACGCAAGAGCGCCAAAGGCGAGCGGGGCGCTTTCCTTCTTTTTTCGCGCGAGAAGCGCACAGACGAACGCAAACGCCAAGCCGAGCGCGGCAAACACGAGAAAAGCAATGGCGGGATCGCGCAACTTTTCTATGCCATTCGCTCCGCTCAAAGAGACTGCCTGATATGCGTTCCCGAAGTCGATCACGCCGAGAAATTGCCCCGCGGAAGTAATTTTTGTGACGGGTGCGGCGAGAAAGGCAAACGCCAACACGCTCATGAGCAAGAACAAGAGGGTGGGCAAGTACTTGACGACCCGAAACACGGTATAGAGCGCGTTCGACGGATACGCGGTCACAGGTTGAGGCGCAAGTCTGGCCTCCGCGGGTTTTTCAACGGGTTTTTGCCCGTCCGCCGCGGGAGATTTTTCTCCCGCAAGGGAGTACCCGCATTCGGGGCAGAATTTTGCGCTCACATTCACGGGAGAACCGCAATGAGGGCAAATTTTTTCATCGCGGGGCTGTTCCTGCCATTTTTCGCCGCATTCGGGGCAAAACTTTCCCTCGAACTCCGTGCCGCATTTTTTGCATTTGTTCATCTTTCCTTTCTCCTTTATGTGTTTTTGCGGGCAAAAAATAAGGACGCTCCACAAAGGGAACGCCCGCATGGAGTATCCCGATGTGTTGCGCCACAACTTTTCA
>CANQAZ010000099.1 GCA_947589555.1 uncultured Clostridia bacterium | reverse complement strand
CCGCTCGTGAAATAACTGAACATGCCGTTCCTCCCCGCGATGATGTGATCGCGCAGTTTGATGTTGTTGAGCGAACAGATCAGTTGCAACTGGGAGGTGAATTCGTCGTCCGCGGGGGAGGGCGCGGCGGGCGCGGCGGGATGGTTGTGCGCCACGACGATGCTGTACGGACAGTGCGTCATGAGGACGCCGCCGAGTTCGTTCATGGCAACGCCGACGCGGGAGCCGTCATGGGAAGTGAAACGCGCCGTGTGAAGAATGTGATCGGCGCGGTCAAGGCAGTAAAGATCGAGAACTTCCTCATTGAGACCCTCGAAACGCGACTTTATGAACGCGGAAAAGCCGTGGAAATTGTAGGCGTCTGGCTTGGGGATCTCCTCCGAGGACATGCGGCGGAACAACTCCGCCACGCACCGCAGATACTGCGCGGTTTGCTTCCCCACCCCCTCGACAAGGGCCAGTTCCCCCTCGCCGGCGGAAAAAACGCCGTGCAATGAGCCGAATGCGGCGAGCAGACGGTGCGCGATCTCGTTGGTGTTCTTCCGCGGGATGGGACGGAACAGAATGGCCTCCAAAAGTTCGTGATCCTGCAATTCCGCACTGTTTTTTGCCCGTTCCAACAGGCGTTCTCTGTGTCCTTCGTGCATTTTTTCTTCCTGTTTGGTCCTATTGTAACACATTTTTGCCGAATTTGCACTCAATTGCGGCGCGCTTTCTCTTTTTTTTCGCACATTTTATAAAAAAACAGGCTTGACAACTCCCGCCCGCCGTGATACAATAACATTTGGACTTCATCGGAATGGGACTTCACGGGAATATGGCTATGACACATTATCTGAACGATGCGGTGCAAGGGATCGCCGAGAGCATCCGCTTCGATTCCTCTTTCGGAAAACGTTCGGCGAAAATGCCCTTCGGTCAAGGCGCTTACGATTGCCTGCAACACTTCCTTTCCCTCGCGGAAAGTTTGGGATTCGAAACGCACAACTACGGCGGCTATGCGGGAGAGGTGATCTACGGCTCCGGCGTGGAAGAGTTTGCCGTGCTTTGCCACCTCGACGTGGTGCCCGCGGGCGACGGCTGGACCAAGCCCCCCTTCGGCGGACTCGTCGAGGATGGAAAAATATGGGGACGCGGCGCCGTGGACGACAAGGGACCCGCCGTTTGCGTCCTTTATGCCCTCAAACAACTTCAAGATGCGGGCTTTATGCCCTCCAAACGCATCAAACTCATCGTCGGGTGCAACGAGGAGAGCGGCTGGGCGTGCATCGAGCACTACCGCGAGGCGGCCTCTATGCCCGATACGGGATTTTCGCCCGATGCGGAATTTCCCGTCATCTATGCGGAAAAGGGCATTCTGCACGTGCGGCTCCACTTCCCCCTGCCCCACGCCCCCTTCCTCTTCCTCGAAGGAGGAAAGAGCGCCAACATGGTGTGCGACTATTGCTCGGCCACGACGCGCTCCATCGGCACGGCGCGCGCAAGGGAATTCGGGCTGGAAATCGCGGGCAATAAACTCATCGCACGCGGCAAGAGCGCGCACGGCTCCACCCCCGAAAAGGGCGTGAACGCCATGCTCCCCCTTCTCTCCTACTTCGCACGCCGCAACGAGAACATCCGCTTTGCCGTGGATTGCCTCTTCAATGATGTTTACGGCTTAACAAAACTTTCGGACGAGACGGGACGGTTGACCCTCTCCCCCAACGTCATCAAATACCGCAAGGGCGAATTGCAGGTTTTGTGCGACATCCGCTACCCCGCCACGCTGTCCGCCGAGAACGTGTACCAAAAACTTGTTGCGATGGGCGTGAAGTACGAAACGGTTCATCACCAGCCCCCCCTCTTCCACGATAAGAACAGCCCGCTCATCTGCACCCTCCTTTCCGTTTACGAGGAGTGCACGGGGCAGAAGGCGGAACCCATTGCGATCGGCGGCGGAACGTACGCCCGCGCCCTCAAAAACGGCGTCGGATTCGGGCCCGAGATGCCCGGCGACGAGCCCGTCATCCACCAAGCCGACGAGTACATTACCATCGAACGGGTGGAATTGCTCCTCAAAATGTACAGGATGGCGCTCGAACGGCTCACAAAATAAAATAGGGTTAGAAGGGCCCGCCCCGCGAGTATTTTGCGGGGCGGGCTTTTTTTGTTGTATCAGCGCTTGATGAGGGTGACGGTGGCCTTGTCGCCGTTGATATCGAGGGTGCGGGTGAAGCCCTCCCCTTCTCCCTCCGAAACGGTTTCGGCGAGGACGTCGGGTGCGAAGGCCCCCTTGCGCAACATCCGCTCCGCCCGACCTTCCGCGCGGTAACGGACGGCGATGCGGTCGGTCACCTCAAAGCCCGCTTCCTTGCGCATGGTCTGGATCTTGGAGACGAGTTCGCGCTCGCACCCTTCGTCCAGAAGTTCCTCGGTGAGGCGGGTATCGAGGGCGACGGTGACGCCGCCGTCCTGCGCCGCGGCGTAGCCCTCCGCGGACGAGGTGAAAATTTGAAGATCCTCTTCGGCAAGGGTGACTTCGCCATCGAGGTCGACGGTGTACACGCCGCCGCCCTTGACCGCCGCGACGACTTCCGCCGCATTGCAGGTATTCAAAAATTCGGTGATGAGTTTTAGTTTTTTGCCGTACTTGGGCCCGAGCGTGCGCAGTTGAGGCTTTAAGGTGTACTTGACGAGATTTTCGCCCCCCGAAACGAAGGTCATCTTTTTGACGTTGAGTTCATCGAGGGTCACCGCTTCGAGTTCGCCCCCGATCGCAAGGGGTTTTTCGCTTGCGACGAGCATCTCGGCGAGGGGCTGTCTGTTTTTGACGGAACCCGCGTTGCGCGCGCTCCTGCCGAGTTCCACGAGTTTGAGCACGACGCCCATGCCCTCTTCGAGGGCGGGATCGATAAGGCTTTCATCCGCCTGCGGGAAGTCGCACAGGTGCACGGAGACGGGGGCCGCGGGATAGAAGGCGGGCACGAGGTTTTGATACATCATCTCCGCCATGAAGGGGGTGTACGGCGCGAGAAGTTTTGCCGTTGTGACGAGGACGTGCCAGAGCGTCGTGTAGGCGGCCGCCTTGTCCTCCGTCATATCGCTCCCCCAATAGCGGTCGCGCCCGCGGCGGACGTACCAGTTGGAAAGGACGTCCGAAAAGTCCTGTATGGCGCGCGCGCTGTCCGTGATGTTGTAGGCGGCGAGCATGCGGTCCACATCCTTGACGAGGGTGTTGAGTTTGGAGAGCACCCACCTATCCATCAGCGAAAGTTTGCATTTCTTCAAATCGTACTTCGAAGGATCGTATCGATCGATCTCGGCGTACAACGTGAAGAAGGCGTAGGTGTTCCACAGCGTCCCCTGGAATTTGCGCTGGACTTCGGAGACGGCCTCCTCGCTGAATCGCGAAGGGAGCCACGGCGCGCTTGCCGTGTAGAAGTACCAACGCACGGCGTCCGCGCCCTGTTTGTTGAGGACCGTCCACGGGTCGACGACGTTGCCCTTGTGTTTGGACATTTTGACGCCGTTTTTATCGGCGACGAGCCCCAAACTGATGCAGTTTTTGAAGGGCGCCCGATCGAAGAGGATGGTGGAGATGACGAGGAGCACGTAGAACCAGCCGCGCGTCTGATCGACGGCCTCCGAGATGAAGTCGGCGGGGAAGGTCTCCTCGAAGAGAGCCTTGTTTTCAAAGGGATAGTGGTACTGCGCAAAGGGCATGGAGCCCGAATCGAACCAACAGTCGATGACTTCTGGCGTGCGCGCCATCTTTCCGCCGCACTTGGGGCAGGTGCAGAAAAGATTATCCACGTACGGGCGGTGCAACTCGGTATTCTCGGGCGCGCCCGTCTTTTCGTGCAATTCCTTGCGGGAGCCGATGACTTCGATCTCCCCGCAGTCGGGGCAGACCCACACGGGGAGCGGCGTGCCCCAATAGCGGTCGCGCGAGAGCCCCCAATCGATGACGTT
>CANQAZ010000098.1 GCA_947589555.1 uncultured Clostridia bacterium | reverse complement strand
ATTCCGGGGGGGGGAAGTCATGAAAAAACAACTCTTTTTTGCCGCTTCGTGCGCGCTTTCGGCCGCCCTGCTCGTCTCCGCGGCGGGGTGCGGCGGAGGCGAAACGCAAAAGACGCAACGGCCCGACCGCGATGCGCCCGCGCTCGAAAACGCGCAGGCCACGCTGAAAATCACGGGCGTCGATAACGGCGCGAACGGGGGCATCTCCGACGAACTCTACGGCGTCTTTTTGGAGGACATCAACTACGCCTCGCAGGCCCTCGACGACAACATGGTGAAAAACGGCTCGTTCGAGCGGGTGTCGGGCGCAAAATATGCGAACGGCACGCACGGCTGGACGGAAAACGGCGCGCCCATCACCGTTTTGAGCGATGCGAACGGCGTGACCGGCGAACAATATAAGGACTACGCGAACGCCTATCACCTCTCCTACGCCTCCGTTGCGGCGACCGCGGGCGGCATCCTCGCCAACAGCGGCTATACGCCCGCTCCCATCGCGGTGAAGGAGGGGACCGATTATGTGTTTTCCACCTTTATGAAGACGTCGGCGGATGTGGACGTCACCGTGTCCGTCACCGACGGCACGACGGAATACGCGGCGGCAGTCATCCCCGTTTCGGGGGGCTGGAAAAAGTATCGGCGCACCCTGAAAGCGACGGGCACGGCTTCGGAAGGGCTCAAATTGGTGCTCGAATTCTCGGCGGCGGCGAACGTCTGCCTCGACGCCGTTTCGTTGGAGACGACGGAGAGTACGGCCGGCATCAAAAATTATCTCTATGACGCTATCAAAGACCTTTCGCCCAAGTTCATCCGCTTTCCGGGCGGGTGCATCACCGAGGGCGAAAATTACAACCAGACGTACGACTGGAAAAATAGCATCGGCGCGCTTGCAAACGGCGGGAACGCCGGGGACGACACCGTGCCCGCGCTCGACTACACCCTCAACACCGAACAAGGGGAGGAAGAGGTGACGACGTACGGCGAATTCGTCACCCGCGAGGCCAACGTCAACCTGTGGGAGAACAACGGGAACGAGTATTTCCTCATGGACTACGGCATCGGCTTTTACGAATACTTTTTGCTGTGCGACAGCCTCGGGGCCTCCGCTCTGCCCGTCGTGAGTTGCGGCCTCTCCTGCCAGGGGCAGGCCTACCCCGGCGCGCTCCTTCAAGGCAGACACAACAAGAATATCGAGGACTACATCCGCGATGCGGCCGACCTCATCGAGTTCGCAAAGGGGGACAAGACGACGAAGTGGGGGGCGATCCGCGCCGGGATGGGGCACGAAGAGCCCTTTGAAATGAACTACATCGGCATCGGCAACGAGCAGTGGAACGCGGGCGGGACCTCCGATTACTTCACGGGCTACTACGAAAAGTTCCTCCAAAACGCCGCCTTCATGCAAACATGCGAGGAGTACGGCGTACAACTCATCGTGGGCAACCACCAGCGCCTC
The DNA here is from genome assembly GCA_947589555.1 of uncultured Clostridia bacterium. GTDB lineage: Bacteria > Bacillota > Clostridia > Christensenellales > Borkfalkiaceae > Gallimonas. Next base: position 2,499 of record CANQAZ010000098.1, on the reverse strand, counting down.
GAACACTGCGAGGGCTCCATCGACTTCCGCACGGACGCCCCCCGCACGACGGGCATTGCAAAGGACGCCGCCTCCGCCTACATGAACGCGGGCAAGATCTCCTCCCTCGGCGAATACGGCGTGCAGGACCACCATTATTACAACAACCCCGTGGACTTCTTCCTCCACACGCGGATGTACGATGATTACGCCCGCGAGGGGAGCGGCCGCTACGAGGTGTTCGTGGGCGAATATTCGGCGAACAACGCCTTCAACATGTCCGGGACCAACGCGGGTTACCTCGTCAACGGGTGGTTTTCCGCCCTTTCGGAGGCGGCGATGATGACGGGCTTCGAGCGCAACGGCGATATCGTGAAACTCGTGGCCTATGCGCCCATGTTCGCGCCCGTCGCCGAAAATATGCGCCACTGGGCGGTGGATATGATGCTGTTCACGAATACCGAACTCGTGCGCACTGCCAATTACTACGTGCAACAACTCTTTATGAAGAACGCGGGCACCCGCAAACTCACTTCGGCGCTGACGTTTGCAAACGGTTTCTTGCCCGAATTCGAGCCCGTCTGCACGGGCACGCCGCGGGAACTGGAAAAACTCTACTATGTTGCGAGTTCGGACGAGGCGACGGGGGACTACATCGTGAAGATCGTCAACGCCGCGGAGGAGGACGTGCGTCTCAACATCGAAGTGGGCGGGGCCGAACTCACCGGCATTGCTTCGGTCACGTCGCTCGCGGGATTTTACGAGGACGTGAACACGGTCGCGGCGGAGAAGATCGCGCCCGTAAGTTACACCGTGGGCAACTTCGGCGGCAATGTTGCGGGATTCGTCCTGCCCGCGGCGAGCGTCACCGCCGTCCGTTTCCACACAAAATAAGGTGCGCCGTAAGGCATGCGCCGCGCGGAAAAATCCGCGCGGCGCTCTTTTTTTGCGTTCATAGGACAACTTCCCCGCGGCATATATTGAAAAAGCGAGGGGAATATGTTGCAACTTTTGTATGCCGTTTTCGGGCGGCTGTTTTTTTTCACGGGGGCGCTTTCGGACGGCTCGTCCTACCCCAAGCCCCTCTCCCGCGAGGAAGAGGCGCGCTGTTTGAAGTTGGCGCGCGAGGGCGACGAGGAGGCGAAGGAAAAACTCATCCGCCACAACATGCGCCTCGTGGCGCACATCGTCAAAAAATACGCGGGAGCGGCGGAGACCGACGACATGCTCTCGGTGGGCTCCATCGGGCTCATCAAGGCCATCAACACCTACGAGGAGGGGCACGGCTCGCGCCTTGCCACCTACACGGCGCGGTGCATCGAAAACGAAATTCTGATGCTCATTCGCGCGGGCAAGAAGCACCGCGGCAATCTCTCCCTCAACGACCCCGTGGGCACCGATAAGGACGGCAACGAACTCACCCTCATGGATCTTTTGTTCGAGCGGGAGGAAAAGGTCTTTGCGGGCGTGGAGCGCACCCTCATGCAGGAAAAATTTTTGGCGGCGGTGAAGGCCCTCCTCACCGAGCGCGAAACGGTCATCATCTGTCTGCGCTACGCTTTGACGGGGGATGCGCCGCTCGCCCAGCGGGAGGTCGCCAAGCGGCTGAATATTTCGCGCTCTTACGTCTCCCGCATCGAAAAGCGCGCCCTCGAAAAACTCCGCGCCGGCCTCAAACGCGAGGATTTCTTTTCGGATTGACGGAATTTTCTTGATCGCAACGGCGGATCGGATGAACATGATGTTTTTCCCGATCGGAGTTTATTTTGATGAGGCGAGCGAAAAAATGTATCGGCTGACGGGTTGGATGCTCGCCGATACCGACACGATCATCGCCCCCACGGAAGAATATGATGATGGCGTGCTGTTCACGCTCACGCCGGAGATCGTCGGGCAACTCGGTTTGAAGGAGGGCGACGCCATCACGTTCACCTCCCTTTGGAGCGAGGAAACGGAGTAAAAACAAACCCCGTACAATTTTGCGCATTCCCCCTTGCTTCGGCAAGGGGGTTTTCTCTCCCGCGCGCACGCCGTTGTGCAAGCGCGGCGGTGCCATAACCGCCGCTTATACCGGCCATTGCGGATGCAAAACGCAAAAAACGGCGGCAAACATTTGACTTAATGGCGCAAAACTCATATAATGTTGCGTGGATATCAGGAAATACGTCCGAGAAAGGAGAGCGCGTATGAACGTAACCGAATTGTTCGGCACCAACGTATTCAACGACGAGGTCATGAAAAACTCCCTGCCGAAGGAAGTTTACAAGTCCCTCCGCAAGACCATCGACGAGGGCGAGCCCCTCGATAGTTCCATCGCGGGCACGGTCGCCAACGCGATGAAGGATTGGGCGGTCAAAAAGGGAGCCACCCATTACACCCACTGGTTCCAGCCCCTCACCAACCTGACGGCGGAAAAGCACGATAGTTTCATCGAGCCTTCGGGCGACAAAGTCATCATGCAACTCACGGGCAAGTCCCTCATCGTGGGCGAGCCCGACGCCTCCTCCTTCCCTTCGGGGG
>CANQAZ010000097.1 GCA_947589555.1 uncultured Clostridia bacterium | reverse complement strand
GCTCGGCGGGAGCGTGGAGGGGAAATATGAGATGGACTTGGAACGGGGGACCCTCGTCCTCTCCAAAGAGGGACCCCTCCGCACGGCCAACTACCTCTTCCGCGTGCAGGACGGCGCACTGTGCGGCGACTTCAACTTCAACGGCATGCTTCTGCACGCCGTCTTCCGCACGCCGTAGGGCGATGGGGAAGGAAAAAATTTTTGGGGATCCGCAAAAAAGATAGAACAAATGTTTTGCAAATCGGCGCGGGGCGTGCTATACTGGAAGCATGGATCAGCACGCTGTGGCCGCGGAGCCCGTCCTCACCGAGGATCAGGCGGACGCCGCCGAACTCATCGAGGAATGGTTTTTCAACCTCCATACCCAAATTTTCGTGCTCTGCGGGTACGCGGGCACGGGCAAGACCTTTCTCGTGGACTACATCGTCCGCAAAATGGGGCTCGTCCCCGGGGAGAGCGCCGTATTTGTGGCGCCCACCGGGAAGGCGGCCTCCGTGCTCATCCGCGGCGGTACCCCCGCGGGCACCGTGCACTCCCTCATCTACACCCGCGAGGAGGACATCGAAGTCAACGAGGACGGCGAGGTCATCTCCGAACGCTTTTTGCGCTTCGTCAAAAAGGACAGGCTCAATAAGGACATCCGCCTCATCGTGGTGGACGAGACGAGCATGGTCTCCGACGATATTTTGAAAGATCTGCTCTCCTTCGGCGTGAAGTGCCTCTTCTGCGGCGACCCCGCCCAACTGCCCCCCGTCGGCGGAAGCAATTCCCTCCTTTCGATGCCCGTCGTCACCCTCAAAAAGATCGTGCGGCAGGAGGAGGGCAACCCCATCGTGCGCCTCGCGGCCCGCATCCGCGCGGGGGAGCGGCCCTCCTTCGGCAGTTACGGCGAAAACGTGTGCGTCCTCCCGCGGCGCGCCCTCGACGGGGATACCCGTCGCGAACTCTTCACCCGCGCCGACCAGATCATCGTGGGCCTCAACCGCACCCGCGCCTTTGTCAACCGCGAGATGCGCGCCTTCCTCGGGATCCCGCCCACCGCCCTCCCCGTGGACGGCGAAAAACTCGTGTGCACCCTCAACGACTGGTCCAAACCCCTCGACGAGAAGGGGGACTTCCACCTTGTGAACGGCATCATCGGCAACTGCTACCGCGTGCGGGAGGGGGAGGACGGACTGTTGCTCCTCGACTTCCGCGCCGACTTTTTGCGCGACACCGTGACCGACCTGCCCGTGGACGCGGGGGTGTTCCGCGAGGGGAGATATTACCACGACTACGGCGCGCGGGCCTTCCGCCTTGCGGACGGGCGGTTGGTGCACGAGAGCAATACGGAGGCCCTCCGCGCCCTCCGCGTCAAGCGCGAGGACACCGTGTGCCGCTTCGAGTTCGCCTACGCCGTCACCTGCCACAAGGCGCAGGGCTCGGAGTACGACAGCGTGGTGGTTTTGGACGAGAGCGGGTACTTTGAAAACGGAAATTCGTGGCTGTACACCGCCGTCACCCGCGCGCGGAAAAATTTGGTCATCGTAAAGTAAAAAAAAGAAAAGCCGCCCGTGCAAGACGCACGGGCGGGAATTTTTTTGCAACTTATTCCTCGGCGGGGGCGAGCCAATCGCCCGAGATGGAGACGGTGGCCGTGAGATAGGACCCGTAGGAAACGTAAGGAGGGGTCCACTTGACGGAGCAGACCGTGCCGTTCAACGTGTAGTCGGACGTGGGGATGTAGCCGGTGTAGTAACTGCCGTCGGAATAGGAGACGGTCGCGCCGATGGTGTTGAATTCCTCCATCGAGGCGCAGGAAGAGCGCGAATAGGAGACCTCCGATTCGTAGAAGGACTTGGTCGCCGACGCATCCGAACTCTGGCGGTAGGAGACGTTGAAGAGCACACTCCGCACCCGCTCGTCGCTATCGAATTCGATGACGACCCTCTTGTAGGAGAGGTTCCTCGCCTTTTCCGCGAGTTCGTTCGCATCCTCTTCGAGGGAAAGGACCTTTTCGAAATCGCCGTCGAGGAGGGCCTTTTCCTGCTTTTCCATGATGTCCGCGGCCTTATCTTCGAGTTTGAGATATTCGCCGCCGACGTACTCCCAACTGTATTTGGAGGGGCCGTCGTCCCCGGGCGAGACGTGGGGCTCGCCGAGCACGATCTCCACCGACGTCTTGTCCGTGCCGAGCCTGATCTTTTTCACGTTTTCGAGGGTGAGGTGATCGGTATAGGGGGTGGCGTAGAGGGAGACGGGCACCGCGATGGCGATGATGACGACGTACAGAAGGATGAGCCCGAGGGCGCCGAAACGCACCTTGTCCTGCGACTTTTTGTAGGTGCGGTTGTGCTCCGCAATGGCGAGCGTGCGCAGAAGTTCCTGCACCGTGACGACGGGGGGATCCACTTCGAAGATGGGATCGAGCCGCCCGTAGTAGCCCTGTACGAGTTCGTTGCCGAGGGGAAGGGTGAGCGCGCCGAGGAGCACGGCCCCGAGTTCGGCGGCAAAGCCAAACCATACGAGCACGGGGAAAAGGATGGACATGAACTCGTAATCGACCCCTTCGGCCCCTTCGAGCGCGGGCAGGGCGAGCAGGTGGAGGAGAATGCCGCCGATCAGCATGACGACGGCGAGTACGGCGGCCGCAATGGTGCAGGCGAGGACGTTCTTCTTCTCCTTGCCGAGTTTGCCGGGGTTCCATTCGGCCATCTTAGGGGTGAAGCCCAAAATGGTGCCGATGAGCACGGCAAAGATGCCGTAGGCCGGGAAAAAACCTATTGTGTAGCCTGCGAGCATCCCCTTGCGCGCGACCCACGCCTTCGTCTTTTCCGCGAGGGTGATTTTGCGCGCCTCTTCGCTCACCTGCACGGGGGCAGGGGCCGCGGGAGCCGCCGCGGGAGCCGCGGGGGCGGGGGCCGCCGCTACGGCGGGCTCCGCCGAGGGTGCGGGTTGTTCGAGCGGCGCGGGCGCGCCGCAGTTGGGACAGAATTTGCTCTCAAATTCCGTTCCGCATTGTTCACATTTGTACATTTGCGCCTCCTTACATCTGTAATATACGTTCATTATACAGACAATTTTTGTCTATGTCAAATGATTTAGACACATTCCGTCTAAAATTTCGGTATGAAAATTTTGTTTGCGGAGAGGCTGAAAGACTTGCGGACGGAGCGGGGGCTCAAACAGAGCACGCTGGCGGCGGCCCTTGCCACCACACAGCGCAAAATTTCGTACTGGGAGACGGGCAAGGTGGAGCCCGATCTGCTGTCGCTGTGCAAACTCGCCGAATATTTTTCGGTGTCCCTCGATTACCTTGTGGGGCTCAAAGATTACTGAAAACCGCGGACCGCGAAAATTTTTCGGGACGGAGCCCGCGGAAAGGGCGCGAAAACTTGACTTTTTCCGGCGTGCGTTCTAAAATAGGAAAAAACGCACGAAGGTATTTTATGGCTTACAGAACGCACAACTGCAACGAACTCCGCAGGGAGGACGCCGGAAAGACGGTCACGCTGGCGGGCTGGCTCGATTCCAAACGGGACAAGGGAGGGCTCCTCTTCGCCGTCCTCCGCGACTTTTACGGCACGACCCAGATCGTATGCACCGAAGAGCCCATGCTCTCCGCCTTCCGCGATATCCCAACCGAGTCCACCGTATCGGTGACGGGCAAGGTGGTGCTCCGCTCCGCCCCCAACGAAAAACTGCCCACCGGGCTCATCGAAGTGGCGCCCGAACGGGTGGAAGTTTTGGGTAAGCGGCTCACTCCCGCCCTGCCCTTTGAGGTAAACCGCTCGCAGGAAGCGGGGGAGGACGCCCGCCTCAAATACCGCTACCTCGATCTGCGCAATCCCGCCGTGCGCGAGAAGATCGTGCTCCGCGCCAACATCATCGCCGATCTGCGCCGCCTCATGACGGAGGAGGGCTTTTTGGAGATCTCCACGCCCATCCTGACGAGTTCGTCCCCCGAGGGCGCGCGGGACTACATCGTGCCCAGCCGCCTCTACCCGGGGCAGTTCTACGCCCTGCCGCAGGCGCCCCAGCAGTACAAACA
>CANQAZ010000096.1 GCA_947589555.1 uncultured Clostridia bacterium | reverse complement strand
ATGGTAGAGCGCTTGAATGGCATTCAAGAGGTCAGGGGTTCGACTCCCCTTGGCTCCACCACGTCGCCGCAAGGCGCACGTTGCAAAGGGTTGCCGCAAGGCAACCTTTCTCTTTAACGCCTGCGGCTCCTTTCCCCTCCCCCCCCAAAAAAAACCCTACGGGCGATTGAACCGTGTCCGGCTTTGACGCCGATAATTCCGCCAAAACGCAAAAATACGCACCGCAAACGGGGTGCGCATTTCTTTTCTTATGGCCCGCGGCTTCATTCTGTCCGAGGTTTCGTCCTGTCCGCGGCTTCATTCTGTCCGCGGCGCATAAAGCGCGGGCGGCTTCATGGAAACAGGCCTATTTTATGGTCGCCGTGCCCGCTTTCAGGCCGATTTCGCACCCAAAATAGGCAAGAACGGCCTTTTCAAGTTCAAAATAGTCGCTTTTTGCGATGGTTTCGACGGCGGAGTGCATGGCAAGTTGGGCAATTCCGATGTCCGCGGAGGGGATGCTCGCCTGGGTCAGGGAGATGGCCCCCAGGGTGGAGCCGCTCGCCATATCGGAGCGGTTGCAAAAACTCTGCACCTTCACGCCGGCCCGTTCAAAGGCGGTTTTCACGATGGCAAAGGTGAAGGCGTCGGTCGTATAGGCGCCCCCGGCGTGCGTTTTCACGGCCACGCCCCCGCCGAGCGCGGCGCGGTTGGTCGGGTCGCACTTTTCGGGGTGGTTGGGGTGAAGGGAATGGGCGTTGTCGATGGAGAGGAGGAAGGAAGAGGCCAACATGGCGGCAAATTCCTCCCCGCTTTTGCCCTGGGCCGCGGCGACCCGCCGCAGCACCGCCCTCAAAAACCCGCTTCCGGCGCCTCCGTAGGTGCGGCTGCCGATCTCCTCACTGCAAAGGCAGGCCGCAACGCACAGCCCCTTGCAATCCCCCTCGGCAAGGGCGCGCAGGGCGGCATAAACGCCCGTCAGGTCGTCGAGGCGGGGGGAGGATAAAAACTCCCCGTCCGCGCCGCTCTCAAAGGGCTCCACGGCGGGGGCGGCAAAGAGGTCATAACTCACAGCGTTTTGCAGTTTTTGGGCAAAATCGACCTCCCCGAGGCCGTACAGGGGAAGTTCGGTCTGCAAATTGGGCGCAAATTTTTCATTGGCGTCCCGTTGCTGGTGGATGGCGAGGGAGGGGAGCACGCACACAAAGTCGCTCACGTAATTTTCGGCAAGGAGTTTCCCCACGCTCTCCCGCACCACGCGGCCCGCGATCTTCAAGGGGCGGTCGAAAAAGGAGTACCACAGCCCGCCGCCGTAGGGCTCGGTATTGAGGCGGGTATAGGTCTTGTCGGCGAGGGCGGCGTTCTCCTTCAATTTCAGGCAGGGCGAATCGGTATGCGCGGCCGCGATTTTGGCGCTTCCCGCGCCGTAGCGGAAGGCGATCAGGCTGTTTCCGCCCCGCACCACATAATATTTGCCCCCTTCTTGCAAATTCCACGGCTCGCACTCGTCGAGGGGGAGAAACCCGTGCTCGTTCAGGTACCGCGCGGCGTTTTCGGCCGTCTGGAAGGCGGAATAGGAGGTGGAAAGGAATCGTTTCAGTCCGTTCATCGTAAAACCTCTGTCGTTTTTCTGTATTATACACCCGCGGCCGCAAAAATGCAAGCGTTGATTGACAGCGTTCGCCCGCCGTGCTATAATATTTCGGGAGGAAAGGGGATGAGTTGGGTCAAATTCAAGCAAGGGGCGAAAAATATCGCCGCCAAACTCTATTTTTCGCTGTCGGGGAGCGCGCTCAGGCAGGAGGAAAATCTCTGCGCGGCCGGGGGCGGCTCCCTTTCGCCCGCCATGTCCGCTCTCCTGCGTCGGGCCGCGGCGGAGGGGGCCGTTCTCCTCAAAAACGATAAAACGCTACCCGTTTCGGGCAAATTTGCCCTCTTCGGCAGGGTGCAGACGGATCCCTTTTACACGGGTTACGGCTCGGGCGGCGACGTCATCAAGCCCTATCGCGTCAGCATTCTCGAAGGGCTCCTCGCGGGCGGTGCGGACCTCGCCGAGGGGCTCAAAGAGGCCTACCTTTCCTACTCGGCGGCCCATCCCGTCGCCCGCGGCGGGTGGGGGAACTGGCCCCGCAGTTATCCCGAAATGCCCCTTACTCCCGCCCTCGTCGAGGGGGCGCGGGCGGAGACGGATACCGCCGTCGTCGTGCTCGGCCGCGCCGCGGGAGAGGACCGCGACCACGCCCTCAAAGAGGGCAGTTTTTATCTGACGGGGGCGGAAAAAGCGATGCTGTCCCTCGTTTGCGCCCGCTTTCCCCGCGTCGCCGTCGTGCTCAATATCGGTAGCGTGATCGACTTTTCGTGGCTCAACCAATATCCCGTCGGGGCCGTTCTCGTGCTGTGGCAGGGGGGCATGGAGGCGGGCAACGCCTGTGCCGATCTGCTCCTCGGCAAGGTCTCTCCCTGCGGCAAACTTGCGGATACCGTCGCGCGCGCCTACGCCGATTATCCCTCTTCGGGCAATTTCGGCAACGCGGCCTACAACGACTATGCCGAGGATCTCTTCGTCGGCTACCGCCATTTTGAGACAAACGCCCCCGAAAAGGTCCTCTTTCCGTTCGGCTTCGGCCTCTCCTATACGACCTTCAAAACGGAGGCAAATTACGTAGACGGGGTCGTAAATTACCTCGTCCGCAACACGGGCGATCGGGCGGGGCGGGAGGTCGTGCAAGTTTATTTGGAAAAGCCCGCTTCGGCCCGCTCCCCCGCGCGCGAACTCGTCGGCTTTTGCAAGACCGCTCTCCTGCCCCCCGGCGGGGAGGAGAGGGGACGGATCGCGTTGGAGGAGGACGCCTTTGCCTCCTTCGATGAGTCCCGCGCCGCCTTCGTCCTCCACGGCGGGACCTACCGCCTCTACGCGGGGGCGGACGTGCGGAGCGCAAAAGAGATCGCCCGCTTGGAGCGCACGGAGCGCGTCATCGCGCCCGCCCCGCCCCTGTCGCATGCCTTCCCCGCTCCCCCCGAACTTCCGAAAACGGCAAAACGCTGTTCGTTTTCCGAGGTTTTGGCGGGCAAAGCGACGGTGGAGGAGTTCGTCTCTTCGCTCTCGGACGCCGACTTGCAGGCCCTCGCCTACGGCGCCCTCAAAATGGATAGCCCCCTCGGCGCCCGCGGCAATGCGGGGGTCATGGGCGGGGTGACGGAGTCGTTGCGCGTCCGCGGCGTCCCCGCCGTCACCATGACGGACGGTCCCTCGGGCATCCGCCTCAAAACGCCGTCCTCTCTTCTGCCCATCGCCACCCTGCTCGCGTGCACCTTCGATCCCGCCCTCGTGCAGGAGGTCTACCGCGGGGTGGGGGAGGAGATGAAGGAGCGGGGCTCCCACGTCCTGCTCGCGCCCGCCATGAACCTCCACCGCGATCCCCTGTGCGGCCGCAATTTCGAATATTATTCGGAGGATCCCTACCTCACGGGCAAGATGGGGGGCGCGGCCGTAACGGGGTTGCAGAGCGCGGGCGTTTCGGCCTGTCCCAAGCACTTTGCGTGCAACAATCAGGAATTCAACCGCAGTCACAACGATAGCCGCCTCTCCGAGCGCGCCCTGCGCGAGATCTATCTGCGCGGCTTCGAAATTTGCGTCAAGGAGGCCGCTCCCCACTTTCTCATGACGAGTTACAACAAGATCAACGGGGTGTACGCCCACTACAACGCCGCCCTCGTCCGCGGGGTGTTGCGTGGGGAGTGGGGCTTCGGCGGTTGCGTCGTCACCGATTGGTGGATGAAAAGGGGGAGTTGCCCGTCCGCGGCAAAGCGCAAGAACAACGCGGCGCGCGTCTATGCGGGGGTCAACGTCCTCATGCCGGGCGGGGGCTACCTCGGCAAAAAATTCCAGTACGGCGGGCTCCTCAAAAAACTGAACAAGAAGGGACGTCTGACCCGCGGAGAATTACAGCAAAACGCCTGTTTCGTTCTCAACGCCGTCGCCCGCACGTCGGCCGCGCGGGAGGCCCTGCAAGTCCGTTCGGGCGGGGAGGCCCCCGCCGAAGGAGGCAAAAACGATGTGGTTTGACGAGGCGGTCTTTTATCAGATTTATCCCCTC
>CANQAZ010000095.1 GCA_947589555.1 uncultured Clostridia bacterium | reverse complement strand
TTGGTCGTTGCAACCAAAGTAATCTCTTGCCCTAACACGGTGGTATCGGGCAAATCCTTTACCGTACCTGCGGTTTTATTGCTCGATTGTACCTTAACGGGGCATACGATCCACCGCGCCTCGGCGTTCACATTTTTCCTCTCCATTGTAAAGGAGTAGGTCAATTCCGTCGTCAGTTCGGTCTCGCCGCTGTACCAACCCACCCACGTGTAACCCTTGTTGGTGGTCGCGGTGATCGAAACCTTCGTCCCGACGGCGATTTTCGTCCCGTTGTAACTCTGCGAAAGCGTGCCCGCGGAAGTATTGTTGCGCGAAACGGTGACGGTATAATAATCCCACTTGGCCGTAAGCGTCGTTGCAAATCCCATTTGGAAGGTATAGCGCGCCATTTCGGCAAGCCGTTCTCCCCTTGCATCGTACCACCCGAGGAAGTTGTAGCCGCGATTCGTCGTCGCCGTCACGGTCACGGTGCTACCGTAGTCATATTCGCCGCCGCCCGTCACGCTCCCCGCGGAGGAATTATCCGCTTTTACGGTCAATTGATACTTGTTCGCTTGCCAATGCGCCGTGACTGTGGTATCGCTATCGATGTTCCACGCGGCAAGGCACTCGCCCTCCTCATCCGTGAGTTGGTCGCTCCCCGCGTACCACCCCGTAAACGAGTAGCCCGTGCGCGAGGGAACGGGGAAGGCATATTCCTCGTCGTAGGTCATCGTTTGCTCGTCCTTCCCCGCGGCAAGGTCCGCCCCGCCGTTCACGTTGAGGGTCGCCGTATAGGTGTTCGCCGTCTTATCGGCATAGAGGGAAAGTCCCTTCCAAAGGATCTCGGCGGAAAAGGGCGTGCCGTCCGCTTTCTTCCACCCGTGGAAGGTATAGCCCGTAATGTCGGGCGTGTAATCGGCGGAGAAGGTCTCCCCCGTATAGATTTCCGCCGTTTGGAGCACGGAATCGCCGTTATAATAGGAGATGTTGACCAAGTGACTGCGGTGCACGGTAAGCGCGTACACATTCACCTGCGCTTGGTTTTGGGAGTTGACGACGATGTAGTAGATGTTGTCCCCGCCCGAAAGGCGGGTCACCATTTTGGTGGGGATCTCGCGCTGTCCTTCGGGGTCGCTGTACAGCCGCCAGATGCTGTCGTCGCTGCAAACCACCTTGCCCGAAAGGGAAACGCTCTCGGTGTCCTTATCCACGAGCATGAAAATGGATTTTCCCTCGATGCTCGCGCCGTCCACGCTCAAAATCACGGCCGATTCCTGCGTCCACTGCGCATAGAGGGTGGTATCCGCCCTTACGATGTCCGTATCGAATTTCCACATCTCCGAGCCGTTCTCGCTCTTTGCCCAGCCCGCAAACGCGTAGTTGTTGCGGGCGGGCGACAGGGGCGCGGTGAGTTTTGCGCCCGTTTTCACCGTTTGGGTGAAGGTCGTCCCGCCGTTTGCAAACTTACCGCCGTTTGCGTCGTAGGTCACGGTGCGGTCCTGCGCGGAGGAGGCTTGCGAACCTCCTCCGCTTGCGCCGGGCTCGCTCCCCTCCTTGTAATAATGCACGTCTGCGCCGCCCATCTTCAAAAAGAGGTCGCCGTTTTGCACCGTGCCGCGCGTAAATTCCGTTTTTTGGCCCATAAAGTCAACGTAAATGATAATTTCATCGCCGTTTACGGAATATTCGCCCGAATCGCCGTTCTCGTCCGACCATGTTCCGCCGTCGAGGACGATAAACTCGTTTTTGTTGAGGGCGTTGCTCTCGTAGAGGTAGTAGGTGCCGTCCACGCCCGCACCGCCGCACGCCGCAAGGCCGAAGCAGAGGCACAGCGTTGCGGCAAGAGCGAACACTGCCGCCAAAATCTTGTGTTTCATCTTTCCTTTCTCCTTTTTCGCGGGTAAAAATAAGGACGCCCGACAATATCGGGCGCCCGCAAAGAGTATCCCGTTATTGTCTGCGTCACAATTTCCTACCAATAGTGGAAAAAGGATACACCGATGCCGTTGTATCTTACTATTGGTAGTATTGAATTGTGACGCAGTTTCAGTATAGCACGCGCGTAAAAATTTTGCAAGATTTTCCGCGCATTTTTTCCCTGCGGCGCACAGAGAAAAAGCAACCGCCCGCGCAACCGCCGGTTGGAAAAAATCCCCCTGCGCGCCGCACTTGGCGCGCAGGGGGATTTGGTAGGCGGAAAAAGTTATAAATTTTGTTTGAGAAAGTCGCGCATCCCGTCCTCGGGGAGATACCCCACGTTGTGCGTTTTCACCTTTCCGTCCGCAAACACAAAGACGTCCGGGATGGAAAAAATGCCGAGCGAGGCGGCAAGGTCGCCGTTTTCATCCACGTTCACTTTCACAAAGGTCGCCTTGTCCGCAAATTCTTCCGAAAGGGGCTCCATCACCTGCCCGAGCATGCGGCAGGGCATGCACCAACTCGCCCAAAAATCGCAGACGACCGTCCCCCCTTTTTCCACCAGCGCGTCAAGTTCACGCCCGCTCATTTCTTTGATCATCTTCTTCTCCTCCCGTCATAAATTGCGCAAGCGCTTCGAATTTTACGCGCGCCGCCGCCGACGTATCCATATTTTTGACTTCCGCCGCCCCTTCGGCAAGTTCGTTTTCGCCGATGGTGACGACATACCGCGCCCCCAGTTTATCGGCGTACTTGAATTGCGCCTTGACCGAGCGCGCCATGAGATCGGTCTCGCACGAAACGCCCGCCTTGCGGAGTTCCTCGGCGAGGAGGAAGGCCTTTTTGCGGGAGGCGTCGTCCATGCCGAGCAAATAGCAATCGGGGCGCGGGGGCTCGGGCATGGGGGCCCCCTCGGCCTCCATCACCATGAGGAGGCGCTCCATTCCCATCGCAAAACCGACGGCCGGCGTGGGCTTGGCCCCGTACTGCGCGAGCAAGCCGTCGTAGCGGCCGCCGCCGAGCACCGTGCCCTGCGCGCCCGCCGCCTCCGACGTGAATTCGAACACCGTGCGGCTGTAATAATCGAGCCCGCGCACGATGGAGGGATCCACTTCGAAGGGCACGCCCGCCTCGCCCAAAAGTTCCTTGACCTTTTCGAAGTGCGCCTTGCAGCCGTCGCAGAGAAATTCGATGGCGCGGGGCGCGCCCGCCGTAAATTTTTTGCACGCTTCGTTTTTGCAATCGATGATGCGCATGGGATTTTTTTCGAAGCGCGCGTTGCAATCCTCGCACATCTCAAAAAGGTGGGGCCTGAAATAGGCCTTCAACGCCTCGTAATATTTTGCGCGGCAGGCGGGACAGCCGATGGAATTGATTTTGAGTTTCACGTTTTTGAGCCCCAAATTTTTGAGGAGGGCGTCGGCGAGGAGAATGACCTCGGCGTCCGCTTCGGGCCCCTCCGCGCCGTAAAGTTCGGCGCCGAACTGGTGAAATTCGCGGAGCCGCCCGGCTTGCGGCCTCTCGTAGCGATAGGCCGAACAGACGTAGTAGGCCTTGAAGGGCATTACGCCGCCCTGCAAGCCGTTTTCGAGAAAGGCCCGCGCCACCCCCGCCGTGCCTTCGGGACGGAGGGTGACGGACCGCCCGCCCTTATCGAGGAAGGTGTACATCTCCTTTGTGACGACGTCGGTCGTGTCGCCTACGCCGCGGGAGAAAAGTTCGGTGTGCTCGAATACCGGCGTGCGGATCTCGCGAAAGCCGTAGCCTTCCGCCGTGACCCGCGAAACATCCTCGATGTACTGCCACACGTGAGATTGCGAAGGAAGGACGTCCTTCGTGCCCTTTGGAATGTTGATCATAAAAAAACTCCTTTTTAACGCTCCCCGCTGCGCCGCGCGCAACAGCCGCTTGCGCGGTTGCCGCGCTTGGCGCATCGGGGAGCGTTTTGTGCTTACGGCGCGGTTTTGTTGTCACCTACTCTTCTCTTACATAGATAGCGTAACATGAAAAAATTTGAAAAGATGAGGTACATGACAAGGTTTTTGGAAAAATTTTTTGGGCGGATCCCCACCCCTACCCCTCCCCTTGACGCAAGGGGAGGGCAAGAAAGGAGGGCCATCCCCACCCGTCCCTTACGGGACACCCTCCCCTTCCCGAGGAAGGGTAGGGCCAAGAAAGGGCGA
>CANQAZ010000094.1 GCA_947589555.1 uncultured Clostridia bacterium | reverse complement strand
ACGGCGTGCGGAAGACGGCGTGCAGAAGCATGCCGTTGAAGTTGAAGTCGCCGCACAGGGCGCCGTCCTGAACGCGGAAGAGGTAGTTGGCCGTGCGGAGGGGTCCCTCTTTGGAGAGGACGAGGGTCCCCCGTTCCAAGTCCATCACGTATTTCCCCTCCACGCTCCCGCCGAGCCCCTCCTTTGTGCGGTAGGCGAGCGTAAAATCCCCCTCTCCTTTGAGTTCGAGGGTGACGTAGTCAAAGCGGTCGGCCATCTCCTTTCCGCCCGCCGTGAGCGTTTCACAGCGGTACAGGCCGGCGTATGGCTTGGAAAAATCGGCAAGGGTGCCCATGCCGTCCGCGTCGCACCCGGCGCACGCGGCCAAAAGGAGGGCGCACAGCAGCAAACCGAGGGGAAAGAAGTATTTTCTCATACCGAAATTATTTGCATTTCCCGCAAAATCATGCTATGATGGAAAAAAGGAGAAACCATGACCTTCGATACCGAACTTGTGGGAAAGATCGGCTCGATGGCGCTCATCGATAAGCGCGCGGGCCTCATCGATTATACCCGCGTGGCCCGCATCTCCCGCGAGTTGCGCCCCGGATACATCTGGGTTTCGAGCGGCGCAACGGAAATCGGCCGCCTCGATTATCTCGCGCGGAGCGGGCGCGAACTCCTCGGTGAGCACGCCAAAACGGACTACGCCGCGCAGGGGCAGGCCATCCTCATGCAGACCTACCGCCAGTTTGCCGATCCCCGCTACAACCTGCGGCAGGTGCTCGTCGAGCACCAGCACTTCAACGATCCCGCCAAGAGCGAGCACATCAAGGCCATGCTCCTGCGCTGTAAGGAGCAAAACGCCATCCCCATCGTCAATTACAACGACGCCGTCTCCAACGAGGAGAACAGGCGCATGGAGATCGCCGCGCTCGCCCGCGGGCAGGAGCACGTCTATGAGTGCGTGGATAACGACGAAACGGCCTCCCGCATCGCCTGTCTCGTGCGGGCGAAATACCTCGTGGTGCTCACGGGCACGGACGGCATCTACACCGACCCCGCCGATCCCTCCACCCTCGTCAGGCGCATTTCCGGCAAGGACGTCTACGAACTGACGGAGAACATCGAGGAGCACAAAAAATATTGTTCGGGTGCCTCGCGGGCGGGGGCGAACGGCGCGAAGGCCAAACTCGAATACATCAAGGATGCGGCGGCGCAGGGCACCACCGTGTTCATTGCAAACGCAAAATATTCCCTCTCGGAAATTTTGTCGGGCTCGGCGCCCTGCACCCAAATCGGCGTCGGCCTCTGAACCTCGGCTTCCGCGCGCCCGCGGCAAACATTTTGCCCATTGAAAAACGGCGGGTCTCCCCGCCGTTTTCGCATGCTCTTTTTTCGGCCGACCGCCCGAAACGGAAGGCCCCGGCCGCTCACTTCATATAGGTTTGAAAAGGGATCGGGCTGAACGAACATTGCCGTTCAGGTACGGCTTCATCATCGCGGGCAGAAACACCGTGCAAAACGTCTTGGTGCGTTCCTCAAAACCGTACGCTCCGCCCGCCATATCCCAGCAGAGCATTTCGCCGTACAGGACGTCCGTCAGCGCGTCCGAAAGCGCGTCGATCGGCGTATCTTCTTTGAGTTCGCCCCGTTCGACGCCCGTTTTTATGATCCCCTTCAAGGAATCGTTGTCCATGCGGAGTTTTTCCTTGTCGTAGGGGTTTTCCACGAGATCGGGGTCTACGGTATTGCGCACCCATTCCTGGCAAAGTTTGAGCCCGTCCCGTTCGATATGCCCCGAAAAAGTCACCATATAAAAGGCCAGCCGATCCATAAACGGCCCGTCGTAGTTTTGCGCTTCCTCGTAGATCTCGCGGAACATATCGTGGCTTATCGCAAAAACCACATCTTCCTTGCGCTTGAAATAGGTATAAAAGGTCCCGTTGGCAACGCCGCACGCCCTCGTGATCTCTTCGACGGAGGTATTGACCAGTCCCTTTTCCCGAATGATGCCCTTCGCCGTCTCCAACAGTTTCCGCTTGGTCTCCAAAGCGGCAAGTTTTCGATTCGTCATTTTTTCGGACATCCCTTTTCCCCTTTCTGCGCCGCCCGCAGTTGTTCGGCCCTCTTTTTGAGCGCACCGTATGCCGCAGACGGTTCGTCTATCGTGAGAACGGTCTCCTCCATCGGGCAAAGCCCCGTCCCCTCACGATTGATAATGTTCGGCGTAAGCGCGGCGTATTCCGCCCATATCCCGTATTTTTTCAGTACGGCAAGGCCGCCCGTTGAGATCACTTCGGCAAATACGCCTTTCACGCCCATCAAAACGTACAAGAGGGCGGCGGCTTTGCCCACGATCCTGTCTGCGGCGCAGGCGCCGTGCAGGTCCTCGCCCCGGCCGATCCAATCCAGGAGAGGACGGATCCCCCGCAACCTGCTCGTAAGGATACGGCCGTCCTTTTGCACGATGCACGTCAGATTTTCCTCTTTGAGCCGCTCGCCGAGAGAAGCGAGCGCCGCCGTGATTTCGGTCATAGCGCCCCTTTTACTCCTTGTCTTTGATCAGGAGGAGGCGCAGTCCCATCACAACAAAGGGGACAATTACGGCTTGTAAGACCATGCCCAACAGTCCCGTTTGGATCTGCGACCAAACCATCCCCGCCGAGAGAGGAGAAACGCTCCCGAAAATGGCGGCCATCACGAGGAAAACGAGCCTGCCCGAGACCTGCGCAAGGAGTACCGCGGGGAACGCCATCCAACCGTTTTTCACGATCCTGCGCGAAAAGAGCCCCGAAACCGCCGCGAATACCGCAAGTTCGACGATCATATAGGGCAGACGGGCCAAAGCGGGCATGGGGTTGCCGGCAAGCGAAGTGATCGCAAAACTGATGACGGGGGCGAGGATGCCCACGCCCAAGCCCCATTTCCAACCGAGAAGACATCCGCCGAAAAGAATGGGCAGATACATCGGTAGCCACTGCATCCCGCCGGGCGCGCCGAGGGCGAGATGTACGATCTGCGGAAGAAGGACCGCAAGCGCGATCATGCCAACCGAGATCAGCGTTTTCACCGTGATTTTCACGCGGAGCGCCACGTTGTGACGCGAAAGAACCTGTTCGATCATCCAAATTACCTCCGATTTCTATTTTTATATGTTATCCGATACGGGCTCACAGGCATATTCTGAAAATCGCTTCCACGTCAGCGGGCGTAAGGGGCTTGAACCCGTGCAGGATCCCGCCGTTGCAGGCCCTTCGGGCCATCTCGGGGTCAGGATCGCAAGCCCGAGGCCGTGCGTAATGTCGTAAAACGCGGAAAGTTCATGCTCCATCAGATGGCAGGAGACGTCCTGCTCTATCCCCGCGGCGACAAAGCCGTTCAGCGCCCGGGAAGAGGCCCACATCAGGTTTGCGCGCGCCTCGTAGTCGTCGGGGGTTTCGAGCGCGATCGGGGCGTATTTCACGACCGTCTTGATGAGTTCGGTCATCACGCGGTCGATCGGATCCATTTTGGGTTGCATCGTAAAGTAGAAACTGTCAAAGAGGTGCGAAAGGATGTCCGCACTGCCGCAAGCCGTCTGAAATTTACCGACCAAATAGGTATTTTCGGGATTCAAAAAGGAGGCTTTGGGCTGTAACAGCGGGCTGAGGATGGCAAGTTTTTCATGCGTCTGCATATTGGAGATCACCCCTCCGCAATCCATTTCGGAGCCGGTCGCGGCAAGCGTGAGAACGGTGACGATGGGCAATGCGTTTTCGACGGGAGCCGCGCCCTTCACGAGGTCCCAGCCGTCGCCGTCGTAATATGTTGCCGCGGCGATCGCCTTTGTGCAGTCTATGGTGGAGCCGCCGCCGACGGCGAGCAGAACGTCGATCTTGTTTTGTTTACAGATCTCCGCTCCGCGGTTGACGGTCGTGTGGCGGGGATTGGGCTCCACGCCCGGAAGTTCAAAACATTCCGGCCCCGCGCCCGCGATCTCTTTCAGAACTTTCTCGTACAGTCCGATCTTCTTGATCGAGCCGCCGCCGTAGACGAGAAGGACTCTTCGTCCCTACTTTTTGAGTTCCTCCCCGAGATGTTTCAGTTGATCTTTTCCGAAATATACTTTCGTGGTGTTTTGAAAAACAAA
>CANQAZ010000093.1 GCA_947589555.1 uncultured Clostridia bacterium | reverse complement strand
TTGAGTACTTCATCGGGGACAAATACGAGGCGGGCGTCGTGCTCGAAGGAGCGGAAGTCAAATCCCTGCGGGCGGGCAGAGCGTCGCTCGGGGAAAGTTTCTGCGAGATCCGCGGCGGCGAGGTCTATCTCAAAAACATGCACATCGCCCTCTACGATAAGAGCGGCGCCTTTTCCACGCGCGATTCGCGTAAGGACCGCAAACTCCTCCTTCACCGCTTCGAAATTTCCAAGATCGTCGGCAAGGTCAACGAAAAGGGCTTTACCCTCGTTCCCCTCAAAATCTACTTCAAGGACGCCCTCGTCAAGGTAGAGATCGCCCTCTGTAAAGGGAAACACGCCTACGACAAGAAGCAGGCCCTCAAAGAACGCGACGTCAAGCGCGCGATGGATCGGGAAGCCAAAGAATGGTGATCCGCGCGCCCTTGCGCGGCCATATAAAAAAGATTTCGGGCGGGAATTCATCCCGCCCGATTTTCTTCATCCTTTCCGCGGCCGCGCTTTAACCGTACCGCCCGCGCCGCCGTCAAAAAGGATACCGCAACCGTGATCGCCCAAACCGCAAGACTGCTGATCGCGCACCACGTTTTCATTTCGCCCACCACGCCCTCGCCGAAGGTCATGATTAGGGTATATTGCAGGGAGAGCAGGGAGACGAGGGCGTCCACAAAATTCAAATTTCTGAAAATTTTTACG
This sequence comes from uncultured Clostridia bacterium, assembly GCA_947589555.1. Classification (GTDB taxonomy): domain Bacteria; phylum Bacillota; class Clostridia; order Christensenellales; family Borkfalkiaceae; genus Gallimonas. The sequence continues at coordinate 3,526 of CANQAZ010000093.1, read as the reverse complement.
CTCAAATGCCCTTCTTTTCTGCTCTTGGCATAGTTCCACGAGGCAACCGCGATCTTATAGGTCGTATAGGCCGCCGTCGCGATCGCGGGGATCGCCGTATAGCGCACTTCTTTTTGTTGCAGGACCATGAGCGAGATCGGAACGATCAGGGCCACGTCTATCGCAAAGAGAAAGATGCTCTGCGCAAAGAACAATCTTGTGCGAACATCCGCCTTTTTTTCATCGGATACCGCGGGCCCGCAAAGCCTCCCTTCGCAGAGGAGGATGCAAGCCCGCATCCCCGCAAGCAAGGCGTAGTACACGGCAATGCCGATATTCCACGCCGCGCCGTAAGCGAACCAAAGATAGAGATTATATCCCGCGAACACGGCAGTGGCAATGAGCGACAGGGCCGAGAAGAAAAAGGTGCGGGCCACCCTGTCCTTTGCAATATTTGGAAGTCCCACGGATGCAAGCGCTCCCCTTTCTGTTTTCTTCCGCTGCGGCCGTCAAATGAGGTCGGCGCGCAACAAATCGTTGCCTTTTTCCAAAAGATTGGCCAGTTTTTCTTCGTTTTCATCGATGACGGGCAACAATTTGCGGGTCTTTTTTTCCGCCATCTTTTTATAGATGAAGTAGTTCACCCCGCACAGCGCAATGCCGATGAGCCCGACCGCGATTCCGCCGACGAGCGCGGGAACGCTGTTTTCGATAAGCATGACGAGGCACATCCCGCCCCCTAAGACGAGCGCCGCGAAAATGCCGAAGAGATAGGAAAAGATCTTTGCCCCCATCGTCGTGGCGTCCTTCTGCCGTCCGATTGTTTCCAACAGCGCCTCCGCCTGCCGTTCGCACTTGTTGAGTTCCTGCCTGTGCCTGATCTTCCTGTCCCGTTTGAGCGAAAGCGTAACGCTGTCGAGCAGGGTCGGCGTCAGCGCGGTCACTTCCCAGCCGAACGACTCGTACAAATCGGTCACCCGCGTCTGGTCCTTTGCCTTTACCGTCTTGGTCGCGTATTCGTACGCGACAAAATCTTTGTCTTGCATGGTTTCACCTCACATATCGATTTTTCCGTCGGAAAAGCCCCCATTGCGCGCGATTTTGTTGACTTTTCCGCGAGACAAGTGTATCATAATAAAAAAATCGGGGAAAATCAAGCCCCGAAAAGGCCCTTGAAACACCCTCCCGCAAAGTGTTCGGCAAAATGAGACAGAAAGGAGATTTCCGTACCATGGATTACTCGCCCGAAGAATACACCCGCTTCTACATCGTACAGGCGCTCTTCAAACTGATGCACGAGTACGAGTACGAAAAAATCAGCGTAACGGACATCACGGAGAAGGCCGGCGTGGGCAGGGCGACGTTTTACCGCTATTTCAAACGGAAAGAGGACGTTATTCTCTACTATTTCGAGCACAATAGGCGGGGTTTTATGACCGAACAGCGTTTTTATCCGCGTTGCAAGGCCGACTATATCCAAGTCGTCGTCAATGTGCTCACCCTGTTCAAGGAACAAAAGGAGCCCTTCAAACTCATCCGGAAGGCCCGTCTTGAATACATTTATCTCGACTATCTCAACCGCAATTTTACGGAGACCTTCGAAAAAGACCGCTTCCCCGCGGATCGCTTTCAGCCCTACCTGTATGCGGGGATGCTGTTTAACGTCTCTATGGCGTGGCTCGACGGCGATTGCGCCGAACCCATCGAACAACTCGCCGAAACCGTCGTGAACGCGATCTATTTCGAACCGCAGGAGAACTGACCCGAATTTATGAAAACATCCTTCCTCAAACCCGATTTTAATGCCAACATCATCAACATCTCGGCGACGCTTGCGGAGTTTTTGGGCTGTCCAAACGATAAGCCCACCCTCCCCGCGCTCGAAGCCGAGTTGAAAAAGGGCTACAAAAACGTCGTATTTTTGATTTTGGACGGCCTCGGGAGCCATCCTATCGCCGCCGATCTGCCCGAAACCGCCTTCTTGCGGCGCAACATCCGCCAAACGCTGACCTCCGTGTTCCCCTCCACCACGACCAACGCCACCACCACCTTCCTCACAAACAAATACCCGATGGAGCACGGCTGGTTTGGTTGGAGCCTCTATTTCGAGGGGCTCGGACAGGTTGTCAACCTCTTTCCCGAAACCGACTCCTTCACGTGGGAGCCCGTCGAGTACGGCTATGTCAAAAAGGTCTTGCCCACAGAGCCCTACTTCAAGCGGGCAAAAGGAAAGCGCGCGGTCAGCGTAGTCGTGCCCGAATTTTGGCACGGCGACGAGGAGAACAAACACATCTTTACGACGTTTGAGGAGATGTACGGCCTCATCGAAGAGATATGTAAGCGCGCGGGCGAGCAATTCATCTATGCCTACTGCCCGGAGCCCGATTCCGCCATGCATCGCTTCGGCGTGAGTTCCGCGGAGGCGCGGCAAGTCATCGGCGCCCTCAACGCGGGGGCGGAACGGCTGTGCGGGAGGCTCTCGGATACCCTCTTCATCGTCACGGCCGACCACGGCCAGATTGACGTCGGCGAAAATATCGAACTCTACCGCGACCGCGAACTCCTCTCCCTCCTCGAATGGCCGCCCTATCTGGAACCGCGCGCCGCCGCGTTCAAAGTCAAAAAGGAGTGTAAGGAAAAGTTTACGGAGATGTTTGCGCGTAAGTACGGGAACGACTTCGAACTCGTGGAGAGCGAAAAACTCATCCGCGAGAACTATTTCGGGGGGTATCCCGGAGCAGAGCACGGGCGTTTTCTCGGCGACTTCATCGCCATCGGAACGACGGACAAGATGTTGAAACTCTCCCCTCGCTCCCACGATTTCAAAGGCCACCACACCTCCCTGACACGGGAGGAAATGCTCGTTCCCCTCATTTACGTCGGGATCGGATGAAGGTCCTGCCGCAAGTGTACGGACGAAAGGCGGGCGGAGCCCAATCGGCTCCGCCCGCCTTTCTATTCCTTTTCACGGTCAGATAAAATCGATCCCGTTGTCCCACACCAACGCGCGCTCGCATTCGTCGATATCCCGATATTCGTTGATATAATGGGGAACCGTCAGGCGAAACGCCTTCGAAAGGATGGGACAATACTCTTTCTGCGGCGAAATTTTCCGTCCGCTCACGGGAAACACATAGTTAAATCCCATCTCGGAGGCCATCTCGGAGGCACATGAAAAGTATCGGATCCCGATGAGTTTGTCGCGGTTGCCCTCCCCTTCCCGCCTACGGGTGGTCTGATTGCGCACCCACTGCATCAACAGTTGAGGCACGATGTATTCGGGCGCAAAGGGATCGCTCTTGTCCGTACGGATAAAGGAGGAGGCGGCGATCAGGGGATACCACAACAGATAGGCCTCTTTGGTCCCCGTCGATTGCAAGTCGATCTCGTCAAATGTGCGGCGGCTCAACTCGCGATTTCTTTCCGAAAAATCCTGCGGCTTCACCGCCAACTCGATCACGTCAATCTCCGTAACATATCGAAACATCAGAAAAGGAAACGAGCGTGTCAGCGTGATACATCAAGGACGTGAGTTTCAAATTTTCGG
>CANQAZ010000092.1 GCA_947589555.1 uncultured Clostridia bacterium | reverse complement strand
GTGCTCTCCCTCATCGAGGACTATCTCGACGGCGGGACCCTCCCCCTTGCGGCGGGGGCGGATATCGGGCGGACGGTGGATTTCGTCGCGGGGCGCAACCGCTATCTCGCCTATCTTCTCTCCCTGCCGCGCACCTCCTTCCGCGGCCTCAAAGTGGGGCTGGACTGCGCCAACGGAAGCGCGTGGGCCCTCTCGAAGGGGGTGTTCGATGCGCTGGGCGCGCAGGTCGTGGCCATCGGCGCGGAGCCGAACGGCCTCAACATCAACGAAAATTGCGGCTCCACCCATCCCGAGGCCCTCTGCCGCCTCGTGCGGGAGCGCTCCCTCGATCTCGGCTTCGCCTTCGATGGCGACGGGGACCGGTGCGTCGCGGCCGACGAGCGGGGGGAACTTCTCGATGGCGACGCGATCTTGTATCTCGCGGCGCGGGCGATGCGGGCGAAGGGGGAACTGGACGGCGACGCCGTCGTCTCCACGGTCATGAGCAACGCGGGGCTCGAAAAGGCGCTGGGGCGGGAGGGCGTCTCGCTCATCCGCACCGGCGTGGGGGATAAATTTGTCTGCGAGGAGATGGAGCGGCGGGGCTGTCTGTTGGGGGGCGAGCCCTCGGGCCACATCATCTTCCGCAAGTACGCGGCGACGGGGGACGGCGTGCTCACCGCGCTCAAAGTGACGGAGTTCATGCTCGAAAGCAAGTGCCCCCTTTCCTATTTGAAAGAGGGCTACCGTCCCGTGCCCCGAAGGGAGAGGAACGTGCCCGTCAAAAACAAGGCGGGCGCGCTCAAAAGCGAGGGGGTGCGGGAGGCCGTCGCGGCCGTTGAGGAAGCGGGCGGCAGGGCGGTGGTGCGCGCCTCGGGCACCGAGGAGGTCGTCCGCATCCTCGTCGAGGGGGAGGACGTCCGCTTGTGCGAGGAGGGGGCGGAGCGCATCGAACGCGCCGTGCGCGCCTTCGGGGAGGGGATATAATGTGCGGCATCGTCGGCTACGCGGGCAAGGACCGCGCGGCGCCCGTCCTCTTGGACGGCCTTCAAAAACTCGAATACCGCGGCTACGATTCTGCGGGCGTCGCCGTGTTCGAGGGGAATTCCCTCCGCATCGTCAAAAAGAAGGGGCGGGTGAAGGAGTTGGAGGGGGCGCGCTCGCTCTGCGGGCGGGTGGGCATCGGGCACACGCGGTGGGCGACGCACGGCGCGCCGTCCGAAAAAAACGCCCACCCGCACGCCTACAAACAATTCGCCCTCGTCCACAACGGCATCATCGAAAATGCCGACGCCCTGCGGGAGGAATGTCTCGCGCGCGGCGAAACCTTCCTCTCCGAAACCGATTCGGAGGTCGTCGTACACCTCATAGCGGCCTGTTACGCGGGCGATTTCGGGGCGGCGGTGCGCGCGGCGGCCAAGCGGCTCAAAGGCTCCTACGCCCTTGCCGTGCTGTGTAGCGACTTCCCCGATACCGTCCTCTGCGCCCGCCAAAGCAGCCCTCTCGTGGTGGGCAAGGGGAGGGGCGGCCTCTTTGTGGCAAGCGATCTGCCCGCCATCGCGGGCGAAGGCGTGGAAGTTTTCGCCCTCGCGGACGGCGAATTTGCCACGTTGCGGGGGGAGGAGATCTCCTTTTTCGACGGGGAGGGGAAGCCCGTGCCGCCCCACGCCGTCGCATACCGCTTCCGCGAGGACGTGCCCGAAAAGCGGGGCTATGCCCATTTCATGAAAAAGGAGATGTCGGAGATCCCCGCGGTCATGGCAAAAAACGCCGCCGCTTTTTTGGAGAGCCCCGCGTTTTCCTCCTTCCGCCGCGCCCTTTTGGGGGCGGAGCGCATCCAAATCGTCGCCTGCGGCACCGCCTACCACGCGGGCCTGTGCGCCGCGCACGCCTTTGAAAAACTCTGCCGCGTGCCCTGCGAAGCGAACATCGCCAGCGAGTACCGCTACCGCGATCCCATCGTGCCCCCAAATACCCTCTGCCTTGCGGTGAGCCAATCGGGCGAAACGGCGGATACCCTCGCCGCCGCGCAGATCGCCAAAGAGCGGGGGGCGTACCTCGCCGCCGTCACCAACGTGGCCTACTCCTCCCTCACCCGCCTTGCGGACGCCGTCTTGCAGACGGAGGCGGGGCGGGAAGTCGCCGTGGCCGCCACCAAAAGTTTCAACGCCCAACTCATGCTCCTCTACGGCGTGGCCGCCTATCTCGCGCGGGAAAAGGGGAGGAAGGCGCCTCCGCTCGGCGCGATGGCAAAAGCCGCGCGGCTCGCCCTTTCCGCCGCGGAGGAGGTGCGCGGCTGGACGGCCCATTTTCTTGCGGCAAAGAGCGTGTTCTTTGTGGGCCGCGGGGCCGATTATTTCACCGCCCTCGAAGGGAGCCTCAAACTCAAAGAGATCACCTACCTGCCGAGCGAGGGCTATCCCGCGGGGGAACTCAAACACGGCGCCCTCGCCCTCATCGAGGAGAACACGCCCGTCGTGGCCGTGGTCACCCAAAAGGGGCTCGCCGAAAAGACGATGAACGCGGTGCACGAGGCCTACGCCCGCGGCGCGAAAATTTTTGCGGTGACCGACCTTCCCGAAGTCGCGGCCTGCAAGGAGGCGTTCGCCTCCGTCCTGCTTCCGCCCTGCCCCGAGGAATATTCGCCCGCCGTCGCCGTCATCGTGTTGCAGGCCCTTGCTTACTACGTTTCCGTCGCGCGCGGCAACGATCCCGATAAGCCGCGCAACCTCGCCAAATCCGTGACGGTGGAATAGATCGGCGCGCTCCCGTTCGCCCCTTCCCATTCGCCTTTGCTTTTTCGCTCTCTTTCGTTTGCCCCTTCTCATTCGCCTTTGCTTTTCGGTCCTCTTTTTGCGGCCGATCGGGGCAAAGGCGGAAGGGAAGGGGCATTTTCGGAAAGGAGGACAAGGGGCGGGAAAAAGTTTGAAAAAAATCTTGCAATTTATTTGCGGGCGTGTTATACTGGATTTGCGACGTAATTTCATATTTGCCCGCATGCGGCTACACTGGCAGTTGGTGTATCCTTTTTCCGTATGTGGGAGAAATTGCGTCGCAACAATTACGGGATACTCCGCGCGGGCGTTCCGTGATTGGAGCGTCCTTATTTTTTGCCCGCAAAAACACAAAAAGGAGAAAGAAACATGAAACGCAAACTTTTTACAACGCTGCTTGCTCTTGCCGCGGCGATGTGCCTTTGCCTCGGCCTTGCGGCCTGCGGCAACGAACCCGAAACGCCCCAAGATCCGCAAACGCCCGAAGATCCGCCCGCAGAGACGGGATCGGTCGAGGGCTATTGGACGGGCGCGACCGCGCAGATCTCCCTGAGCGACGCTTCCGATCCGGCGGAAATGACGTTTGCCGCGGGCGTGAAACTCGTCGGCGATACCGCCTACGTCGTTTTGGAGATCGTGGAAGAGGGAGGGACCTCATCCCCCGCCGGGCTCGTCGGCTATGTTCTTGCAAAACAAGCGGACGGCACCTATACGTTCACCTACGATCCCCAAAGCGATTTCGGGCACGTGGCGGGCAAACTGACGGCCGACGGCAAATTGGAGATCGTTACCGATATGCTGTCGCCGTCGGCGCAGGAAGCGTTGACGCTCACCTTCACGGCGAAAACGGAACTTGCCGCGGGGCTCGGCCTTACGGGCACCTGGTATGAACTCATCGGCCTCGACGGCGCGAATTATTCCTACACGGCAGGAAAGAACCGTTACGATTTTACGAATCAAAAACTCTACGCATTCGAATCGGAGCAGGCGCTCACCGTCGTCGAGGTCGGGAAATATACGCTGTTCACCTATCCCGATCAGATGCCGCAAATCATCTTTCGGAGCGGCGATGAATATTTCGTCGGCGATATGCATTTGAAACTCACGCAGACTGCGCCCGCCGAATAAAATTACCGAAGGCAAAAAAAATTTTCCTCTTTTAACGCTCCCTGCTGTGCCTCGCGGCGCCGCGCTCCGCGCGCGCCGCCACTCGGCACATCAGGGAGCGTTTTTTGCTTGCCGCGGCTCTGCGTTGTCACCTACTCACCTCTTACATAGATAGCGTAACATGAAAAAATTTGAAAAGAAGAGGTAGGTGACAAGGTTTTTTTGAAAAAAGAAAAAATTCTACTGTGAGTAGAGAGGGGAAGGGGCGGCGGAGGGACGGAGGGTGAGAGAGGGGGGAAGGAGGGAAGAGGGCGGATTCTACGGGGAGTAGAGGAAGAACGGGACACGGGGAAAAGAGGATTCTACGGGGGGGTAGAGGAAGAACGGGACACAAGGGGGATTGAGGAGGAAAGGAGCATG
>CANQAZ010000091.1 GCA_947589555.1 uncultured Clostridia bacterium | reverse complement strand
CCCGTCCCTACGGGACACCCTCCCCTTCCAGAGGAAGGGTAGGGCTTGGAGGGAGACGGACTACGTTATTCGGGATTCTTCACTACGTTCAGAATGACGCGAAAGAGAGGGACAGAATGACGCGGTGGCCCTGCAAGAGGAGAGCAAGAAGGGAAGGCCATCCCCACCCGTCCCTACGGGACACCCTCCCCTTCCAGAGGAAGGGTAGGGCTTGGAGGGAGACGGAAGGAGTAAGGCTTGGGATCGGAGATTTCAGCCGATGAGGCCGTCGGGTCCAAACGAGCGAAGATCGGCCGTCGGAGGCGATCAGCCGACGAGGGAGTCGCCCGAAAGCGTCGAATAATTGTTAAGGAATATTGACATGCTCCGATTCGGGTTGGTGTAGCCGAGCGCCGTGATGGTGAAGCCCGATTTGTTCTGGTCGCCCAGCCATGCCGGCGAGACCACGCCGTAGTACGTCTTTTCGCCGTTGGCCTGCGCGTTTGTGAACTCCAACTTGATGTAGCACTTGCCGTACATCACCCACGTGCCGATCTCCGAAGTTCCGCTCTTGATCTTGCCGTCCTCCGAAAGGACTACGTCCGTGGAGACGTTGATGGGTTCGTACTTATCGGTGGTGGCGTCGCGCTGGTTGCTTGTGAACACCATCTTGAACTTGCCGTCCTGCGTGTACTTCAAAAGTTCCTCTTTGGTGACCGTGCGCATCATCTCCCCGCTGTAACGGTTGGCATTGATGCAGATGTCCCCTTTGGAGTTGAGATAGTACTGGTGGTTCTGCACGACGAATTTGCCCGCGTAAGCGCCGTCCGTGCCGCGGGAGCCGAGGTACGGGGAGCGGGTGATGTAGGCCGCAAGGTGCACCCCCGCGCCCGTGGTGAAGAGATCGTTGTGGCCGGGAAGGACAATATCGATCTCCTTGCTCGCCGCGTTCTTATCGCTCCACGCGAAGGCGCCCATGTACTTGTTGCCCGAGTTGGCCTCCTGCCCGGGACCCACGTTGCGGACGATGCCCGAGCCGCCCGCCGACTTGTAGACGCCCGTGACCGATTCGCTTCTGCCGCCGTACATCTGGTAGTTGTCGCCGAGGCCGTCGTAGGAGTGCATGGAATAATAATAGGTCTTGCCCTCCACTCCCGTGGGTTCGCCGTCGGCCCCGAAGGTAGCCGTTTCGTCGAACACCTTCACGTTGTCGTGGCGGGCGATGACGGGAGCCTCCATGTTGGACTTGCTGATGTTGGTGCCGTAGTAGTCGTGCGTCCAGCCGATGCTGTCGCTCCCGACGGAGCCCCAATCATCCTGAATATCGTCCACATATTGGCGGATCTCCTCGTGGGTCTGCCAACCCTTGCCATCCTTGCGCAGGCCGGTGGCGGGATCGAGTTCGATGATGTAGTCGCCCGAGCCGAAGGAGCCGTAGGCCATGTACATCTTGCCGTCGGGCGTGTAGATGATCTGCGGGTCGATGCCGTTGACGTCGGCCTCGCTCTCGCCGCGGCGGATGGAGGACTGCATGAGGACGGCCTGTTTGCCATCCTTCCCCTTGACCGCGGTGAAGGTGCCCGCTTCGAGGGAGGTGGAGTGGTAGAGCAAGATGCAGGCGCGGGCGTAGTTGCCGCCGCTGATCGACATGCCCTGCGAATTTCCCGCGCCGTCCACGACGCAGGTGTAGAGCCAATAGCCGCCGTCGGGAGCGGGGACGATATCGGGCGCCCACCAACTTGCTTTGGTATCGTTATAGCCCACCGTATCGCCGACGCCGTCGCCGTCCTTATCGTACAGCCATGCCCATGCGTCGCTGCCGAGGAACTGGGTATCGCGGTCGAGCCAATCGAAGGTCCTGCCCATAAACTTCCACGTGAGGAGGTCCTCCGAGCGGTGGATGGCGTTGCCGTACGTTTCGTACCCCTCCACTTTGGGGTGTTCATCCCAACCCGTGGAGAAGAGGTAGTAGACGGGCTTGCCGTTTTCCATGACCTCGATGTAGGAGGGGTCGTGGGTGTGGGCGAGGAAGGCTTCGTCATAGTCCTCCTTCGCATCGGTGCTCATCTTGGAATACTGGTGGCCGGGATCGGTGACGTAGGCGGGGACGACTTCCACCCTGCCCTCCTTGCCATCCCGCTTGTAGGTGACGATGCCCGCGCCCTTTGCCGTGAATACGCCGTTTGCGTAGGTGGCGACGGCATCGGCATTGGCGACGGCCTCCCCAGAGAAGGTGTAGGCCTTGATGTCGGTCGCGCCTTCGACGGCGGCCTGCGTATCGGATGCGGCAATGGCGACGTCGTCATCGGGCAGATTGTCGTAACAGATGCGGACGCCCTCGTAGGACGTTGCGCCCGTCACATCGCCGGGCTGTTCTTCCTCGCCGCCGCAACCTGCGAGCACCGACAGCGCAAGGATGCACCCCGACGCCACGGCGGCAAACCGAATGGTCTTTTTCATGTAACTTTTCCCCCTATGAAATTGGTTATTCCCATTGTATCACATCCGCGCGCGCTTGGCAAGGGGGGCCGTCCATTTTTTCCAAGAAAAATCGGAGGACAAGGACAGGACCGCCCCGCAAGCGGAACGGCCCTGCCTTTGAGAGAATATGAAAAAATAACGTGCGGGCTTGTTTTTGTGCCCTCATTATAGTGCGCCCAAGTGACGGACGTGTGATAAAATCATAAAAAACAGGAAAAGACTCAGAGATACCGGGAGACGAGGGCCTCGGCGACGCGGAGCCCGTCCGCCGCCGCGGACGCGATGCCCCCCGCAAAGCCGCAACCCTCCCCGCAGGGATACACCCCCGCCTTGCCTACGGCCTGCATATCGCTCCCCCGCACGATGCGCACGGGCGAACTGGTGCGGGACTCCACCCCCGTGAGGACGGCGTCGGGAGCGGAAAAGCCCTTCATCCTCCTCTCCATATCGGGGATGGCGGCCCGCAGAGCGGTGGCGACGGGGGCGGGAAGGTAACTTTCGACGGGGGCGAAGGACGTGCCGAGGGGATAGGTGGGCAAAACCGAGCCGAAGCGCACGCTCTCCCGCCCGAGGAGGAAGTCGCCGACGAGTTGGACGGGGGCGCGGTACCCCCCTCCCCCCGCAAGGTAGGCCGCGCGTTCGAGTTTGCGCTGGAATTCCACCCCCGCGAGGGGATGTTCGCCCCCGAAATCCTCCCGCCTGACCTGCGCCACGAGGGCGGAGTCGGCATTGGCGCCCGCGCGCGCGAAATCGCTCATGCCGTTGGTGACGAGCCCCCCTTCCTCGCTGGCCGAGGGGATGACGACGCCGCCCGGGCACATACAGAAGGTGAAAACGGCCCGCTCGGCGGCGTGGGAGACGAGTTTGTAGTCGGCCGCGGGAAGAAGGGAAAAAGCGGACCCGTATTGCGCTTTTCCGACGGCGGACTGCAAGTGCTCCACCCGCACGCCCACCGCAAATTCCTTTTGCTCCATCAAAAATCCCTGCGAAAGGAGCATTTCGAAGGTGTCGCGCGCGCTGTGGCCCACCGCGAGGACGAGGGCATCCGCCTCCTCCCGCACGCCGTTCACGGAGACGGCCGTAAGTTTGCCGTTTCGGAAAGAGAGACCGTCCAATTTGGCCGAAAAGCGCACCTCGCCGCCCCGCGCGAGGATCTCGCGGCGCATGTTGGCCACGACTTTTTGGAGACGATCGCTCCCGATGTGGGGTTTGCCGAGATATTCCACCTCCGCAGGGGCGCCGAACCGCACAAACGTGCGCAAAATTTCGCGGCGGTAGGGGCTGTTCGTCTGCGTGGTGAGTTTTCCGTCCGAAAAGGTCCCCGCGCCGCCCTCGCCGAACTGCACGTTGGAGGAAGGGTCCAGAACGCCCGTCTTGCGGAAGGCCGCAACGTCCGACGCGCGCTCCTCCACCGCCTTGCCGCGCTCGATGACGGTGGGCTTGACGCCGCAATCCAAAAGGCGCAACGCGCAGAAGAGCCCCGCGGGCCCCGCCCCCGCAATATACGCCCTGACCGGCCGTTTTACCTGCGGAAATGTGGGAACGGGGTCGGAAACCGGCTCGTCCGCGCACTCCACCGAGTAGACCCAGCGGATGTCCTTTTTATCGCGCGCATCGAGGGATTTTTTCAGAATTTTGAAATATTTGAGGGGCCCGCGCAGTTTTTGGGCGCAGAGAGCGCGGAGGGAGGCCTCCTCCTTGCCCAAAGGCAGGGCCAAATCGTTGAGAGTCAGCCGCACAGGATGGCCTCCGCGGCCGCCCGCGCCGACGCAAACGCCCAGTGCAGGTTGTAGCCGCCGCAAACGCCGTCTACGTTGAGGATCTCCCCCGCAAAGAAGAGACCGGGGCGGAATTTGCTCATGAGCCCCTCCGTGACCTCGGCAAGAGGGACGCCGCCGCGGGTGACCTGCGCATCTTCAAAGCCCGCCGTGCCGTCCTGAGTGAAACACCATTTTGAGAGGCAAGAGGCGGC
>CANQAZ010000090.1 GCA_947589555.1 uncultured Clostridia bacterium | reverse complement strand
CACGAGGGTGGCGGTATAGACGGGCTTGCCGGCCACCTGTTTCAAGATCTTGCCGTCCTCCCCTTCGAGCCACTGCCAGTCGCACAGTTGGTGGAGGGCAAACTCGTCGGTATTCAAAAGGTACATCGTGCCCGCGGGGCAGAAGCGGTCGGCCACGACGGGGATGCCGTTGAAGGAGAGGGCGGTAAAGCCCCCTTCGAGGTTGAGGGTCTCCACGGTGCGGGAGGCCGAAATGAGGGAGGCGAGTTTGCGGCGCACGCCCCACGAGCATACGATGAAGTTGACGCGGCTACCCGAATTTTCCTCGATGGCGTCGATGGCGGTCTGGATGGCGTTTTCGGTGAGTTCGCCCACTTCGGCCTTTTTGTAGGGCTTCATCCAGGAGGCGCGGGTCGCGCCGTAGAGGGTGGCGGAGTCGGAGAAGATGGCGCCGAGCCCGGTGATCTCCAACCCTTTGGAGCCCTGGATGTAGATGGCGTAATTGGCGGGGGTCGCGATGGCGGCGCCCGAAAGGGTGACCGTCTTTTTGGCGCGGTCCACCGCCGTCACCTCCCTCTTTTCGGCCTTTGCGGAGCCCGCGCCGTCGTACACGTCCACGATCATGCCCTCGGCGATGTTCTGCACGGTATCCACGGTGTACACGGTGGATTCGGCGGAGGAGATGGTGGCCAGTTTGCCGGAGCCGTCGCCGAAGAGCATGCGGCCGAAGTTGTAGGAGGAACTGCGCACAAGGCCGTCCATCTCGTCGTTCAAAAGGTCGACGAAGGCGCCCTCGCCGTTTGCCGAAGCGCGCATGGCCTTATCGGTGATCTCCACGGAGCCGTAGAGGTTTTTGAGGGGTACGACGAACTGGGCGTAGCGGTTGCCGCCCGCCGCGGGGAGGTTCCCCTCCTCGGTGCCGGCGCCGATGCCGCCGTTCACGCCGTAGCGCACCGTCTTGCGCACGTCTCTGCCCCACACGTCGGAGGAGGTCTGCAAGATGCGGGCGAGGAAGGGATTGGCGGCCTTGTTGAGTTGTTCGCTCACGGCGCCGAGGTAATAGGATCTGAGGGCATTGTCTGCCGTTGCGGTGGTGATCATAACGTTATCTCCTTATCGATATCAATTTTTGTTTGTGCGGAAGTAGCCGAGCGCAAGCCTGCCCGCCTCCGCAATGGTGGAGGGTCTGCGGGCGGGGGCGGTGACGCCCGCGCCCGAGTCCCCCATGAGGGGCACGCCGCCGAGCGATCTCAAATAATCGTCCACGACGCGCTTTTTGACCTCTTCGTTTTCGGTGACGGCGCGGTAGAGGGCGTCGGGGTCCTCCCCCTTCTGCCCTGCCGCGGCGGCGGCCTCCTCGTACGCTTTCAGCCTCTGACTGCGACGGGTAAATTCGGCTTCGAGTTCGGAGTAGGCCCGCGCAAGGGCGTCCACGCTCTTGAATTTTCCGGGAAGAGCGCACTCCTCCGGGGTCCGTACGTTTTCGTTGTCCTCGTTCACTTTGTTTCTCCTTTGCGGCGATGGCTTTCGAGGTGGCGCACGATCCTCGCCTTCACCGCTTCGTCTTGTTCCGCGCCCGAAAGGAGGGCGCGGGTATGTTCGGCGATGTGGATGGCGTGGTCGTCGTAATCGTCGGCCTCCGCCGCCGGGTCGCCCTGCGCCATGAGTACGTTCTCCCGCTCCGCCTTTTGCAGGTGGAGTTTGGAAACGTCCCTCGCCGTTTCGAAGGAGCCGAAGCCGAGCGCGTCCAGGACCCGGTTTCTCGTCTCGTCCGAAAAATTGCCCTTCTCGTCCCGCAGCAGCCCGAGGCTCAGGAGATATAAAATGTCCTCCCTCGTTTGCTCGGGCGTGCGTTCGTATTCCGTATCGAACTGCACGTCGTCCGCCGAAATATCGCTTGCGGAAAAGTAGAAGAGTTCGGTATCCCCGCCGGCGCCCGTCATGCGGATGAGGCGGACGGCCGAAGCGAATTGCTTGTAGAGGTGCAGGATCTGGCGGCCCGCCTCCTTTACGGCGCGCTCCACGCTCTCCACGCTCATCTGCATGCGGCTCTGGTCCTGTTCGAGCAGGAGTTGCAGTCCGGTGGCCGAGGTGACGTTGGTGGGATTTGCCGAGTTGCGGGAGATCTCGCTCATGCCCGAAACGAGGATGAACTCGTTGGAGATGCGCTCCTCCTCTTCGGCGAATTCGGCGGGGAGTTTGCCGCAGTCGAGGAAGGCCGGCGCGGGAGAGCCTTGCCGGTAGACGAGGACTTTCCCGGGATACAAGCCCTCGTTTGCGAGTTCCTCGGCGTCGAGGGAGCCGTCCTCGACCGCGATGACGCCGGCAGAGAGGCGGTTGAGAAATTCGTGCTTACGGTTTCGAACCGCGTTGTACGCCCTCTGCAACGGGATCATACGGTCGACGACGGAGGTCCCGAAAAACGCCCCCGCGAGCGCGACGCACGTCTGCCTGACAAAGGGGAAGACGCGGGCGCCTTTTTCGCCGTTGCGGTAAGGGAGCGGCCCCTCGTAGAGGAGGCGGTCCCCCGCAACAATTTCCAACCGGCCGTCGGGGTGAGCCCCGTCCGGACGGGAATACCGTTCAATTAAAATTTCCGCATCTTCGAGGGCGGGATGAAAGTCGCCGTCGAGGGGGCGCTTCCAGCCGCCCGAAGAGCAGTAAGGGGAAAGGGGGAATTCGGAGATCGTCCTGCCCGCGAGGTCGGCGCCGAAGCGCTCTTTGATCTCCGCGACGGGCACCGCCTTCGCGTGGATGAGGCTTCTCACCTCCTCCAAGCCTTCGGCGGCGAGGGAGTCGGGATAAATTTCAAAGGGCGAGAGCGCGACGACGCGCACGTCTCCTTCGCGGACGGGGTTGCCCCTTTCGTCCCTTCCGACGACGGCGCCCTCGCCGCCGTCCCACAAAATTTTGTAAAAGGACGTGCCGCAGGTCTCCGACCACAGCGTGGCCCGCGAAATGACTTTGTCGAGGTCTACCTTATCCTTCACCGCTTTGAGGATGTTGGAGGAGAGCCGCGCCGTTTTCATATCCTCCTCGCTATCCGAAAAGGGACGGACGGCGAGGGTGGGCCGCACTTTTGCGAGCCGCGCGAGGCGGGTATCCACGGTGGGCGCGATGTGGTTGAAGCACCGCCGCGACTGCCAGAAAAATTCGGCGTCCTCCTCGCCGATGTCGCCCGAAGGGGAAACATCGCAATATTGGTTGCCCGCAATGAAATTCATGTTGAGTTGCCAGCCCCGTTCGAGCCCGCGGCGCATTTCGCGGCGGGCCGAAAAATCGGCTTGGATCTCCCGCACGAGATCTCTTTTTCTTCTTTCTTCCGCGCGATCCGCGGCGCTCTTTTCTCTATTCGTCATCCTTTCCTCCGTTCAGTTGCGAAAGCAATTTTTCCCGCTCCCGCGTGAGTTCTTCGTCCGAGAGCGTTTTGATGCTCTTTTTGTTGCCCATGAGCAGCATGGCCGCTTTGAGATCGGGCGGAACATCCTTTTTGGTCTCCTTCCGTTTGACGAGCCGAAGTTCGCCGTCGTGCGCATCGTATTCCTCGGTCACCTCTTCGACGCTGAATCCGAGCGCAACTTTCAAAATCGCATCCTTGACGTCTTGTTTTTTCATGTTTCCTCCTTGTTTTTCCTCTCCCGCCCGCCCGCGCGCTTCCCCCGAGGGGGAAGCGCGCGGGCGGGCGGGAGAGGAATTCATCCTCCGCGCCGCCGCAGGGCGAGGATGCGCCTCTCCTTGTCCCGCTTCACCGCGCTCTCCTCCTTGAACGACGGAGGACGGCGCGGGCCCGACATCAGGTAGTAGCGCAATTCGTCCATCGCGTGGTCGTCCGCCTTGCGGGGACTGTCGCCGCTCCCCCAAAAGTAACTCTTGAATTCGCGGATCATGTTGGGGCAGGTATCGAACACGTAGAGATCGGGACGGCCGTTGCCCCGGCAGAGATAACTCTTTACCTGCGCGATCCCCGCGAACACATCGTGATTGACGTTGGTGTTGACGAGCACCCCGCGCTCGGCGAAGAGTTCGGCCACCGTCCGCCGCGAAGCGAGCGTCCGCTGGCTCGCCGCCGGATCGATGAGGGCCTCCACCCTCCCCTTCGCATCCCTCTTCCAGCCCAGCGACCCGCTGATCTCCAAAATGCGGGCGGCATGGAAATCGACGTCCTCCTCCGCCGCGTAGTGCTCGGCCACGACGTACACGTTGCCCTGCGGGTCCGCCGCGTACCAATGGGCGGACAAAGGGTTTTTGAGCCCCGGATCAATGGAGATCGTATCCTGCCACTCCCGCGGCACGTCAAACGGGGGGATAACGTGCAGCGTTTCCTCGAATTCGGGGTAGACGAGCCCCTCCCGCACCCCGAATTTGCCGTACCGGCGGGACTGCAACGCCCCCTCCGAAAAGGTGGAGGAAAGGCGGGCCACTTCCTCGGGCGAGAGATAGGGATTATCCCCCCATTCCATAAATTCGCACCAGATCTCGGGGTCGTGCTTGCGGTTCAAATAGATCTCGTCGTACACATAGGTGAGCCCCTTCAAGGGGGTCATGGTGCCGAAGATATCCCCCTTGCGGTCGGCGATGCGCATGACGCATTCCTCATAGATATCCTGCGGGGGCTCCTCGTCAAACCACACGAAATCGAGGGAACTCCCCTGAAAGCGTTCCCGCCCCTGATCGCAACTCTTGAAGCCGATGACGGACGTCCCCCCGAAGG
>CANQAZ010000089.1 GCA_947589555.1 uncultured Clostridia bacterium | reverse complement strand
GGGCGGGGGTGTTGTCGCCCGTGTTGGCGCGGGTGAGGGGGTCGCAGATGCTCTTGCGGAAGTTTCCGTCCCGGTAGGCGCGGCGGACGCCGTCGTCCACGGCCTCTTGCAAGGGCGCGCCCGTGAGGCGGACGTCCTGCCCGAGTTCCATCATCACGACGCTCATGCCGGTATCCTGGCAGACGGGCATTTGTTCGCGCTGAGCAATTTTTTCGTTTTCGAGGACGGCAGAGAGGGCGAATTTTGCCGCGCCCGCCTCGGTTTTTTCGGCATTTTGCAGGGCCGAGCGGCAACTGCTTGTCAGCGTAAGTCCCGCTTTCCGCGCGAGGCGGTACACGCAATCGGAAATTTCTCGGGTCGAAAGAGTTCTCATGCCTTTATTATAAAACAAATTTTACGAAAAGCAAAGTTTTTATTTGAAGTTTCCGCAAAATTCCTGTATAATGGCGGTATGCAAAACAACGAAGAGTATTCCGAGCGCCAACTGAATACGCGTGCGCTTTCGATGGCGGGCGCAAGTTTTTCGCTTGCCGCCATCATTCCCGTGCTCGTTTCCCTCATTTTCATGCTCGTTCTTTCGCTCGCGGCGGGGGAGGGAGTCGCAAACAGCGATTGGTACAAATATTTTTCCTTTCTCGTGCCGCCCGTCTGCATCGCGGGCGTTTCCGTCTTTTTCTTCCGCAAGACGAAGGTCCCGCCGCGCGAGATCTACGCACCGTGCAAGTGGTACTGGTTTGTCGTCGCGCTGGTTTTGCAATTCGGCGTGCTCTTCTCCCTTTCGGAACTCAACGAATATTTTGTGCACCTCTTGGAACTCATCGGCTACACGCGCACGAACGAAGCGGATATGCTTCCCACCCTCGGCGGGTGGAATCTTTTGCCCGCCCTCCTCGTCATCGCGGTGTTGCCCGCTCTCTTCGAGGAGACCTTGTTCCGCGGCATTCTGGTGGGGCGGATGCAACGGAGCGGCTGGGGGACGTGGTGCATCGCGCTCGTTTCGGGCGCGCTCTTCTCCCTCTTCCACACCAATCCCGAACAGACCGTCTATCAATTCGTCTGCGGCGTCTGTTTTGCGCTCGTCGCCCTCCGCGCGGGCAGTGCGTTGCCCACGATCGTCGCCCATTTTGCCAATAATGCGCTCATCCTCGTGCTCACATCGTGCGGATACGGCAATTTTACGGCCCTGCCGCATGCCGCCTATCTCGCGCTCATCATTTTGTCGGCCGTCTGCCTTGCGGGCGCGGCGCTCTTCCTCATCCTCTTCGAGCGGAAGAAGAACGTCCGCGGAAAGGCCCCCGACGGCAAAAAATTCTTTTTGATGGCGTCCTTCGGTATCGCCGTCTGCGCTTTGGAGTGGCTGACGCTCTTCATCGAGAGGATGGTATGATAAAAATACGCCTCGTCTGCGTGGGAAAATTGAAGGAAAACTATTGGCGGGAGGCCGTAGCCGAGTACCAAAAACGGCTTTCCCGTTTTTGCGCGCTTGAAATTTGCGAATTGCCCGAAAAGAAGGGCCCCCGGGAGGAGGCGGAAGAAATTTTGCGCGCCTGCCGCGGGTACACCGTCGCGCTCGCCGTCGAGGGGAGGAAGTGCACCTCCGAAGGCTTTGCGGGCTCCCTCAAACGGCTGACGGACGCGGGCAGGGAGTTGACCTTCGTCATCGGCTCCTCGTGCGGGCTCGATGAAAGCGTCAAGGCGGCGGCGGACGAGCGGTTGTCCTTTTCCGACCTCACTTTTCCGCACCAACTCATGCGCGTCATTTTTTTGGAGCAACTCTACCGCGCCTTTATGATAGGCGCGGGCGCGGAATACCACAAATAGCCCCTTTTTTGCCGCCCGCATACAATAAAAGGTGGATATTTATGAGGAAGTTTCCGCCTTTTTCGGGGGCTACCGCGGCGAAAAGCGGGTCATCGGCAAGAGCGCGGACGGCAGAAATCTGTATGCAATCAAGATCGGCTCGGGCAAGCCGTGCGGCATTGCGCAGTACGCCATACATGCGCGCGAGTGGATCACGGCTCTTTTAGGGCTCGAACACGCGCGGCGGGGCGGCGTAAAGGGGAGCGTGTGGCTATTGCCGCTCACCGATCCCGACGGCGCGCTTCTCACCATAGCGGGGCTTTCAAGCGTCAAGGACGCCGCGCGGCGCAATTTTTTGCGGAATGCAAACGGCGGGGAGGACTTCTCCCTTTGGAAGGCCAATATAAACGCCGTCGATCTCAACGTCAATTTCGACGCCTGCTGGGGCATGGGCAAACAGAACGTGTTTGCACCCGCTCCCGCAAATTTTGTGGGCGAGAGGCCCTTTTCCGAGCCCGAAACGCGCGCGCTCCGCGATTTTACGCTGGAAATTATGCCGCAGTACACGGTGAGTTGGCACACGAAGGGGGAGGAGATCTATTGGCGGTTTCGCCAGCCCGTATTCCGCGCCGCACGGGATAAAAAACTCGCCCTCGCGCTCTCCGCGGCGACGGGCTACCCCCTCAAAGAGGCGAAGGGCTCTGTCGGCGGCTACAAAGATTGGTGCATTCGGACGCTGAAAATTCCCGCCTTCACGGTGGAAGCGGGGCGGGATGACTTCAAACACCCGCTGGGACTTTCGGCGCTTCCCGACCTCATCGGTAAAAATTTGGACGCGCTCGCGGCACTTTCGCGGGCTTATGGGTAGAACATGGAAGAAAAATTCATGCGCGAGGCATTGCGCCTTGCAAAAAAGGCAAAGGCGGCGGGGGAGGTCCCCATCGGCGCGGTGGTCGTTTCGGAGGGAAAAATCATCGGCCGCGGTTACAATTTGCGCACCAAACTGCAAATGGCAACGGCGCACGCCGAGATGCGCGCCATTGACAGAGCGTGCAAAAAGTGCGGCTCGTGGCGGCTCCCCGACGCCGAAATTTACGTGACGTTGGAGCCCTGCCCGATGTGCATGGGGGCGATCCTGAACGCCCGAATCGAGCGCGTCTACTTCGGCGCGTACGAGCAAAAGGGGAGAAGCCTCACGCTTGAACTTGCAAGCGCAAATCTCCTCAACCACACCGTGGAAGTCGTTGGCGGCGTCATGGAAAAGGAGTGCTCGGAAGTTCTCACCTCCTTCTTCGCCGAAATGCGCGAACGCGAAAAAAACAAAAAATCCCCCGCCGAATAGGGGGAAATGAAGGAAGGGAGGCGGTTGCCTCCCTTATCGATTTGCGAAAATACTGCCGATTCTATAAAGTGATTTGGTCGGAAACCAACCCCAAGACGCGGCGCAGGAGGGTGAGGTCCGATTCAAGTTCAAAAACGCCGCGAAAGACGAAATATCCGCCCCGATCTCTCTTTTCAAATACCGCCCTCCGTTTTATGTTGAGTCCGTCGTAAATATTGCTCGGATAAGGTTGGCCACCCACATACTCCTCGATAATTTGCCCGTTTTGCATCGTATTTCTCCAGCCCGCACGGACTTTGCCGTCCAATCTCGGCATCCAGAGCATTTCGCCGAAGCGCAAAGGATAGCCCGCTTTCATCCAAGCCTTATAGCGCTTGCCGAGCAAGGTATTCAAAAGTTCCGCATTGGTTTTGGCGTAAATCACTTCGCCCGCTTTGATCGTTTTCATTTTATTTCTCCTTTTTTATTTTCTATTTCGTTCAATAGGTTTTTTGCCCGCTCGATGATTTCTTCCGGGAAAATGTCGCCGAAGGTCTCGATGATATAGCGCAATGCGCACTCTGTCAGCCCCAAATCGACAATTTTTTTCGCGGCGGTGAGGCGCACCTGCCGCTCGGGAAAATAGTGGTCGGATACGTTGATATCGGAAATGGGAAGGCGTTTGAGTTGCGGGTAGTACTCGATGAAAAATTGCATGCCGCACTCTTCGAGCAACGCCTTACAAGTGGCAATATCCTGTTCGGCTTTTTGCTTTTGTGCTTGTTCTGCCGCTCGTTTCTGTTCTTTGAGCAAAAACGGCGGCGGATTTGTTTTCCATTCCCGTTTGATGAGAACACAGTTTTGAATAAGAAAGCCGCTCGAAATTATGAGGAAGATATGGGAGAGAAGCATAATGCCGAGATGATAAGAAACCGACCTTACGCCATCGGCAATATCTTCGTATGTTCCTGCTATGGCTGCAATAATGACCGAAAGAATCAACATTACGCCCACGGCAACGGGGATAAAATTGATAATGGTGTAAGGCATAGTACGCGTAACATCATTATTTTGACTTGATTCTTTATAACTTTCTTTCGATTCCTGATTTGACGCAAAACGAACTTGGTCTTTTAACATCGTCCTCCATACAAGTGGCTTTTGTGCAAATTTTTTTGAAAAATCAAATGTAATGAATGCAAGAAAGAAATACACTTCACAGTAGAGAAAATCCCAAATAATCTCATTCGAGAAACTTTCCTTTTGATTTGGATCTAAAATTTTTATCCAAAACTCCTCGCCACCCCAAAAATTACAGATATAAGACAGCGTGAGATTCCGAGGATGTGAGATCATCTCCTCATACAAATACCATTTCCAAAATAGATATGTAAATGTGCAAATGCCCCATAAAATAAGCGCAATCAAAGACAGCGTTTTTACAATTTTCAAATTTCTCTTAATACGGGTGTCGTGGTACTCTCTGAACATGTTTTCCTCCTCCAAAGTAAAAAAGTGCGCCGACCGAAGCCGACGCGCTACAAAACGCAAACTCCGATCGTCGCCAAACAATCATGATGAAGC
>CANQAZ010000088.1 GCA_947589555.1 uncultured Clostridia bacterium | reverse complement strand
CGTGCTCGGGCCTGGGGATCACGGCTCGACGTTCGGGGGAAACCCCGTCGCCTGCGCGGGGGCAATCGAGATCGTCTCCCGCCTCACGGACGGCTTTTTGCGCGAAACGGCGGAAAAGGCCGCCTATCTGCGCGGCGCGCTCGGACGGTGCGGCGGCGTGAAAGAGGTGACCGGCATGGGACTCATGGTCGGCATCCGCACGGAGAAACCGGCCAAGCAAGTCGCGCGGGAATGCCTCGGAAAGGGGCTTCTCGTATTGACCGCGCACGACGTGGTGCGCCTTTTGCCGCCGCTTGCCATCACCAAAAAAGAAATGGATCGGGGTATTGAGATCCTCAAAGAGGTACTTGAATGAAACATTTATTGAAACTCGCCGATCTTTCGCGCGAAGAGATCCTTTCCATCCTCAACCTTGCCGACCAACTCAAATATGAGCGTCAGCACGGCGTGTTTACGCCCTACCTCAAAGGGAAAAAATTGGGCATGATCTTCCAAAAGTCCTCGACGCGCACCCGCGTCTCCTTCGAGGTGGGAATGTACGAACTCGGCGGATACGGCCTCTTCCTCTCCGACCGCGACTTGCAGATCGGCCGCGGCGAGCCCGTGGAGGACACCGCGCGCGTTTTATCGCGCTATCTGGACGGCATCATGATCCGCACCTTCGCCCAACAGGAGGTGGAGGACCTTGCAAGGTACGGCTCCATTCCCATCATCAACGGGCTCACCGATTATTGCCATCCCTGCCAGGTGCTCGCCGATCTCATGACCATCCGCGAGTACAAAGGGGGCTTCAAGGGGCTCAAACTGTGCTTTATCGGCGACGGCAACAACATGGCGAACTCCCTCATGGTCGGCGCCGTCAAGACGGGCATGAAATTTTCCATCGCCTGTCCCGAAGGCTACGAGCCCGACGGGGCGCTCACCG
The DNA here is from genome assembly GCA_947589555.1 of uncultured Clostridia bacterium. Taxonomy (GTDB): domain Bacteria; phylum Bacillota; class Clostridia; order Christensenellales; family Borkfalkiaceae; genus Gallimonas. The sequence continues at coordinate 3,825 of CANQAZ010000088.1, read as the reverse complement.
AATGGGCGAAGGTGGAGGGGGACTTTGCGATGACGGACGATCCCGTTGCGGCCGCAAAGGACGCCGACGTCATCTATACCGACGTGTGGGCCTCGATGGGGCAGGAAGGAGAAAAGGCAAAGCGCGAAAAGGCGTTTGCGGGCTTCTGCGTGGACGAAAAGGTGATGGCGGCGGCAAAGCCCGACGCGATGGTTTTGCACTGTCTGCCCGCTCACCGCGGGGAGGAGATCACGGCGGACGTCTTTGAGACGCACGCAAAGGAAATTTTCGACGAGGCGGAAAACAGGCTTCACGCCCAAAAAGCCGTGCTCGTAAAATTGCTCAAATAATCTGACCAAAAGAGGCCGCCATGAGGAAAAAAGTTTACGTTACGCTTCAAAACGGAAAGGTCTTTCAGGGATATTCGTTCGGCGCGGAGAAAGAGGTTGTCGGCGAACTCGTGTTTACCACGGGCATGACGGGCTACCTCGAAACGCTCACCGACCCCAGTTACTACGGGCAGATCGTCACCCAGACCTTTCCCCTCATCGGAAATTACGGCGTGATCCCCGCCGACTTCGAGAGCGCAAAGAGTTTCGTCACGGCCTATATCGTGCGCGAAAAGTGCGACGGACCCTCCAACTTCCGCAGCGAAGGGAGATTGGAGGACTTTTTGAAAGAGCAGGGCATTCCCGCCGTGTACGGCGTGGATACCCGCGAACTCACCAAGACGGTGCGGGAGGCGGGCGTCATGAACGCCGCCGTCACCTTTGCGCCCTTTACCGATTTTGACCGTTTGAACGCTTACCGCGTGGAAAATGCCGTACTGAGCGTGACGTCGGGCAAAATAGAGACCTTCGGGGACGGGGCTCTGCACGTCGTTTTGTACGATTTCGGCGCCAAGAGAAACATCGAGCGCGAACTCGTCGCCCGCGGGTGCCGCGTGACCGTCGTGCCCGCGGACTTTACCGCGGAACAGACGATGGCGCTCCGCCCCGACGGCATCATGCTGACGAACGGCCCCGGAGATCCCGCCGAAAACGTGGAGATCATCGCAGAGATCAAAAAACTTGCGGGCAAAGCGCCCATTTTGGGCATCTGCCTCGGGCACCAACTCTTCGCCCTTGCGATGGGCGGACAGACCCGCAAGATGAAATATGGGCACCGCGGCGCGAACCAGCCCGTGAAGGAACTCAAAACGGGAAGGATGTTCATCACCTCCCAAAACCACGGCTATGAAGTCGTGGCCGATTCCGTGCCCGGCGGGACGCTCTCTTATGTGAACGTCAACGACGGCACCTGCGAGGGCATGGAATACCCCGCATGCAGAGCCTTCACCGTGCAGTTTCACCCCGAGGCCTGCGGCGGCCCGCACGACGCGGGCTATTTGTTCGACGCCTTTATCGCCCGCATGAAGGAGGGGAAATAAGATGCCGAAGAGAAGCGATATCAAAAAAGTGCTCGTGATCGGCTCCGGTCCCATCGTCATCGGGCAGGCCGCGGAATTCGATTACGCCGGAACGCAGGCCTGCCGCGTGTTGAAGAGCGAGGGGTGCGACGTCGTATTGTGTAACTCCAACCCCGCGACCATCATGACCGACAGCATGCTTGCGGATGAAATTTACCTCGAACCGCTCACCGAGGATTCGTTGAAGCGCATCATCATCAAAGAGCGGCCCGATTCCCTGCTCGCCTCCCTCGGCGGGCAGACGGGGCTCACGATGGGTTGCAAACTCGCCAAGAGCGGATTTTTGGACGAGTGGGGAGTCAAACTCATCGGCACCAAACTCGACGCCATCGACAGGGCGGAGGACCGGGAACTCTTCAAAGAGACGATGAAGAAGATCGGCCAGCCCGTCGTGCCCTCCGATATCGCCTACACCGTGGACGAATGCGTGGCGATCGCCGAAAAACTCGGCTATCCCGTCATCGTGCGGCCCGCCTTTACCCTCGGCGGCGCGGGCGGCGGCGTTGCGAGGAGCGAGGAGGATCTTCGCCTCATCGCCCACAACGGGCTCATGCTCTCGCCCATCACGCAGGTGCTCATCGAAAAATTCATCGGCGGCTGGAAGGAGATCGAGTTCGAAGTTCTGCGCGACGGCGCGGGCAACGTCATCACCGTCTGCTCGATGGAGAACGTCGATCCCGTCGGCGTGCACACGGGGGATTCCGTCGTCATCGCGCCCGCCGTGACCCTCTCCGACAAGGAGTACCAGATGCTCCGCACGGCCTCCCTCAACATCATCACCGAACTCGGCATCGAGGGGGGGTGCAACTGCCAGTTCGCCCTCTATCCCGACAGTTTCGAATATGCCGTTATCGAGGTCAATCCCCGCGTGTCGCGCTCCTCGGCGCTCGCCTCCAAAGCGACGGGCTATCCCATCGCCAAAGTGGCTTCCAAGATCGCCCTCGGCTATACCCTCGACGAGATCAAGAACGACGTCACGGGCAAGACCTACGCATGCTTCGAGCCGACCATCGACTATGTCGTGGTCAAACTCCCCAAGTGGCCCTTCGATAAATTCCTCTATGCGAAGCGCGATTTGGGCTCCCGCATGAAGGCGACGGGGGAGGTCATGGCGATCGGCACCTCCTTCGAACAGGCCGTCATGAAGGCGGTGCGCGGCGCGGAGATCTCTCTCGACACCCTGAACCACCCGAAATTCGAAAAAATGACCGCGAACGAATTGCGCACGGAGATCGGAAAACAGACGGACGAGAGGCTGTTCGCCGTGTTTGCCGCCCTGAAAGCGGGCGTTACGGTGGATGAGATCTACGCCGTGACGAAGATCGACGAGTGGTTTTTGTGGAAATTTGTCAACCTCATCGAATATGAACGCTCGATCGCGGGCAAAAAACTGACCCGCGCCGAATACGAGGAGGGCAAGCGGCTGGGCTATCCCGACCGTGCGCTCGCCCGCATTTCGGGGCAGAAGTTGCCCGCCCGCCGCAGGGCCTGTTTCAAAATGGTGGATACCTGCGCCGCCGAATTTGCCGCGCAGACGCCGTATTTCTACTCGACGTACGACGATCCCGGACACGACGAGGCCAAACCCTTTGTGAAGAAGAGCGAGAAAAAGCGGGTCATCGTCATCGGCTCGGGGCCCATCCGCATCGGGCAGGGCATCGAATTCGACTATTCTTCCGTCCACTGCGTGTGGGCGTTGAAGCGCCTCGGCTACGAGGTCGTCATCATCAACAACAATCCCGAGACGGTCTCCACCGACTTCGATACGGCGGACAGGCTGTACTTCGAATCGCTCACTCCCGAGGACGTCCAGAACGTCATCGACGTGGAAAAGCCGTACGGCGTCGTCATCACCTTCGGCGGACAGACCGCCATCAAACTGTGCGCCTACCTTGCAAAGAGCGGCGTGCGTATTTTGGGCACGAGCGCCGACAGCGTGGATATGGCGGAGGACAGGGAGCGCTTCGACGAACTTCTCGAACGCTTCGGCATCGCCCGCCCGAAGGGGCTCACCGTCATGACGAAGGAGGAGGCGATCCGTGCCGCCGAGACCCTCGGCTATCCCGTGCTTCTGCGCCCCTCGTACGTCATCGGCGGACAGAATATGACCATCGCCTTCACCGAGAACGACATTTCCCGGTATATGGACGTCATCCTGGCCCAGCACATTGAAAATCCCGTGCTCTGCGACAAGTATTTGATGGGCTCGGAACTCGAAGTGGACGCCATTTCCGACGGTACGGATGTGCTTATCCCCGGCATTATGCAACATATTGAACGCGCGGGCGTGCACTCGGGGGACTCCATCGCGGTGTACCCGCCGTACCACCTCTCCGACGCCATGAAGGGGCGCATCGTGGAAGTTTCCACCCAACTCG
>CANQAZ010000087.1 GCA_947589555.1 uncultured Clostridia bacterium | reverse complement strand
TATTTATACATCGATTTATGCAACAATGCAACCCCAAAAAAATATGTATATTTCTCCTCTTCCCCCCTTCCCGCCCCCTCCTTTCGGCCCTCCCAAAGCCCTCCTTTCGCTCCCTCTTTCCGTCCATCTTCGGCCCTTCGCGGCGCAAAAAAAGACAGGGCCGCGCCCTGCCTTTTTCTCGTCTTATAATATCCGCGGACCCCTTCCCGGGGCCTTTCCCGCTCTCTGCCCCTTTGGCCCTTCCCGCTCTCTGCGTCTCTCAGCGCAATTCGCCGCCGAGGTCGCGCCCCAGCGCCGTGACGATCTTACGGAACCAGCCGTCGAGGGTCTCGGGGGAGAGGGGTTTATCCTCGGGCGCGGCGAAGGTGAGGCGGAAGGCCATGCTCTTTTTGCCCGCGCCGATGCGCGCGTCGCGGTACACGTCGAAGAGTTCAACCTTTTTCACCCCCTTGCAGGCGCGCAAAATGCACCGTTCCGCCTCGGCGCAAGTCACCTCTTCCCCGACGACGACGGCGAGGTCGCGCATCGCTCCGGGGAACTTGGGCAGGCCGGCGTAGCGGATGTCCGCCGCGAAACGGGGGGCGAGGGCGTCGTAGTCGAGTTCGGCGAGGAACACCTTCCTGTCGAGGGCGAGTTCGGCGGCGATCGCGGGGTGCAATTCCCCGATCCAGCCCACGATTTCCGCCCCCATCATGATATTTGCGGCCGCGCCGGGGTGGAGGAAGGGGCGTTCGCCGCGCACAAAGGCGAGGCCGAGGTCAAAGGCCTCCGCGATCCCCTCCACGCCCCCTTTGAGGTCGAAAAAGTCCCCTTCGCCCCACAGCGCGAGCACGGCGTGTTTGCGCTCCTCGGGCTGCTCCGCGGGGGGCAGGGCAGAGGCGAGGTACACATTGGCCAGTTCGAACAGCCTCCCGCTCTCGTTTCCCCGCCTCACGTTGCGCACCACGTTCGCGATCATCGAGGGGGCGAGGATGGTCCGCATGACGGAAAGGTCCTCGCTGATGGGGTTGAGAATGGCCACGGCGCGGCGCTCGGGGGCGTCCGCGGGCAGGCGCAAAAGGTCGAAATCTTTGGGGGAATAAAAGGAGTAATTGCAGGCCTCAAAATAGCCGTTATCCGACAGCGTTTGCTTGAATTTGAGTTCCTGCTTCTGCTGAGGGGTAAGGCCGCCGCGGGTCACGGAGGCCGTTTTCAGGAAGGTGGGCGCGATGTGCCCGTAGCCGTACATGCGGATGACCTCTTCGGCGAGGTCGGCCGCCCCCTCCACGTCACTGCGCCAGTCGGGCACGGTCACCGTAAATCCCCCGCCGATCCCGTCGAGAAGTTTTTCCTCCGTTTTCAAAAAGCCGAGGCGCTCCAAAATGCCGTTCACCTCCGCATGCGGCACTTCGATGCCCAGCACGCCGTCGATGGCGGCGTAGGAGGCCGTAACGGTCTTGGTCTCCGCGGGCGCGTTCGAAACGTCCGCGCGGCAGTCCGTCACGGTGCCGCAACCGAGTTGTTCCACAAGGTGCAGGGCGCGCGCCATGCCCTGTTCGGGGCTCCAAAGGGGGTCCACCCCCTTCTCGAAGCGGGCGGAGGAATCGGAGCGCTGTCCGAGGGCGCGGGAGGTCTTGCGCACGCTGTCGCGGGCAAAACTCGCCGCCTCGAAGAACACTTCCGTCGTCTCGGCCTTCATCTCGCTGTTGAGCCCCCCCATCACGCCCGCGAGGGCGACGGGGCGCTCCTTATCGCAGATGAGGAGGTTATCGGGGGTGAGGGCAAACTCCTTTTCGTCGAGGGTGACGATCTTCTCCCCCGCGGCGGCGCGCCGCACCACGATCCCGTCTCCGCGCAGGTAGCGGCGGTCGAAGGCGTGCATGGGCTGGCCGATTTCGAGGAGGACGTAGTTGGTAATGTCCACGATGTTGGAGATGGAGCGGATGCCGAGAAGGGCGAGCCGCCTTCTCATCCACTGCGGGGAGGGCGCCACGGTCACGTCCTTCACGTAGTGCCCGATGTAGCGGGGGCAGAGGGCGGGCTCTTTGACCTCGACGGAGATACAGGTCTCGGCGTGCACCTCTTTATAGTCGGTTTCGAGCGCTTTCAGCGGCTTTTTGAGCACGGCGGCCACCTCGCGGGCGATGCCGTAAACGCTCATGCAGTCGGGGCGGTTGGCGGTCACGGCGATGTCGAAGATGTAGTCGTCGATGCCCACGATGGGTCGGATATCCGCCCCCGTTTCCGCATTTTCGTCCAAAATGAGGATGCCGTTCACGCCCGCGCCCTCATAAAAATCGTCGCCGATGCCCAGTTCCTCGCCCGAGCAGAACATGCCTTCGGAGAGGACGCCGCGCAGTTTTCCCGTCTTGATCTTTTGCACGCCCCCCTCGTGGAGGACGGTGGCCCCGTCGAGGGCGACGGGCACCTTTGCGCCCGCAAACACGTTGGTCGCGGCGGTCACGATCTGCTTGACGCCGAATTTGCCGCAGTCCACGCGGCACACGGTGAGCCTGTCCGCATCGGGGTGCTTTTCACAGCGTTCGATGCGCCCGACGGCGACGCCCGTCACGTCCTTGCCGAGGAAGAGGAGTTCCTCCACCTCAAAGCCGCAGGAGAAGAGTTTTTCCTGCAATTCTTCGGCGGAAATATCGATGTCCACAAACTCTTTGAGCCAAGAAAAAGGTACTTTCATCGTTCTCCCTCCTCAATCCTTGAATTGTGCGAGAAAGCGCACGTCGTTTTCGGTCAGCAGTTTGATGTTGTTGATGCCGTATTTGAGCATGGCGATGCGTTCGATGCCCATGCCGAAGGCAAAGCCGGAGTACACATCGGGGTCCACGCCGCAGTTTTGCAGGACGCGGCGGTTGACGACGCCCGCGCCCAGCACCTCGATCCACCCCGTGCCCTTGCAGAGGGGGCACCCCTTGCCGCCGCAGACGTGGCAACTCACGTCCACCTCCACGGAGGGCTCGGTGAAGGGGAAGTAGGAGGGGCGGAGGCGGGTCTTGGAGGTCTCGGAGAACATCGCCTTCACAAATTCGTCGAGCATGCCTTGCAGATCGCACAGCGTGATGCCCCGATCCACAACGAGCCCCTCCATCTGGTGGAACATGGGGGAATGGGTCGCGTCGTCGTCGGAGCGGAACACCCGTCCCGGGGAGAGCATCTTGATGGGCGGCTTTTTCCTTTCCATGAGGCGGATCTGCCCCGCGCTCGTCTGGGTGCGCAGCAGGAGGTTATCGGATACGTAAAAGGTATCCTGCATGTCGCGCGCGGGGTGGTCGGCGGGCGTATTGAGGGCCGTAAAGTTGTAATAGTCGGTCTCGATCTCGGGTCCCTCGAAAATTTCGAACCCCATTCCCGCAAAAATATCGATGAGGCGGTTTTTCACGATGGTCACGGGGTGGAGGGCGCCGCGCTCTCTGCGGCGGCCGGGCATGGTGACGTCCACGCTCTCGGACGCGAGTTTTTTCGCCATTTCCCGCTCCCTGACGCGGGCTTCGAGGCCATCGAACAAGCCTTCGAGTTTTTCGCGCAGGGCGTTCACCTGTTTGCCGAAGGCGGGGCGGAGTTCCTGCGCGAGGTCCTTCATGCGCTTCATGAGCGCGGTGACCTTGCCCGTCTTGCCGAGGTATTGCAGTTTGACCTCGTAGAGGGCGCGGCTGTCCTCGGCGCGGAGCGCGGCTTCCTCGGCTTCGCGGACGAGCGCTTCCTGTTCGAAATCTTTTTGTTCGGTATCCATAACTCCTCCGAAAAATAAAGCCCCATGCCGTTGTTGCATAGGGCGTAAAATTACGCGGTACCACCTATCTTTGCCCGCCTTACGGCGCGCCTCGTTGCCCCTTAACGCGGGATACGGCTCCGCTTGAAGTTCTGTTCGGCGGGCGGCTCGCGGGGGAATACCGCACCCACTTCCCGGAAAACCTTTCAGCCTGCGGATTTTCCTCTCTTGGGGAAGGGTTTGGGCGCGTCTCTTCCGCTTCCATGCCTTTACCCGACCATTATAAAAAATTTTTCCGCCGTTGTCAAACGATTTCCGTCAACCGCTCCCGAAAAAATTCCTTTCGTAAAGTTTTACAATGGTATCGAACTTCCCCAAAAATAGCCCGATACCGATTTTTTATGAAAACGGCGGCGGCATTACGCAAAGGAGAAAACGAAAATGACGTTTGCGGAGTTGGGGGCGCAAATGATCGACATTATTAACAAAGAAGAAGCGGAAAATTGTTCGTGCGATAAGTTCCGCCCTTGTTCGGAATTGATGCACAGTCCTACAAAGAACCGACTTTGATTGTTACGGACGATAAGCATTTTGGAAATAAAGTCTCAAAACTTCGTGCTTGTGTCGTCGTGGGACAAGATGAGAAAAAGCGTTTACTCGCTTGTCCGGTACATCATAGAACGACGAAAATTGTTATTCTTGAAAATGACCCTTCGCGGCAAATTGAAAGAACGTCGAAACCTCTTGATCGTTCCGATGTGTATGAGACGAAATACATTAGCCCTTTCCTGCTTAAATTGCAAGCGTTTGAAAAAAATTTTTTCCTTATTAACGCTCCCCGTTGCGCCGCGCGCAACAGCCGCTTGCGCGGTTGCCGCGCTTGGCGCATCGGGGAGCGTTTTTCACTTGCCGCGGGCTCTGCGTTGTCATCTACTCACCTCTTACAATGTAATGGTAACATGAAAAAATTTAAGATTCGCATTTATATGACAAGGTTTTTTGAAAAAATTTTGGGGCCATCCCCACCCGTCCCTACGGGACACCCATTGCGGGAAAAGGCTCCGCATATCATAAGGTCGCCTTTTCCCGAAAGCCACAAGGAAGGCTC
>CANQAZ010000086.1 GCA_947589555.1 uncultured Clostridia bacterium | reverse complement strand
GAGCCGCTGTTTTGTGACTCTCGCGTCCACTCTTTCTCCTTCTCGGCGGAGCGCCTTGCTCCGCCCCCGTCGGGGTCTTTCTCATCGGGCGTGGGGTAAAATCCCACCCCGTTCTCACTTTTTGGGCTTCATGGTGGGGAACAACAGCACGTCGCGGATGCTCGGGCTGTCGGTGAGGAGCATCACAAGGCGGTCCACCCCGAGCCCCAGTCCTCCCGTGGGCGGCATGCCGTATTCGAGGGCGTTGAGGAAGTCCTCGTCCACCTCGGCGTTGGCTCCCTGCGCCCGTTTTTTGGCGGCCTGCGCCTCCATGCGCGCCCGCTGGTCGATGGGGTCGTTGAGTTCGGAAAAGGCGTTGCCCATCTCCATGCCGAGCATAAAGTACTCAAATCGCTCCGTCATCGTCGGGTCGTCGGGCTTGCGCTTGGCGAGGGGGGAGATCTCCACGGGGTAGTCGTAGATGAAGGTGGGCTGGATGAGTTTGTCCTCCACGAAGGCGTCGAAGAAGGCGGCGAGGATGTGCCCCTTCGTCGTCTTGTCCTTCTCCACCTCCACCCCCTTTTCGGCGGCGAGTCTCTGCGCCTCTTCGTCGGAGGCAACGAGGGCGAAGTCCACCCCCGAATACTTCTTCACCGCCTCCGTCATGGTGAGTTTTTCCCAATGCCCGAAGTCGAGTTCGGTGCCCTGATAGTTGATTTTCGTCGTCCCGCAGGCGCGCTCGGCCACAAAGCGGTAGAGTTCCTCCACAAGGTCCATCATGGCGCGGAAGTCGGCGTAGGCCTCGTAAATTTCCACGGTGGTGAACTCGGGGTTGTGCTTCTGGTCCATGCCCTCGTTGCGGAAGATGCGCCCCATCTCGTACACCCGTTCGAAGCCCCCCACGATGAGCCGTTTCAAATACAGTTCTGTCTCGATGCGCAAATACATATCGAGGTCGAGGGCGTTGTGGTGGGTCTTGAAGGGGCGGGCGTCCGCGCCGATTTCGAGGGGGAGCAAAATGGGGGTCTCGGCCTCGTAGAAGCCCCGCGCGTCCAAAAATTCGCGGATGCCCGAAACCACCTTCGCGCGCTTATAAAAGGTCTGCCGCACCTCCTCGTTCATGATGAGGTCGAGGTGGCGGAGGCGGTACTTCATATCCATGTTTTGCAGGCCGTTGTACTTCTCGGGCAAGGGAAGCAGGGCTTTGGAGAGCATCTCGATGGAGGTCGCATGCACAGTGACCTCCCCCGTCTGCGTCTTGAACACAAACCCCTTCACGCCCACGATATCGCCCACGTCGTAGTCCTTTTTGTAGGAGGCATACTCCTCTTCGCCCACGTCCTGGCGGGTGACGTAAATCTGGATCTGCCCTTCGCGGTCGGCGAGGTGGGAAAAGGAGGCCTTGCCCATGATGCGGCGGGACATCATGCGCCCCGCCACGCACACTTCCTTGCCTTCGAGGGCGTCAAACCGCGCCTTCACTTCGCCCGAGCGGGCGGTGACGGGAAATTTGGTCTTGCGGTAGGGGTCCTTCCCCTCCGCGGCGAGTTTTGCAAGTTTTTCGCGGCGGATCACCGCCTGTTCGGAAAGGTCCCGCTCGCTGTCTCTGATCTCGTCCATTTGCTCCTCATCTGACGTCTATGATTTTGAGTTGGTAGGAGCCGCCGTCGGGGGTGGGCACGTTGACGGTGTCCCCCTTTCTGTGCCCGACGAGGGCCTTGCCCACGGGGGATTCGCCCGAGATGATGCCCTTCAAAATGTTCACCTCGGTGGAGCCCTTGATGGTATAGGTCTGTTCTTCGCCCATTTCGGCGTCGTACACGGTGACCACCGAGCCGAGGTGCACGGCCGTAACGTCCACATTTTCTTTGGACGGGATGTAGGCGTTTTTGATGCGGAATTCGAGGTCGATGATCTCGCTCTCGTTGGCCGCCTGTTCGTTGCGCGCCGCGTCGTATTCGGCGTTTTCGGAGAGGTCGCCGTGACTGCGCGCTTCGGCGATGCGCTCCACGATCTCCGCGCGTTTGACTTTGGTCAGATAGTCGAGTTTTTTCACGGCCTCGTCATATCCTTCCTGCGTCATGATAAATTGCTCTGCCATAATCTACCTTCCTTGCCGCTTCCGCGGCGAATTTAATAAAGACGACCGTGATTTCCCACGGGAAATCACGGCAACGTCCGTTTCTTGTGCCTATTATATCCCATTTTTCGGCGGATGTCAAGCCCAATCGCCCCCTCCCACCGTTTTTTCCTTTCTTTTCCCATTGTTTTTCCCTCTTGTTGTCCCCTCTTTCCCCTCTTCCCCCGCCTTTCTCTCTCCTTCCTTGCCCTCCCCTTCCGCCCCTCCCAAGTCCTCCCCCTTCTCGCCGCCCCCAAGCCCTCCCCTTCCTCCGCGTCATTCTGAGCCGTCGCCCGAGTGCTCTACACTCGGGCGACGGTCGAAGAATCCCGAATAACGAAGTCCATCCCAAACCTTCCTCGCGCATTCGCCGCCAACTTGCCCTCTTCCTCGCCGCTCCCAGTCCTACCCTTCCGCCTCTTCCAAGCCCTCCCCTTCCGTTGGAAGGGGAGCCTTCCTTGTGGCTTTCGGGAAAAGGCGACCCATGATTGTGGAGCCTTTTACCGCAAGGGGTGGCACGGCCCCGCCGTGACGGATGGGGATGGCCTTTCTTGCCCCTCTTCCCCCGCTTTTTCTTTGCTTTTTTCCCAAACCTCTTGACAAAGGTCGTAGGATTGCATATAATATAAATGCTTAAAGTAAAAAAGGCTTCTTTTTTCTTTTGGCGTAGGCAGAACCTACGTCGTTTCTTTTTTTATTTTCGCCCTTTCCCTGCCCACGCCCTCGCCTCCTTCCTTGCCCTCCTCTTGCGTAAAGGTTGTCGGGTCGTACCGATCGGGCGCCCTTTTTTTGTTTGTTTTTTTGCGGCGGGGATTTTTTTGCGCAAGCGTTTGCATTTCCCGCCGCTTTCCTGTATAATGGGCGTATGTTCCGTATCTGGGCCAAAGTGTATGCGGAGGACCGCATCGCAAAACAGACGACTTACGAGAGCGGGGAGAAATTCGCCTACTCTTCCTTTTTCCGCTATCTTTCCGAGATCTGCGGCGAACTCGATGTGCCCACCCCCGTGCTTTTGAAGCCGCACATCATGAATTACGCCAAGTTCCGCCACGTCGTCTTTCTCCCCCGCGATTTTGTGGAGCCCGTCTCCTTCCAAAAACTCGTGCTGGAAAATATTTCGTAGCATTGCGCATACTGCCCGCATGAAATACACGACGTGGTTTTTCTGCGGCGTCCTCATTTTTTGCGGACTGTGCGCCGCCGTTTACGCCCTTTCGGGCTTCGATCTCCTCCTCTTTTTGTGCGCCGGAAATCCCTTTGTTTTCCGCGCCGTCCTCTCCTTTGCCGGTCTCGGCGCGCTGTGGCTCCTCTTTTGGCTCATCGCCTTCCGCCCGACAAAATTTCTCTCCTGAAATCGCTTGACGCGGGCGGAGGTTTGTAGTACCATAAAATGCACGGAAGGTTTTCGGCCAACACTTCCGAATAAAAAAACCGAGGTTTTTTCATGAAGAGCATCTTTTCCACCAAGCGCATCTGCCGCGCCGGCATCATCGCCGCGCTGTACGTTGCGCTTACTTGTTCCTTCGGGCTTTTGAGTTATGTCGGCATTCTGCAATTCCGTCCCGCCGAAGCGCTGTGCATCCTCCCCCTCTTCTATCCCGAGGCCGTGCCCGCCCTTTGGATCGGCTGCATGCTGGCAAACGTCATTTCCCTCTACGGCGTGTACGATATTTTCGTCGGCTCCGCCGTCACCCTCGTCGCCGCCCTTCTGACCTGCGCCGTCGGCAAAATTTTCCGCGAGAGCCGCCGCTCTGCGGCAAACCACTTTGCCCGCGTCGCCTTCGGCGGATTTTTCCCCGTCGCCCTCAACGCCGTCGTCATCCCCGTCGTCATCGTGTACCTCGCCGGCTTTGCCGAAGGATTCGATACCGCCATCGCCGCCTATTTTTGGAATTTCATCTCCCTGCTCGCCTCCCAATCGCTTTGGATCTACGGGCTCGGTTCTCCCCTCTATGCCTTCGTTTCAAAAATGCGGCAGAAAAACGTCGGGGTCTTTCTCGACGGAAAAACGGCCAAATCCGCCGCTCCCGCGCCCGCCCGCCCCTGAAACCGATCCCAAAACCGTTTTTGAAACCGGCGTCCGCATTTTCGCGCTTCGCGGCTCCGATAAACCGGCCGAATTTTGTTTTTCAGCGCCGCCGAAACGAACGGCATTTGGTTTTGCAACTCCGACGAAATGTGCGGCTTGTGATTTCGAACTCCGATAAAATGAACGACGTTTGATTTCGGGCTTTTATTGATTTAATTGACCTTTTTCGTTCCCCGCCCCGCGCGCTTCCCCCCTTCGGGGGGAAGCGCGCGGGGCGGGGAACGAATCACTTGTATCCGCGGCGGGTCGCAGGCGGGAAATTTTCGGCCGAGCCGAAGAAAAGCGCGGGCCCGCCAAATCTTACGAAAAGCGAAACGCCTTTTTCAAGGAACAAGTAAGACAAGGAGAATGCGGAAGCACCAGCGGGAGCATACAAAGACGCACGGGACCGAGAGGCGCGCGTTGCCGAAGCAACAGGGAAGGACCCTCTTTCAAGGAACAAGTAAGACAAGGAGAATGCGGAAGCGACGGCGGAAGCGGACAGAGGCGCACGCGACCGCCCCGTGCGCACGATTCGCATACCAAGCGCGGCACGCGCCATAAACGAAGCAGGAGCGCGCAAGTCCGATACGGCATTGCGAAGTTCAAAGGAAGAGGGGCGCATCACCAATCCTGCTTCTTGCGCGTCTTTTCCTTGACGTCGTCATAAAAATCGAAGTACTTCTCCTTCCACTCCTTCGGCGAAAGCGGGCGCTCCGTTCCCTGCGCATACGCAAAATATTCCTCCATTTCCTCCGGCGTGAAATCGCCTTCGTCATATTCTTCGAACTGCGAAAAAAGTTTCATTCTGTCGTATTCCGTCATGGTTGCGTTCTCCTTGTACGATTTGATTTTTTTGGGGGGGATAGGGGCGGGTAGCAAATCGCCCCGATTGCGGCGGCAGGGAATCAAGGGCGTATCCCCACCCCTACCCGGTTGCGGCGGCAG
>CANQAZ010000085.1 GCA_947589555.1 uncultured Clostridia bacterium | reverse complement strand
ACCGTGCTTTCCGCCTCCTCGGCCTCGAACTTGTAGGCGACCGCCCAGCGGGGGAATTTATCGGTGTAGCCCATCTCGGCGCGCACCTCCTCCTCGTTGGTCTTGACGACCGCGCCGTCGGTCAGAACGTCTATCTTCTTGCGCTCCGTTTCGATCTCGTCGATGGCGGCGCGCACCTCCTCCGCCGTCTTGCACACGCGGAGGAAGGGATAGACCTTGAAGCCCTCCCGTTTGAGAAATTCGAAGGCCTCCGTCTGCGAGGAGAGCGGCGCTTCGCTCATGTAGTTGATATCGTAAAAGAGGATCTCGACGTTGCGGGAGGCCGTCTCTTTGGGGTCGAGATTGCGGATGGCCCCCGCCGCCGCGTTGCGGGCGTTTTTGAGGGGCTCCCCCGGGTGGGCCGCGTTGTATTTTTCGAGCGCCGAGAGGCGGATGACCGCCTCGCCCCGCACTTCGAGGGTGCCCTGATAGGAAATTTTCATGGGAAAACTGTGCACGGTGAGCACCTGCGCCGTGACGTCCTCCCCCTCCGTGCCGTTGCCCCGCGTGGTGGCGCGCACGAAGGCCCCCTTTTCGTAGGTCAGGCAGACGGTGAGGCCGTCGTACTTGTACTCCACCGTGAAGGTGGCCCGCGGCGACACCTTGCCCACCCGCGTGAAGAAGGCGGAAAGTTCGTCCTCCGAGACCGCCTTATCGAGGGAATAGAGGCGGGCGATGTGGGCGTGGCGTTCGAACCCCTTGACGGGCTCGCCCCCCACCCGCCGCGTCGGGGAATCGGGGTAGACCACCCCGCTCTCCCGCTCCAACTCTTTGAGTTCGTCGTAGAGGCGGTCGTACTCCCTGTCCGGCACGCTGGGGGCATCGAGCACGTAGTACTCGTACGCCCATTTGTTGAGAAGATCGGTCAGTTCCCGCTGTCTGTTCATGTTTCCCTCCTATTCCAAAATTTCAAGCGGGGCGAGCGCGGCCGCGAGGTCCTTGTTGCCCGCCTTTTCGAAGTGTACCGTGATGATGAGATTTTCGTTTGCCCCCCGCACGGCGGTGATCTCCCCGTCGCCGAAGCGGGCATGCCGCACCCGCACCCCCACCGCAAAGCCCGAGGTATCCTTTTTGGGAGGTTGGGCTTGGGCGGGCGCGAGATAGGGACTGCGCGCGGGTGCCCTGCCCGCGCCGAAGGTGGGAAAAGAGGACGGGGCGGACTGCTCCGATACGCTGCCCACCCTGCGGGGGGCCGAGCCGTAGCCCCGCCCGCTGCCGTAACTCTGCCCGCCGTAACTCCGTCCGTAGCCGCCGTACCCCGCGTTGCCCCCGAAATCGCCCGAATAACGGGAATAAGGCCGCTCCTCGGGCAGAGGAAGGACCTCTTTGAGTTCGGTGACGAAGCGGGAGCGCACGGTGGGCTCCCTGTGGCCGTAGAGATAGCGGCTCTTGGAGCGGGTCAGGTAGATGCGCCGCTTGGCCCGCGTGATGGCGACATACATGAGCCGCCTCTCCTCTTCGAGGCCGTTCGCTTCGGACACGGCGCGGGAGGTGGGCATGACGTTCTCCTCCAACCCCACGAGAAAGACGGTGGAAAATTCCAGCCCCTTGACGGCGTGGATGGTGGCGAGGGTGACATAGTTGCCGTCGTCCATTTCGTCGGTATCCGAGTAGAGGGTGATCTGTTGTAAATAGTCGGAAAGCGTCGCCCCCTCGTTCATGCGGACGTATTCATCGACGGAGTTCTGAAATTCATCGATGTTGGCACGCTTAGTGAGGCTTTCATCCGAGTTGTCGCCCTCGTACTGCGCCCGCATGCCCGACGTGGAGATGAGCCGCGCGGTAAGTTTATCCACTTCCTCCTCCGCCGAGGCGAGGACGAGTTCCTTGATGTATCCGCCGAAGGCGCGGAGTTTTTCCTTGACGGCGGCAGAGAGCGGAAGACCATCGGCAAAGAGCACCGCGTCGTAGAGGGTCAGGTCCTCGTTTTGGGCGAAATCCAACAGCGTTTGCACGGTTTTATCGCCGATGCCCCGCTTGGGCACGTTGATGATGCGGAGGAGCGCCTCGCTATCGAAGGGGTTGGAGATGAGGCGGAGATAGGCCAAAATATCCTTGATCTCCTTGCGCTCGTAGAACTTGAAACCGCCGAACACCTTGTAGGGAATGCCGAGGCCAGTGAACTCCTGCTCGAAGGAGCGGGTGAGGGCGTTGATGCGCATGAGCACCGCGAAATCGGAATAGTCGGCCCCGCGGGCATGCCCTTCCGCGATGAGGCGGGCGCAATAGAGGGCCTCCCCCGCCTCCTCTTCCGCCTCGAAATAGACGGGCCGATCGCCTTCGGGGGCGTCCGTCCACAGTTGCTTGCCGCGGCGGTAGGCGTTGTGCGCGATGGAGGCGTTGGCAAGGGCGAGGATGTTCTTCGTCGAGCGGTAGTTGCGCTGTAATTTGTACATCTTCATCCCGGGATAACTGCGCTCGAAATGGAGAATGTTTTCGATCTTCGCTCCCCGCCAGCCGTAGATGGACTGGTCGTCGTCGCCCACGACGAAGAGGTTGCCGTACTCCGAAGAGAGAAGTTTGATGATATCGAACTGCACGGCGTTGGTATCCTGAAATTCATCCACGTGGATGTAGCGGAATTTGCTTGCGAGATAGGTGCGGGCCTCCTCGTCCTCCGAAAGAAGGGCGCGCGCCTCCGTGAGAAGGTCGTCGAAATCGAGGGCGTTGTACAGTTTGAGGTGGGCGTTGTAGCGCTCGTACACCCGCACGGCCTCCTCCACCCCCCGCTCGCCGCGGTATTCGGCGAGGTAGGCCGCGGGCGAAAGGCCGAGCATTTTGGCGTTGGAAATGTGGAAACGGGCCGACTTCAAGAGCCCCTCCTCGTCGTAGCCGAGTTCCTTGCACACCTGCTTGACGACGGCGTTCCGCTCTTGCTCGGAATAGATGGAAAAATTGGGACGGATTCCACGTTTTTCCGCATACATGCGCAAGATGCGTACGCACATCGAGTGGATGGTGCACACCCACATGTTGCCCACTTCCACCTCGCGCTCCAACCGTTCGCGCATCTCCCGCGCCGCCTTGTTTGTGAAAGTGATGGCGAGGATGCTCCCCGAAGGGACCCCCTTTCCCTCCAAAAGATAGGCAATGCGGGCGGTGAGAACGCGCGTTTTGCCGCTCCCCGCGCCCGCAAGGACGAGGACCGCGCCCTCGGTATCGAGGACGGGCTTGATTTGTTCTTCGTTGAGTTCTTCCAAGATTCCCATACCCTTTCATTATACCATAAACCGCCCGTTTGTTCAACGGTTTATGACAAGATGGGCGTCAGTTTTTTCTCCCTTTGATCTCAAATTCATACTCCCGCTTGAAGCGCTCCAACGCGCGCAGGTAGCGCTCGGAAAGTTCGAGATTGTACCGCTGTTGCTCCGCATAGGACAGCGTTTGATAGTACGCCTTGTCCGTGAGCCGACCGATGGCGTCCGAGACCTCCCCCTCGGTGAGGAGAAGTTCCTTCACTTTGAGGTAAAAATCGTCCGGAGAGCCGCCCTTGATGCGTTCGCCCACCTTTTCCTGAAAATAGCGCTCCATTTTGCTTTCGTTGATGCCCTGTTCGCGCGCATGGGTGCGCTCGCTTTGCAGTTGCTCCGCGCACTCCTTCCAAAACCCCTTTTTCATGCGCTGTTTTGCCTCTTTTGCAAGCGATTTCAACGTCCGCTCCATGATTCCCTCCGCTTTGACACGTTCCGACTTTTTTCGCAAAAAAAATCCGTAACTTCCGTTACGGTTTTTTCCTCAGTTTCTGCTTCTCTTGCGCGCCGCTTCCGCCTTTTTACGCTTTTTGACGGAAGGCTTCTCGTAAAACTCCTTCTTGCGAAGGTCGCCGATGATGCCGTCGCGCGAGCACTTTCTCTTGAAACGGCGAAGCGCGCTTTCCAGATTTTCATTTTCTCCGACTCTGATCGTGGACATATTCTCTACCCTCCTTCGCCGCAGCACTTATTAACTTTTACATTATAACAAACGGCGGGGCGGTTGTCAATTTTTTCGCGCCGTTT
This sequence comes from uncultured Clostridia bacterium, assembly GCA_947589555.1. Classification (GTDB taxonomy): domain Bacteria; phylum Bacillota; class Clostridia; order Christensenellales; family Borkfalkiaceae; genus Gallimonas. The sequence continues at coordinate 1,128 of CANQAZ010000085.1, read as the reverse complement.
TTTTGCCCTTTTTTTATTTTTTTGCGCCGTAGCGCTCCGCCTTTTCCGCGATAAACTCGTAGGCACCGCGGACCTCGGCGGGCGAAGCGTAGTCCGTAGAGTAACTTTCCACGATGACGGGGCCGTCGAAGCCCGCACCCGCGAGGCGGCGGAAGAGTTCGTCGAAATCGAAGGTGCCCCGCCCCGCAAGGCACATTTTTCCGTCGGAGGCGAGGTCGCTGACGTGGACGTGGGCGAGCGAGGGGCCCATTTCTTCGAGATAATCCCGCCAATCGTAGCCCGAAATGCGCGCTTGCTTGATATCGAGCACGCCCGCGAGCGCGGGACAGGCCGCTTTGAGTTCCCGAAAGACGCCCGGGCGATTGTAGAAGGCCCATTCGACGTTTTCATAGGCGAGCGTGACGCCGAATTTTCGGCAGAAGGCGGAAATTTCCTCCGTTTGGCGGGCGACGCGGGGAAGATCCTCCTTGAAGGTGCGCTTCAAGCGGGCGACGCCGTGGAAGGTATAGTATTTCGCCCCCAAGATCTGCGCAGAGCGCATCACTTCCTCCAAGAGGGCGTAGGCGTCCGCCTTAACGCGCGGATGGGCCGCGTAGAGTTGGGGCTCGAACTGCGTGTTGAGCACGTGCACCGAATGGACACGCAACGCCCCCTTCTTTTGGGCGAGAAGGGCCGAAAACGAGGGGTGATACTCGCTGTATGAGGTCAAAAAGACCTCGGCGTCCCCCACCCCCCACTCCGCGAGCAGGGGAAGGGCCTCCTCATTGTTGAGGCGGAGAAAAAAGGTTGCCGTGGAAATGCCCGCGCGCATCAGTAAAACCTCGCAAGAAGTTCGTCCGCGGCGCGCTCCATAAAGCCGTACGTGCAGTACAGCGAGAGCACGGTGAAGCGGTCGCGCAGTTTGTACGCTTCGAAGAACGCGCGGCGGACCGTTTCGCGCGGAACGCCAAGCGCCGAAAATTTGGTGGGACAGCCGAGGGAGGCGAGCACTTTTTCCGCCCATTCGACGGAGGGAAGTTTTTCCGCCTCGGCATAGACCTTTTCGCACCCCTCGAAGGCGGGGCGGGACGGAAGGGTGTGGTAGAGGTAGAGGGAGACGAGGGTGCCGAGCCCCACCTTGACGCCGTG
>CANQAZ010000084.1 GCA_947589555.1 uncultured Clostridia bacterium | reverse complement strand
GTGAGCGCATCGGACGGCGCGAACGGTGACCGCCCCGCGCGCACCATTCGTCTACCAAGCGCGGCACAAGCGGCAACGCCGCGCAGTAGGACGGGGCTCTACCCGTCCGAGACGGGTGTCCCGTAGGGACGGGTGGGGATGGCCTTTCATGCCCTCCCCTTGCGTTCCTTCCTCTTGCCCTCCCCCTGCGTAAAGGGTGTTGCGGCGCACCATGCTCAACAGTCCTGTGGACTGTGAGCGCGCCGCGACAGGAGCGCGGGCAAGCGCGACGGGGATTGCGGCGGTACCTGCCGCCGCAATCGGGGCAGGGGTGGGGATCCGCCCTTGATTCTATCCTGCCGCCGCAATCGGGGCAGGGGTGGGGATCCACCCTTGATTCTATCCCGCCTTCCCCGCGCAACATCGCGCGGGGATTTTTCATGGGAAAATTTCCCACGCAAAGCAAAAGTCACATCGTTTTGCGCTTTTTGCAAAAATTATCCGAAAAATCTACCCGATTCAACCGTTAGTTGAGGCCATTTTGCCCCCTTTCTCTTGACATTCTCGGACGGGGGGGGGTATAATTTGCGCCGTAAGATCCGCAACGGATCGGGAGGAAACATGAAAAAACTCAAAACTTTGTTATTCCTCCTCATGGCAACGCTGCTCGTGTTCGCACTGGCGGCTTGCGACGATGGGGGAAAGAGCGGCGGCAACGGCGATACCGACGGCGGCGCTGTCGTCGGCGGCAACGGCGATACCGACGCTGATCCGTCGCCCGAAGCGCAGACCATCACGGGCGTGACGTTTGAAAGCGTCACCCTCACCTACGACGGGCAGGAGCACGTCATCACCGTCACGGGGGCCCTTCCCGCGGGCGTCACGGCGTCGTACACGGGCAACAGGGGCACGGATGCGGGCACATACAGCGCAACGGCCACCCTTTCGGGGGAGGGCTACGCCACGCTCACCCTTCATGCCACCCTCACCATCGAGGGCATGGAGATCACGGGCGTGACCTTGTCGGATCAAACGGTGACGTATGACGGGCAGGAGCACGTCATCACCGTAACGGGAGCCCTTCCTGCGGGCGTCACGGCGTCGTACACGGGCAACAGGGGCACGGACGCGGGCACGTACAACGCAACGGCCACCCTTTCGGGCAAGAATTACAAGACCAAGACGCTCACGGCCACTCTCACGGTGGACAAGGCGACCATCACCGGCGTGACCTTTACGGGCGAGAGTTTCCCCTACGACGGCGCGTCGCACTCCATCGAGATCGCGGGCGCGGTGCCCGAGGGCTCTGCGGTCGTCTATTCCCGGAGCGGCGTCCCCACGGGCGGCAACATCGCCACCGAAACGGGCACGTACGAAGTCACGGTGACCATCACCAACAAAAATTACGAAACGTACACCGCCACCGCAACGTTGAAGATCACGGCGAGCGAAAAGGAGCGCTTCATCACCTATTTCAACGATACGCTCTATTTTGCAAACGCCCGCCACAACGACTATCTCTATTCGTACAGCGACGGCGAACTCGCAAAGGTCAGTTCGGATATCCCTTATCATTTCACCCCTGCGGGCAGTACGCTCTATTTCAGAAGTTATTCTTCGCTGTATTCGAGCGTGAAGAAACTGGGCGCTTCGGGCGGCACGGAGATCGTCGATTCCGTCAAGGGGGAATATCTCTGCACGGACGGCGCCTATCTCTATTATGCGGTCAACGGGCTCGTGGGCGGACAGAGCGGCGTCTACAAACTCGACCCTGCCGCGGCCTCCTCGGAAAGTTATGAACCAACCCTCGTCTCTCAGGGCAAGGCGAAATATCTCGTCTATGCGGAGGGCAAACTTTGGTTTGCGGACGGAAACAACGGCTGGAAACTCTCCTCCGTTCCCGCAAACGGGAACAACGCAAGCCGCACCGTCGTCGCCGTCGGGGACGAGGCGGAAGGAGAGAAGATCGACGCCCTCACCGTGTCCGAACACGGCGGTCATTCCTATCTCTTCTTCACCGTCAACAATTTGCTCGGCGACTACATCGCCAACTACGATATTACGACAAAGGAGAGCAAAAAACTGACGGTCGACGCGGGCGCGAACCTCACCGTGGTCGGCAACGATCTCTACTATATCAACGTCGACCTCGTCACTTCCGCCCTCCTCGGCAAGGGCGTCTACAAGACGAACGCCTATCCCGCGGGCGTCCTGTCCAATCTTTTGCCGGGCACAAAGGTCGTCGGCGACGACGCGGGGGCCGAAAAATATTCCTCGCTTTGCTCGCTCGGAGATGGCAGGATCGCCTACTATCAGGTCTCCACGCAGGACCTCTGCATTTACACGATCGACGGCGGCGCGACCCAAAAGATCCTCACCGATTTCGTCCCGCCCGAAGTCACGCCGCTCTCCACGGGGAGCAAGGTGCTCGCCTACGGCATGAAAATTTATTGGCTCGACCTCTACAACGATAAGGCGCTCTACTCCGTCGATACGGCGGCGGCCGTCAAAACGCCCCTCCGCGTCACCTCCAACAAGGTGGAGGATTTTGCGATCATCGGCGATACCCTCTACTTCAACGCGGTGAGTTGGGGGGTCAACAACGATCTCTACAAGGTCGATCTCAAACTCGGCGGCGAGCCCGAACTCGTCTCCAAAAACGATTGCCGCGACGTCGTCACGGACGGCGCGAATATCTTCTACGGCGAGCGGAATGCGGGCGGCTTTGCAACGGCCGTCCACAAGATCGACGCCGCCGGCAACGATACCGTCATCTATACCAAAGGCGTGAGCGGCCTCACCTACTACGAGGGGTACCTGTACTTCGTGGACGGCGGCGACCTCATGAAAACGCCCGTCACGGCGACGGGGAACGGCGACGCATCCGTCGTGGACAGCGAACACAACTACGATACCTTCGTGATCTCGGAAGGGGTCGTCTATTTCCGCGAACTGTATATGGGCAGCGCTTTGAAGCGGCTCGCCTGCATCAAGGCAGACGGCACGGGCTATGCGAAGATCATGACGGCGGATACCGACCCCGTATCCATCCAAGTCGTCGGCAATACGATCTACTATTACAGCAACATCACCAACGCCTCGAAATCGGGCCTCTATTCCATTCCCAAGACGGCGCGGGAGGACGCCACCAAGCCCACGCTCCTCTTGCAACAGGACACGGAGTATTACGCGGATTCCTTCACCGTATCGGGGAACACGCTCTATTTTGTGAATTATCACAAGGATGCGGGCGGAGCGTTGCAATGGGGCGACAGCCACCTCTATTCGGTGTCGCTCGGCGCAGACCGCACCGTGGAAAAACTCGCGTAAACGCAAGCAAAAAAGCCTCTCCGCAGCGGAGAGGCTTTTTTGCGTTTGATTGCTTGCATTTCGGGGAAAAATATGGTAGAATCTTGCGAGAGGTAAAACAATGCACAACACCGTTGAAATTTGCAAAGACTTGTACTACGTGGGCGGGAACGATCGGCGCATCGCCCTCTTCGAAAGCGCCTTTCCCGTGCCGCGCGGCGTCTCCTACAACTCCTATCTCCTTTTGGACGAAAAAACCGTCCTCTTCGATACCGTGGACGTCGCGGTATCCGAACTCTTTTTCGAAAACGTGGAACACGTTTTGAACGGCCGCAAACTCGATTATCTCGTCGTCCACCATTTGGAGCCCGACCACTCGGCGAGTTTCGCGCGCCTCCTCGAAAAATATCCCGGGGTCACCGTCGTCACCTGCCAAAAGGCGCGCATGATGCTCGCCAACTTTTTCGGATTCAGGGGCGAAAACGTCATCGTCGTCAAGGAGGGCGACGCCCTCTCCGTGGGCAAGCGCACCTTAAAATTCGTGTCCGCGCCGATGGTGCACTGGCCCGAAGTCCTGTTCACCTACATTCCCGAAGAGGGGATCTTGTTCTCGGCGGACGCCTTCGGCACCTTCGGCGCGCTTGCGGGCGGCATTTTCGCCGACGAAGTGAATTTCGAGCGCGACTTTTTGGATGACGCCCGCCGCTATTACTTCAACATCGTGGGCAAATACGGCGTGCAGGTGCAAAACGTCCTCAAAAAGGCGGCGGGGCTGGAAATCAAATTAGTTTGTCCTCTTCACGGCCCCGTATGGCGCGAGAATTTCGCGTGGTACCTCCAAAAGTACGATACTTGGAGCAAGTATCAACCGGAAGAGAGGGGCGTTGCGGTGTTCTATTCGTCCGTCTACGGGCACACGCAGAACGCCGCGGAAATTCTGGCGGCCGCCATCGCCCAAAACGGCGTGACAAATCTCAAAATGTACGACGTTTCGGTGACCCACGTTTCCGAACTTCTTGCCGAGGCCTTCCGCTATTCGCACGTTGTGTTCTGCTCCACGACCTATAACAACGGCATCTTCATCAGCATGGAGCACTTTTTGCGCGACCTCGGCGCGCACGCCTACCAAAACCGCAAGTACGCCGTGGTGGAAAACGGAAGTTGGGCGCCCCAAGCGGGCGGATATATGAAATCGCTCATCGGCGAATGGAAAAATATGACCGAAGTGGGCGAAACGGTGACCCTTCTTTCCGCCGTCAATGAGGAGACTTTGGAAAAGTTGAAAGCGCTCGGCAAGGAAATTGCCGACGATATAAAAATGAAAAAGGAGTAAAGTATGAAGTACATTTGCAATGTGTGCGGTTACGAGTACGACGAAGAAACGGGCGATCCCGACAACGGCATCGCGCCCGGCACGAAGTGGGAGGACCTTTCCGACGACTTCACCTGCCCGCTCTGCGGAGTCGGCAAAGAGGACTTTTCCGCCGAGTAACAAAGCCCCGAGATCCCGCAAAACGCACAGCGTTTTGCGGGATTTTTTTGCGCCGAAAAAAATTTTTTTCCTTATTAACGCTCCCCGTTGCGCCGCGCGCAACAGCCGCTTGCGCGGTTGCCGCGCTTGGCGCAACGGGGAGCGTTTTTCACTTGCCGCGGGTTTCCGTTGTCATATACTCACCTCTTACATAGATAGCGTAACACAAAAATTTTTGAAAAGGAGAAGTACATGACAAGGTTTTTGGAAAAAGAAAAAATTCTACTGTGAGTAGAGGAGGAAAGGGGCGCGAGGGGAGGGGAAGAGAGGGCGGAGAGGACAGGAAGGACGGAAAGGACGGGAAGGACGGGAAGGACGGATTCTTTTGGGGGTAGAGGGAAAAAGGGCGGAAAGGGCGGATTCTACTGTGAGTAGAGGAGGAAAGGGGCGCGAGGGGAGGGGAAGAGAGGGCGGAGAGGACAGGAAGGACGGAAAG
>CANQAZ010000083.1 GCA_947589555.1 uncultured Clostridia bacterium | reverse complement strand
CCCGCCAGCCCGCTCGCCATCGCGCAGAGGGTGTCGTTGGTGGAGGTATCGCGGTCCACGGAGAGCATGTTGAAGGAATCCTTCACGTCCTCGGAGAGGGCTTTTTGAAGCATTTCGGGGGAAATGGCCGCGTCGGTCGTGATGAACCCGAGCATCGTCGCCATATTGGGGCAGATCATGCCCACCCCCTTCGCGATTGCGCCGATGCGGCATTCCTTGCCGCCCGCCGTAAAGGAGAAGGCGACCTCTTTTTTGTAGGTATCCGTCGTCATGATGGCCTCGGCCGCGAACGCACTGCCCGCGCCGAGCCCGTCTACCAGCGCCTTCATCCCCCCTTCCACGGGCTCCAACGAAAGTTTCTGCCCGATGACGCCGGTGGAGGCCACCACCACGTCCTCCGCGGGGATGCCGGTGTATTTTTCGACGAGGGCGCACATGCCCTCGGCGATCTCCACGCCGTCCGCGTTGCAGGTGTTGGCGTTGCCGCTATTGGCGATGATCGCGCGCGCGTAGCCGTCGGCGACGTGCCGCTGTGTCACGAGGATGGGCGCGCCCTTCACGAGGTTGGTCGTATAGACGCACGCCGTCGCGCACCGCACGTCGGAGACGATGAGCGCGAGGTCCCTCTTTGCCTTGTTTTTGCGGATCCCGCAGTGGATCCCGTTGGCCCGGAAGCCTTTGGGGGCGCAAACGCCGCCCGTAATTTTCTTGATCATAGCCTTTCGTTCAGCCTTCGGAAATCGCCCTTGTCCAAGCGTAAATCGTCTTATTTTTACGAATGGCGATTCCCCTATTTCTACGAACTATACGATTATATCACAAAGCCCGCCGTCTCGTCAAGTCCCAGCGCAAGATTCATGTTCTGCACCGCCGCGCCCGAGGCCCCCTTGCCGAGGTTGTCGAGCCGCGCCGTCAGTTGGACCTGCTCTCCGTTCCCGCCGACGAAGATCTCCAATTTGTTCGTCCCCGTCCATTTGAGGGCGGAAAGGTATCCGTCCTCCGAATTTTGGGTCACGGAGATAAAGTTATGTCTGGCATAGTACTCTGCAAAATAGGCAAAAATCTCATCTTTGCCCCATTTTTTGCGCAAAAGGCGGACGTGCAGGGGCACCGAAACCGTCATCCCCGCGTAAAAGTCGCAGATGTAGGGATTGAACACGGGCGGGTAGGCAAGCCCCGCGATCTTCGTCATCTCGGGCAGATGCTTGTGCGCAAGCGCGAGCGCATACAGCCGCGGCGCCTCCAACAGGGGGCTCCTCTCCCCGCTCTCGTACTCCGCGATCCCCTTCTTCCCCGCGCCCGAGTAGCCGCTCACGGCATGGCAGACGAAGGGATAGTCGGGCGCGGCCACGCCCCCCGCCACAAGGGGGTAGACGATGGACAAAAACCCGCTCGCATAACAGCCGGGGTTGGCGATGCGCTTGCTCTTTTTGATCGCCTCGCGGAAGGAGGGCGCAAGTTCGGGAAACCCGTACGCCCATCCCCTTTCGGTGCGGTGCGCCGTCGATGCGTCGATGACGACGGTCTCGGGATTTTCCACCAGCCCCGCGGCCTCCCGCGCGGCGTCGTCGGGCAGGCACAAAAACACGGCGTCGGCCGCGTTCATCGCCTCTTTGCGCGCCGAAGCGTCCTTCCTCTTTTCCTCGGGGAGGGTCAAAATTTCCACGTCGGGGCGGGCGGAGAGCCGCTCATAGATGCGCAGGCCCGTCGTGCCCGCTTTGCCGTCGATGAATGCGCGGATCATTTTTTGCGTTTTGCGTCGAGCATCGCCTTCACTTTGATGGGAAGCCCGAAGAGGTTGATGAAGCCCTCGCTGTCCTTCTGGGAGTACGCGCCGCCGTCGTCCGCGAAGGTGGCGATCTCCTCGCTGTACAGGGAATAAGGGGAGGTGATGCCCGCGCTCGTCACGTTGCCCTTGTAGATGCGCAGTTTCACGTCGCCCGTCACCGTCTCCTGCGTCTTGGCGACGAAGGCGGAAAGGGCCTCCCTGAGGGGGGTGAACCACTGCCCGTCGTACACCATCTCGCCGAATTTCACGGCCACGAGTTGTTTGTAGTGCATGGTGGCCTTGTCGAGGGTGATGGTTTCAAGCAGTCTGTGCGCCTCGTACAGGATCGTGCCGCCGGGGGTCTCGTACACCCCGCGGGATTTCATGCCGACGAGGCGGTTTTCCACGAGGTCGGCAAGGCCTACGCCGTTCTTTCCGCCGATCTCGTTGAGTTTTTCGATGAGTTCCACCGCCCCCACCTTTTTGCCGTCGAGCATGGTGGGGATCCCCTTTTCGAAGTGGAGGGTCAGGTAGGTGGGCTCGTCGGGGGCCTGCAAGGGAGAAACGCCCAATTCGAGGAAGCCCTCTTTTTCGTACTGCGGCTCGTTGGCGGGCTCTTCGAGGTCGAGCCCTTCGTGCGAGAGGTGCCACAGGTTTTTATCTTTGGAATAGTTGGTCTCGCGGTTGATTTTGAGGGGGATGTTGTGCGCCTCGGCGTATTCGATCTCCTCTTCGCGGCTCTTGATGTCCCAGATGCGCCAGGGGGCGATGATGGTCATTTCGGGCGCGAAGGCCTTGATGGAGAGTTCGAAGCGCACCTGGTCGTTGCCCTTGCCGGTACAGCCGTGGCAGATGGCGTCGGCGTGCTCCTTCTTTGCGATCTCCACAATGGCTTTGGCGATGACGGGGCGGGCGAAGGAGGTGCCCAAAAGGTACTTGTCCTCGTACACCGCGCCCGCCTGCATGGTCGGGAAGATGTAATCCTCCACGAATTCCTTTTTGAGGTCGAGCACGTACAGTTTGGAGGCGCCCGTCTTTTTGGCCTTTTCTTCGAGGCCGTCGAGTTCGGTGCCCTGTCCCACGTCGCCGGAGACGGCGATGACTTCACAGCCGTCGTAATTTTCTTTCAGCCAGGGAATGATGATGGACGTGTCGAGCCCGCCCGAATAGGCCAGCACGACTTTTTTGATTTTCTTTTCCATGTTTGCTCCTTCTGTGATCTCGTATTTTTTATTCTTCGCAATCCCCATCGTCCAACGCGGGATAGAAGAGTCTTATTTCATCGGGGGTGAACTGCTCCCCGCCGTGCTTGGAAAACCACACGCGCCTGTAAAAGAGAAAGGAATCGCGGGAATCCTGCGTCTGAAAGGTCGCCACAAACTTGTTGTTTTTCACCTTAACGCCCACACAGCCGCGCTTTACGTCGTACGTCCATGTCTTGCGCTTGGTCTTTACGTGCACCACCTTGTCCGTCACGTCGATGCCGAGCGCCGTCCCCATCGAAATGCGGAGGGCGTACGCGGCGTATAGCGCGATATATCCGACCCCGAGCACGGCGGCGCCGATGATGCACCCGAGGAAGCCCGAAAAGGCAAATACGAGCAACACCATCTCCGCAACGATCGCAACCGCACTGAACAGGATAAAGAGCCGCTTGACGATGAGCACGAATCTTACGATGTCCGCTTTCTCTCTCATTTTTCCTTACCCGCAAACCAAACGCGGAACTGCGCGATGAGTTCGCCGCCGGCGCGCGCTTCGCAGATGCTTCCGCCTTCCGCGTCCTCACGGAAAAGTTCGAGTTCGGTCCCCTCCTTCGCCTGTTTTACGTAGGCGATCTGAAAGGCCCTGATGCGGCGCGCCGCAAGTTCCTCCATCGTAAAGCAATCCATGAAGAAATCGGCATATTTTGCGTTGTTGGCGTGAAGATAGTGGTCGCAGTCGGAAAGGCGCACGGTGCGCGTGCCGCAGAGGCGGCCCGCGATGCGCGGGATCTTCCACGAGGGGACCTCCACCGTCCTTTCGTCGCGGTACGGGCAGGTCTCGTGCGCCTGTCCCAGCCTGTCCGGCGTGAGCAGGGAAAAGGTGGTCAGATCCACAAGGCACCAGCGCGCGGCGAGGCGGACGAGGGTCTCCCCTTTTTCGCCGAGGACGCGGCTGTCCCGCTCGAAAATGACGTGGCGGGGCGGGAGCGGCCACGTCTCCACCGTGAGCCGATCTCCGAGCCTTATGGGATGGATAAATTCGCAGTAGGTTTCGACGACGACGAAACCAAAGCCCATCTTTTTGAGGGCGTTGTAACCGAAGCCGAGTTCGTCCGCGCTCGCGCCCGCCGACTCCTGCACGATGGAAAGAAAGGCGGAAAGGGAGATCTCGTCCTTGAAATCGAAGTCCGAATACCTCAACTCATACGATTTTCGGTTGCAATAGCTTTCCATACGGAAAAATTATATCACGGCGATATGGAAAAGTCAAACGAAATAAAAAGCGGGAACGCCCTTTTTCGCGTTCCCGTGAAAATCAACCGACGTCGGAAGCGAGAAATGCGAGCGCTCCCTGCAAAACGGCGTAACAAATTTTCTTCTGATAACTTTCCTCCGACAAGAGGGCCTCGTCCTCCGCGTTGGACAAAAACCCGCACTCCACGATGACCGACGGATAATCGCTACAATTCAGAATGTAATAGTCCCCTTTGAGGGCCTGCGATTTTTTGACGCACTCGGGCATGCCGTTGAGGGAATCCTGGATGCGGAGGGCGAGCGATTGGGAAAGGGGCGAACTTTCGCGGAAAAAAACCTGGGCGCCGCGGCGGGAGGAGAGCGGGAAAAAATTTTGGTGGACGGAGACGACGAGGGCGGGCGAGGCCTCCGAGATGATGCGGGCGCGCTCCTTCATGTCCCGCTTTTTGTAGCCCGCAGTCGCCGCGCCGTAGAGGCCCGCCTCGGTCGGGCGGGTCTGCACAACCGAAAAGCCCGCCTCCTCGAAGGCCGCCTGCATCACGCGCGAGATCTGCAAATTGACGTCGCTCTCCTTCACGCCCGTGGAAATTCCCACCACGCCGCCATCCACGCCGCCGTGGCCCGCATCGATGACGATTGTCATGCGGCGGGAAGAAGAGGCCGTGCCCGTCAGCGCAAAAATGCAGACGGCGAAGGCAAACGCCGCCGCGGAAAGCAGAGCGGCGACGCCGAGCGCCGCCCGATGTTTGCGAAAGAGATCCATACGCTATTGTATGAATTCTTGTCCGCGTTTAGAAGAAAAGCCCTTTCCGTAAAAATCGGACGAAAAGCGCCTTGCGTAAAAAAATTTTTTTCCTCTTAACGCTCCCTGCTGTGCCTCGCGGCGTCGCGCTCCGCGCGCGCCGCCACTCGGCACAGCGGGGAGCGTTTTTCACTTGCCGCGGGCTCTGCGTTGTCATATACTCACCTCTTACATAGATAGCGTAACACAAAAATTTTTGATAAGAAGAAGTACATGACAAGGTTTTTGGGGAAAAAGAAAAAACTCTACTGTGAGTAGAGGAAGAACGGGACGCGAGGAAGAGAGGATTCTACGGGGAGTAGAGAA
>CANQAZ010000082.1 GCA_947589555.1 uncultured Clostridia bacterium | reverse complement strand
TTTCCACCCAACTCGCCCTCGCCCTCAAAACGAAGGGGCTCATCAACATCCAATATCTCATCTACCAGAACAGGCTGTACGTCATCGAGGTCAACCCGCGCGCCAGCCGCACCATTCCCTACATCTCCAAAGTGACGGGGGTGCCGATGGTGGATATTGCGACCCGCATCATGGCGGGCGCGAAACTCCGCCGTCTCGGCTACGGCACGGGGCTCTATCCCGATTCGCCTTATGTCGCCGTGAAGGTGCCCGTGTTCTCCTTCGAAAAACTCAACGACGTCAATTCCCAACTCGGACCCGAGATGAAATCGACGGGGGAAGTCCTCGGCATCGGCAAGAACATCGAGGAAGCGCTCTTCAAGGGGCTCGTTTCGGCCGGGTTCAAGATGTGCCACCCGACCGCGGAAAAGCCCGTGGGCGTGTATTTTACCGTCAACGACCAGGATAAATTCGAAATCGTCTCCATCGCCAAGAAGTTTGCCGACCTCGGCTGTAACCTCTATGCGACGGCGGGGACGGCAAAGGTCATCTCCGACCTCGGCATCGACGTCACCGTCGTCGAGCGCTTGAAGGCGACCAAGCAGGTCTCCAAACTCATGGACGAGGGGAAGATCGATTACATTATATATACGGGCAAGACCGATGTGGACAGCATTGCCGATTACATTGAATTGCACCACCATGCCATCCTCCTCGGCGTGGCCGTTCTGACCTCCCTCGATACGGCGAACGCGCTGTGCGACATCATTGCGAGCAAATTCACCGAATACAACACCGAACTTGTGGATATCAACCATCTGCGCACGAAAAAGACGGAGTTGCACTTCACCAAGATGCAATCGTGCGGGAACGACTACATCTATTTCGAAAATATGGACGGAGCCATTCCCTGTCCCGAGTCTCTCGCCGTCAATTTTGTGGACCGCCATTACGGCATCGGCGGGGACGGCATCGTGCTCATCGAAAAATCGGCCGTCGCCGATGCGAAAATGCGCATCTTCAACCAGGACGGTTCGGAGGGCAAGATGGCGGGCAACGCCATCCGGTGCGTGGCGAAGTATCTGCATGAAAAGGGCATCGTGAAAAACGAGACGATGACCATTGAGACGATGAGCGGCATCAAAACGGTGAAAGTGTTTTCCTTCAACGGCATCGTTTCCTCCGCGAGCGTCGATCTCGGCATGGCCGAATTCCGCGGCGAAAAAATTCCCTCCGTGTGGAAGGGGGAAAAGATCGTGGGCCGCCCGATGGCGATAGACGGGAAGGAGTACAGCGTGACCCTCGTCAACCTCGGCAACCCGCATTGCGTCATCTTCTGCGATAAGGTGGACGACGTGCCCGTGGGGACCCTCGGGCCCAAGATCGAAAACAGCAAATATTTCCCCCAACGCACCAATGTGGAATTTGTGCGCGTCGTCAACGAAGTGACCGTAAAGATGCGCGTTTGGGAGCGCGGCAACGGCGAAACGTGGGCGTGTGGCACGGGCGCGGCGGCCGCGGCGGTGGCGAGCGTGCTCAACGGCTATTGCAAACGCGATACCGATATCACCGTGAAATTGCGCGGCGGGGACCTCATCGTGCGCTATCACTCGGACGGCTCCGTGACCCTTACGGGCAACGTCGAAAAAATTTACGAGGGAACGGTGGAATTCTGATGGAACGCGAAAAACTGTACGAAGAAAGCGCCATTTCCAAACGGAGCGTGCGGGAAAGCAAACTTTATACGGTGTTTTTGGTCACTTCCGTCATCTTTTTCATCGCGGGCGGGATCCAATTCTTTTTATCCTTCAATTATATTTTCCAAACGGTGAACAACGAAAATCTCACAACGGTCGGCAAGGCTCTCTTCATCGGGATGTGGGTTGGGATCGATATTGTGCTCCTGCTCATCGGATTTTTGCTCTTCAAACTCAAAAACCGCTTCAACGTGAGTTACGATTATACCTACGTGGACGACGAGATCCGCTTTACCAAAGTGTTCAACGGCAGAAAGCGCAAGCCGCTGGCGACCTTTACGATGGAGCAGATCCTGAAAATCGGATATTGCGACAAACCCTCCTACGAAAACGCCTTGCGCGGGCTCAAAGGGAAAAAACCGCGCATCCTTACCCCCAATAAGGAGCCGGAAGAGGGGAAGGAGTTCATCTATCTTGTGGTAAATTCGCAAGTCGGGCGCTCGGTCTACGTGCTCGAATGCAGAAAAGAAATGCTGGAATATCTCGTTTTTGCGGCGGGAAGAACCAAATTGGAGCGGGAATGATCTATCTCGATAATGCCGCGACGACGGCGCCGGACAGGGAAGCGCTCGCCCGCGCGGAGACCTTTTTGAGCGAAAATTACTACAATCCCTCCGCGATCTACGGCGGAGGTTTTTCCGTGCATACCGCCTTGAAGGAGGCGCGGGAAGGGTTGCTCTCCCGCATCGCCGACCCCGCAAAATTCGAACTCATCTTTACTTCCGGCGGTACGGAGAGCGACGATCACGCCGTTTTTTCGGGCGCGCGGCGGGGGAACGCCGTGACGACGAAGGGGGAGCACGCCGCCGTGTTCGAGAGCGTTACCGAACTCAAAAATCGCGGCATAGAGCCCCGTTTTGCCCCGCTTTTGCCCGACGGAAGGGTGGACGGCGGGGCCCTCATCGACCTTGTGGACGAAAAAACGTCGCTCGTCTCCGTCGTGCACGTGAACAACGAGACGGGCGCGGTGAACGATATTTTTGCGCTCGCCCGCGCCGTCAAACAAAAAAATCCCCGCGCCCTCTTCCATTCCGACGGCGTGCAGGCCTTCGGAAAGATCCCCGTGCGGCTCTCCGGGGATATCGACCTCTACTCCGTGAGCGCGCACAAGATCGGCGGTTTGAAGGGAACGGGCGCCCTTTTCAAGCGCAAAAATCTGCAAATTGCGCCCTTCCTCTACGGCGGCGGACAGGAAGGGGGGATGCGGAGCGGCACGGAGAACGTGTTCGGCATCATGGTCTTCGCCTTTGCCGCCGAAAAGAAGTTTGCCTCTCTCAAAGAGGACGGGGAACGGATCGCGCGCCTCAGGGAGATGTTGTGGGAGGGGCTCGACCACGGCATTTTTACCCGTCTTTCGCCCGAAAACGGCTCGCCGTACATCCTTTCGACCTCCGCTTCCGGCATGCGGGGAGAGGTGCTCGTGCGCATGCTGTGGGAGAGGGGAGTCGTCGCGGGTACAGGCAGCGCCTGCTCCTCCCGCAAGCGGTACAGCCGCGTGCTTGCGGCGTGCGGCTACGGCGAGGACGTATTGGACGGCGTGCTCCGTTGGAGTTTTTCTCCCGCAACGACAAAAGAGGAGGTCATAGAGGCGGCAAAACACGCCAACGAGGCCGCTTCCTCCTTCAAGGATAAATTGTAATGGAAAAAGTTGTCATCATCCGCTATTCGGAAATTCATCTCAAAGGCAAAAACAGGGGATACTTCGAGCGCGTGTTCACCGTCAATCTGGAACGTGCCTTAAAGGGGCTCCGCCACGAGTTGCACCGCACCAGCGGGCGCTATCTCGTGGAAAAATTCGACGAAGCGCGCTTCGACGAGATCATGGAGCGCGTTTTGCGCGTGTTCGGCGTACATTCCTGTTCCGAAGGTCTGCTTGTTTCAAGCGATTTGGACGGCATTTTTGCGGCGGCCAAACTCGTTGCGCCCCAAAGCGGCACCTTCAAGGTGGAGACCCACCGCGCCGATAAAAAATATCCCCTCAATTCAATGGAGATAAGCGCCGCCATCGGGGGAAGGCTCCTATCGGAAAACGCAAATTTGAAGGTAGACGTGCACGCACCCGAGGCGCGCGTCTGCATCGATATCCGCGAAAACGGCAGGGCGCTCGTGTTCGGTTCCTCCCTCCCCGGGGCGGGCGGCATGCCCGTGGGCACGGCGGGAACGGGCCTCTTGCTCCTTTCGGGGGGCATCGATTCGCCCGTTGCGGGCTACATGATGGCCAAGCGCGGCATGACGGTGGAGCCCCTCCATTTCCACAGTTATCCCTATACCAACGAGGGGGCGAAGGAGAAGGTGAAGGAACTCGCCGCCCTCCTTTCGCGCTACACCCTCGTGGGGAGGCTCCGCACCGTGAACGTGGCGCACATCCAGGAGGAGATCCACAAAAAATGCGCCGCCGATCTCAACGTGACCCTGCTGAGGCGGTTCATGTTCCGCATCGCCACCCGCATTGCGGAGCGGATGGGGGCGCAGTGCCTCATTACGGGCGAGAGCCTCGGGCAGGTCGCCAGCCAGACGATGGAGGGGCTCACCTCTTCCAACGCGGTGACGTCGCTCCCCGTGTTGCGCCCGCTCATCGGCTTCGACAAGGAGGAGATCATCGAACGCGCGCGCAAGATCGGCACCTACGATACCTCCGTGTTGCCCTACGAGGACTGCTGTACGGTATTCCTGCCCGAGCACCCCGCCATCAAGCCCAAACTCTCCTATATCGAGGAAGAAGAGGCGAAACTCGACGTCGACGCCCTCATCGAGGACGCGATGGGGACCTTTGAGTTTATCGAACTCTGATTCAGCCACCAATCGTCGGGCAGGGCAGAGCCCGCCTCGATGCGCACCTCGGGCAAAGCGATCGTCTTTCCGCCGCGCTCCTTATAAAAAGGAGTCACAAAGTAGGCGTAGGTCTCGCCCGGGCGGACGGAGTTATCGCAGATGAGTTTTTGGTATTTTCCCTTGTAAATCGTGGTCGTTTGGCCGCGATTTTCTCTTTTTACCACATAATCATAGTACTTTGTCTGACATAATTCGATGTAAACCGTTCCGTTTTTGAGAAAAATGCGGGGATTTTGGATGCAGGGCTCCGAAAAGCGGGTGCAACTTTCCTGAGGAAGAGCGGAGGGACGGAAGAACTCGTATAGGGTCTCCCCGGCGGGCGCGGCGGGGTCGGCGAGGAGAATTTTGTGTTCGTTTTCGTAGGACAGCCGGTCGTAGGCGACGCGCACGACGCTTTCGCAGGGCGGAAAATCTTCGGGCGCGCCGCCGCGGTAGATGGCTTTCAGCGTGCGCGCCGCAAAGTTGGCGGGAAGGCCTCCTCCCGTTGCCTCGACGGGGGAAGAGTCGCGGTTTCCGAGCCAGACGGCCACGGTGTGGTCTTTGGTGTAGGCGAGGGTGTAGGCGTCGGTATTGCCGCCGTTTTTTTCGGCCGTGCCCGTTTTGGCGCAGACGGGAATGTGCAGACTGCCGAGTTTTTTGGCCGTTCCCTCGGTGGCGGCCGTCTTTAACATGTCGTTGACGAGCGTGCAGGTCTCCTCCGAAAAGACGCGGCGGGGCACGGGGCGGAATTCGTACAGGATCCGCCCCCGGCCGTCCTCCACGCGGAGGATGCAGGAGGACGGCGCGTACATCCCTCCGCGGGCGAATGTCGTGTAGGCGTCGGCGAGGGCGGGGAGGGTGAAGCCCTCCTTCATG
>CANQAZ010000081.1 GCA_947589555.1 uncultured Clostridia bacterium | reverse complement strand
TCATGAGCCCCTCCGTGACCTCGGCAAGAGGGACGCCGCCGCGGGTGACCTGCGCATCTTCAAAGCCCGCCGTGCCCGTGACTTCGAGGGGGTAATTTTTGATGAGATCGCACAGCGTTTTGCCCGTTTGCTCCGAAATTTTGGAAAGACGGCGCGCCAGCGCGTTGGGGACGACGCATAAAAGATCCCCCTCTTTTTGCATGTTTGCAAGGCGGGAAGCGGGCACATCGGGGAGCAGATCGAGGAGGAGGATATCCCCCTTTGCGGCGTAGGAGGAGGCGCGGAACACGGCGTCGCCCGAAACGCCGTTCTCCGTGAAGAGGACGTCGCCGCGGAAGGAGGCCGCCGCTTTTTTTCCGTGCAGGACGGTGAGGAGGGCCTCCGTGCGCACCCCTTTGAGGCCGCGGACCGACGCGGGATCGGTGCGCAGACGCACGAGGGCGGGCGACAGCGGGGTGACGGTGTGGCCGAAGGAAGCGGCGAGCGCATAAGCGGAGCCGTCCGTGCCGAAGTGCCCCGCCGCCTTGCCTCCCGCCGCGAGCACGACTGCATCGGCATACATCTGTCCCCCCTCCCATCCGACACGAAACGACGGTCGGTTTTTGTCGTATGCGAGGACGTTCACCTGCCGTTCGAGGAGGATGTTCACCCCCGCATGCGACAACTCGCGGCGGAAGAGATCGGTGACCGCCGAGGCCTGCCGCGACGCGGGATACACCCGACCCCGCCCGTCGGGCAGGAAGATGCCGCCCATGCTTTCGAGAAAGGCGACCGCCTCCGCCGTGCCGTATTCCGCCAAAATGCGGCGGAGTTTGGCCCTGTCGTCGGTGAAATAATAGGTTTCGTTGATATCGGCATTGGTCACGTTGCCCTGCCCGTTTCCGCTGGCCGAAAGTTTGCGCCCGAGGCGCCCGCCGCGCTCGATGAGCACGACCTCCGCTCCCCCGCGCGCAAGGTGCACCGCGGAGGCCATTCCGGCGGCACCGCCGCCGATCACCGCTATTTTTTTCATATTTCTTATCATACAGGAAAGGAAAAATTTTGTCAATGGATTGACAGACCGACTTTTTCGTGCTACAATATAATAAAATCAAAACCAAACAAGGAGAAGTAAGATGAACATACTCGCCGACTTTATGACTTTCATCAAGGAAAATCTGCCCCTCGTCATCGTGCTGGGAGTCATCGTTCTGCTCATCATCGCCCTCGTCATTACGATGATCGTGATGAGCGTGAAGAACAAGAAGGACGCCGCCGCGCTCGCCGAAGCGGAGCCCGCCGCCGAAGAAGGGGAAAAAGCGCCCGCCGAAACGGCCGGGGAGAACGCCGCGGCCGAGGAAGCCGCGCCCGTCGTTGCCGAAGAGAACGCGGCGGAAGAGGCTCCCGCAGAAGAGAAGGCCGAAGAGCCCGTAGCCGAGGAGGCCCCTGCGGAGGAAGCGCCCGCGGCGGCTCCCGCAGAGGAGAAAGCGGAAGAACCCGCGACCGAGGAGGCTCCCGCGGAAGAGAAGGCAGAAGAGCCCGTAGCCGAGGATGCTCCCGCAGAGGAGAAGGCGGAAGAGCCCGTAGCCGAGGAGGCTCCCGCAGAGGAAGCGCCCGCGGCGGCTTCCGCAGAGGAGAAGGCGGAAGAGCCCGCCGAACAACAGGCGGCAGAGGAAGTTGCGCCCGCTCCCGCCGAAGTTGCAACCGAAGAAAAGGAGGAAAAACCCGTGAAAAATAAGGAAAAACCCGCAAAGAAAACCGCGACGGCCGATAACGTGAGGATCGTGACGAAGCCCGCGGCAAACAAGAATACGAACGCCAAAGCCGCGCCCGCAAAGACCGCGGCCGCCAAACCCGCGCCCGCAAAGAAGCCGGCGGCGAAAGCGGCTCCTGCCCCTGCGGCGGCTCCCGCGCCCGCCAAAGTTTCCGCCGCGAACGGCAAATGGGTCATCCGCCCCGAAGGCGACAAGTGGACCTTCGCCCTCATCGCCAACAACGGCGAAACGATGCTCGTCAGCGGCCGTTCCTACGGCACCGCCCAGAGCGCGAAGAGCGGCATCCAGACCTACCGCAACAACATCGAAGCCGGCAACCTCGCCGTCGTCGAAGTGAAGAGCGGCGACTTTATCTTCCGCCTCTCCGACGCCCGCGGCAATCCCCTTGCAAACAGTTCGTCCTATCGCACCAAAGCAAGTTGCGAAAACGCGATGGAATCCACCAAGCGTTGGGGCGCGACCGACGTCATCGAAACGGTCAAGGAATAATCGGAATACGCAAAAAGAGCGGCAGGTTTGCCGCTCTTTTTTGTTGCCCTTTCAGGCGTTGTAGTTGCCGATCTCGCGCGATTTGAGGATGGCCGCAAACACCGAAGCGAGCGGGTCGGTATCCGCCTCCTCGATGCGCCCTTCATCCGCGAGGCAAGCGGTGGCGCGGTCCAGCGGGAGGCGCGCATACGCCCCTGCGTCGCAACGGCGCGCCAACTCCGCGGCCTTGCTCGGCCCGAAAATTTCATGCTCCTTGCCGCAATCGGGGCACTTGAAGTAACTCATGTTTTCCACGACGCCCAAGACGGGGACCTTCATCATGGAAGCCATGCCCACCGCCTTGCCCACGATCATGCCCACGAGATCCTGCGGCGTGGAGACGAGCACCGCCCCCGAGAGCGGAATGCTCTGAAAGACGGTGAGAGGCACATCTCCCGTTCCCGGCGGCATGTCGATGAAGAGGAGGTCCAAATCGCCCCATATCACGTCCGTCCAGAATTGCAGGCAAGCGCCCGCGATGAGGGAGCCGCGCCATACCACGGGATCCTCGGCGTGCTCCAAAAGACAATTCATGGAGATGATGCGGATGCCGCTTTTGGCCGTGACGGGAAGGATGCCGTCCTCCGAGCCGAGCGCGCGCTCCGTGAGCCCGAAGGCGCGGGGAACGGAGGGGCCCGTGACGTCGGCATCGAGAATGCCCGTTTTCAGCCCAGAGGCGGCCGCACGGACGGCGAGAAGAGAGGTAACGAGAGATTTTCCGACGCCCCCCTTTCCGCTGGCCACGGCGACGACGCGCTTGACGTGCGTGCCCGCGTGGGGCGGCTTGATGAAGGAATTTTTATCGCGCGAGGCGCAGTCGGAGCCGCAACTCGAACAATCGTGCGTGCAAGATGACATATATTTTCTCCTTTTTTTATAATTGTTGATTTTGTGAAGTATTATTCCTGCCGCCGTGCGTTCCCCCCGCGGCGCGGCGAAGCCCCTCTTCCCTCGTTCCCTCCCCCATAAGAGGACGGCAAGGGGGCGAAATTATCTTCTCTGATTCAATTCGTAATATTTCCCTTTTTTGGCCATGAGTTCGCTGTGGGAGCCCTGCTCGGCAATGCCTCTGTCCGCAATGTACAAAATGCGGTCCGCCTTGCGGATGGTGGAGAGCCGATGCGCCACGATAAACGCCGTCTTGCCCTCCAAAATGCGGTCGAGGGCGCTTTGGATGAGCAGTTCGGTCTCCGAGTCGATGGCGCTCGTCGCCTCGTCCAAAATGACGACTTTGGGATCCTTCAAGACGATGCGGGCGAACGAGAGGAGTTGCCTCTCCCCCGCGGAGAGCCCCTCTCCCCTCTCGCCGAGTTCGGCATAGTACCCTTCGGGGAAGCGGGCGGCCACGCGGTCGCAGTAAATTTTTTCCGCCGCCGCGATGCACTCCTTGTCCGTTGCCTCCGGCGTGCCGTAGCGGATATTTTCAATGATGCTCCCCTGAAAGATGAAGGGCTCCTGCATTAAGACGCCGATCTCGCGGCGGAGGGATCTTTGCGTCACCTCGCGCACGTCGTGCCCGTCCACCTTCACGCTCCCCTCCCCCACGTCGTAAAAGCGGGTCAAAAGGTTGATGACCGTCGTCTTTCCCGCGCCCGTGGGGCCGACGAGGGCGATCTTCTCCCCCGCCTTGACGTGCAAAGTGAAGTGTTCGAGCACGGGGACGCCCTCCTCGTAGCCGAAAGAAACGTCCTCAAAATCCACTTCGCCGCGGATCCCTTTGAGTTCCTCCGCCGCGGGGCCGTCTTTGAGCCCGACGGGATAATCGGCCGTCTCGTAAATGCGTTCCAAATTGGCCGAGACCTGCGCAAACTGTTGCATGACCGCCGCAAGTTGAAGCAAGGGCTCGGCGCACAGGTTGACGTAGAGCAAAAAGGCGATGACGGTGCCCGCGATGGCGGCGTCGCCCCCGAAAA
Source organism: uncultured Clostridia bacterium (assembly GCA_947589555.1). GTDB lineage: Bacteria > Bacillota > Clostridia > Christensenellales > Borkfalkiaceae > Gallimonas. Next base: position 1,250 of record CANQAZ010000081.1, on the reverse strand, counting down.
AGAGGGAGAGCGCAACGGCGTACATGGCGAGGATGCCCGCATTCCAGAAAAATTCGGAGACGGGCGCGTTGAGTTCGTTGCGGCGGACAATCTTCATCCACGTGGCCGCGCTGTCCTCCTGCAAATCGCGGTAGACGGCGCGGTTGAAGGCCGAACGGTTGCCGCTCGTGATGACCTTTTCGCCCATAATGGACTCGACGATGAAGGCGTTCCGGTTGGAATTTTTCGCCCTGTGCTTGCGGAAGAGTTTGCGCACGCTCTTTTTGATGAGAAAGACGCTCACGGCGAGCGGAATGACCGCCGCGTACACGACCGCCGTAAGGAGCGGGCTGATGCACAGCAGAAACACCGTGGAAACGACGAGTTTGAGGATATCCACGATGAAATTCAGCAAATATTCGGTGAAAAAGTCGGCGAGTTCGTTGATATACTCGGTGACGCGGATGGAAATTTTGCCCGCGGGGCGGCTGTCGTAGTACTCAAAGGAGAGTTCCTGCAAGTGCAAAAACACCTCCCGCCGCAAATCGGCGATGACGCCGTGCCCGATGGTGCCCATGATGAGTTTGTGGAAGTAGGGCAAGACCGCCGTCAGCACCCCCATCACGCCGAGGGCGACGAGGTACAAAACAAGTTCGCGCGTGCGTGCGCCGCCGTCCTCCATCGGCACCACCTCGTTGACGATGATGCGGATGAGCGCGGGCGGCACGAGGGCGGCCACCGACGAGGCGATGAGCAGGATGAGGGCGATCAAAAACAATTTCTTCCGCGGTGCGATGCGGGAGAGGAGCCGTTTCAAATACTTGACGTCCACCCTGTCCGAGTTGAGTTCCTCGTCCATGAAGTAGGTATTGCGCTTGGTCATATCTCCGCCCTCCCGTAGGTGGAGTCGTCGATCTGCCCGTCCTCCGTCTGCAAGCGGTAGACGGCCGCAAAGGCGCCGCCCAGCGCGATGAGTTCCTCCGCCGAGCCCCGCTCCACCACTTCGCCGTCCCGCAAAAACAAAATTTCATCGCAGTCCATGACGGAAGAGACGCGGTGGGCCGCAATGAACAGGGTATGATCGGGACAGCGCGCTTTGAGGGAGGCAAGCACCCGTTTTTCCGTCGCCATGTCGAGGGCGGAGGAAGCGTCGTCCAAAATGAGCACGGGAGCGCCTTTCACGAGGGCGCGGGCGATGGAAAGCCGCTGTTTCTGCCCGCCCGAGAGCCCCACGCCGCGCTCCCCCACGATGGTCTCGTACCCTTCGGAGA
>CANQAZ010000080.1 GCA_947589555.1 uncultured Clostridia bacterium | reverse complement strand
GGTGGGGCGGATAGCGATGTTCCGCGGGACGCTATGATGAGGATAACGAAAAGCGTTCGGAGCGGGGCGGATGGCGATGTTCCGCGGGACGCTATAATACGGATATAGAAAAACGTTCGGAGCGGGCGGGGCGGATGGCGATGTTCCCGCGGAGGAGATAGGATATGGATATTGTAAAAGTGTTTGGCCTCAACGTGAAAAAATATCGTTTGGCGCTGGGGCTCTCCCAAGAAGCGTTGGCCGAAAAGAGCGGGTTGCACCGCACTTACATCAGCGCAATAGAATGCTTCAAAAGAAGTATCGCCCTCGAAAATATCCAATGCCTTGCCAAAGCGCTGGAAATAGAGGTATATCTGCTCTTTATGGAGGATTGACGGATGATTTACGATGAATTTCACGAAATCGGAAAGCGCAACATACGGGCGACCCGTTCCGACTTTACCGATATGATAGGCGAGGACGGCCTGAAAGATATCATCCGCAATGTTTTTTTGGGAGGAAATGTCCTCGATACCACGGAGTTTATTACGCAGAGGCGGCTCATCCGCTCTTTTGCCGCGACGTACGAATTGTTCCTAAACCACCTGTCCGATAAGATGGCGGATCTTCCTTCTTTTGTGGATTCGGTCTGTGCCGAATTGCAGGCCTCCTCTGCGCCGTCGCAAACATTTTACGATTGGCTGTTGGGGCTGACGAAAAAGGGTTTTGACAATATCGTGCGTAAGCAGGAAAACATGGGAGATGATTATGAAGGATCTCTATAAGGAAAGAGAGCGGATCGAAGAGGAAGCGATCGGGTTTTTGAGGAAGGAGTTGTATGCCGCCCGTCCCGACGATTGCCCCCGCTATGTTCATTTTGCAATAACGGCACACGACAAAGTTCAGTGGCCGAGAGAATACCAAGAGGGGATACGGTGTTTCAAGGCGCTGTACCGGGCAGGCGAAGCGCGCTACCGGATTGCGCTTTGGAATATGATCGTGAACTACTATACCGGGAAAACGAAAGTTTGCAGAGACGATTTTTCCAAAGAGGAATTTGCGTTCATCCGTGAGGCGTTAAAAGCGGTATGGGCGCCGACCGAGGCAAACGTCAACCCGCCGATCGAAACGGAGCGCCTTGTTTTGCGGGCGATCGAAGGGAGGGATCAAAAAATCCTCGCCGATCATTTCAAAGACGAGGGCGATTTTGCCCTTTTTACAGGGAATAAACCCACAAAGAAAAATATTCGGGAATTTACCTTATCGTTAAGACGTTCCACCTATTTTGCGATAGAGAGAAAGTCCGACCGAAAACCGATCGGCTATATCGGGCTCAGCATCAAAAAGGAGACTTCGACGGGGCTGATCGAATACTATCTTTTCCAAGAGGAGAGGAGAAAGGGATACTGCAAGGAAGCCGTTGGCGCGCTTGCCAAAATCGCCTTGCGCGGGAAACTTTACGAGCCCGCGGAAACGGTGCAACTTGGCGTTTACCGAAAGAAAGGCGTTCATTTGAATGCGATCCGCGCCCGTATTTCGTCGCGCAATACGGCATCGCAAAAGACGGTGGAAAGTTGCGGGTTCGTCCACGAGGCGACCATTCACCGGACAACGAATAGAGGCACGGCGGATTGGACGGACGAAGAGATTTACTATTTGACAAGCGAAATGATGCGGTAACAAACGGGGCAAAAAAAGAAGTATGGAAACGGCGCAGAAGGTCGGAGCCATACTTTTTTTATTGAGATTTTGGATATAACTAATGTTATATAACGTATGTTATATGTTATACAACGGATGTTATAATTGGAGGGCGGACTGCGTTGAGCGGATTCTTCGCTACGTCGCCCGAGTGCAGAGCACTCGGGCGACGGATCAGAATGACGCGGAGGAGGGAAATGGTAGGCCTTGAAGAGGGGGAGGCGGGGCGGAGAGCGGCGGCGGGGGTCATACGTTGAAGCAACTGCCGCCGATGAATTCGCGGACGAGCGAATTGCAGGGAATGATGGATTCGTCGTCGATCTCGCGGAAGTATTTCAGCGTCTTGATGAGCCGATTGGCGACCAGATACTGCGGATCGGTGGGGGAGATCTGCATGAGCGCCTCCATCGCCTGCTTTTTCAGCACGCAAAGTTCGTAGCCGAGGCTCGAATTGAACACGTAATCGGCGTTTTCCTCGTTGGGATAGATCCAGCGGAATTCTCCGTTGCGCACCGACTGCCACATATCGATGGTGCGCGCCGCCGAACAGTTGCGGAATTTCATGTCGCGCACGATGCGCCGGATGAGGCGGGCGTTGGTCAAAGAGAGCGGGGAGTGATCGTCGATGTTCATTTGCCCGTGCGGCGCGATGTAGATTTTGAATTTTTGGTGTTTCGGGATGGATTTCGTCAGTTTTTCGTTGAGCGCGTGGATGCCCTCGATGATGATGGGCACGTTCTGCTCGACGCGGATGGTCTTGCCCCGCTCCCGCTTATCCGACTTGAAGTTGAAACGGGGCAGGGTCACTTCCTCCCCGTTGATGAGGTCGAAGAGGTCCTTGTTGAATTGCTCGATGTCGAGGCAGTCCACGTGCTCCAAGTCGAGTTTGGAGGCGGGCTTGCCCTGCATGGCGCAGATCTTTTCCTTGTCGAGGTAGTAATCGTCCATCGAAATGGTGACGGGGTTGATCCCCCGCGACAGAAGTTCCATCCTCAGCCGCGTGCAGAAGGTGGTCTTTCCGCTCGAACTCGGCCCCGCGATGGCGACGAGGCGCACATTTTCGATATCGCTTTCGATCCGGTCGCCGAGTTCGGCGAGTTGGCGGTTGTGATAGGCCTCGCACATCTGCACGAATTCGAGGGTCTCGCCGCGGTCGATCTTGCGGTTGATATCGCTGACCGTGCGGATCTTTGCCTTCTCCGCCCAGCGGCCCGCCCGTTGTAAGGCGCGGCAATAGGTGGCCTCCTCCTCGAATTCGGGAACGGTGGCGTCCAGATCGTGCCGCGGGTACTGGATGATGAGCCCGGGGCTGTAAGGGGCGATCCTGTAATTGTGGATGCAACCCGTGGAGGGCACCATGTAGCAGTGCAGGTAGTTATAATAATCGCCGCACTTGTAGAGGTGGACGGTGCTCTCGGGGCGGTACTTCAAAATTTCGATCTTGTCGTCGAGGCGATACTTTTTGTAGATCTCCTCGGCCTCGGCGACGGTCACCGTGACGCGCTCGATAGGGAGGTCCGCCTCGATGATGCGGGCGACCTCCGCCGTGACCTCGTCCACCGCCCGCGAAAGGTTGAAGTTGGGGGTGAGCACCTGACAGGAGATGGAGCGCGAGACATTATAGGAAAAGCCGATCTTGACTTCGGGATAGAGATGGTAAAAGGCCATCGCGACGATGTAGCGGAGGGTCGCGCTGTATGCCCTGCCCGCTTCGGCATTGTTCAGATTGAGCAATTTGATCGCCATTCCGTCGTTTTTTTCGGAAAGTTTGTAGTTGAGTTCCTTGACCTGCGCGCCCACCTGGCAGACGACGAGATTTTTCCTCTCCCGCGGCTCCACAAGTTCGAGCACGCGGGTGCCTTCCTCCACGGAACGCTGTTGGTTGTTGAAATTGACTTTGATCATAACGATACCTTGCTTTGTTTTTTCGTTAAAACCATATTATACTCAAAAAATGGATTTTGGCAAGGCCTTTTGTAAAAATTTTTCCTAAAATGTGAATTTTAATCAAGAAAAGGGGCCGCGGAGCCCGAAATCGGCGAAATTTTGCGCCGCAACGTTTGGATTTGTCCGAAATGCGGTATAATATAGACGAACAAAGGAAGCGGCGGGCAGAAAGCCGCGCCTCCCGAGGAATTCAATCAAAAGGAGAATGTAACATGAAACGCGATTTGCAGACAAGAAACGGAAACTACGATTTGTTCGATGTGTTCGATGACTTCTTCAAGCCGATGTTCTTCGAGGAAACCAAAGAATTGAGAACGGATATCAAAGAGACGGCGGAAGCATACGAACTCGACCTCGAACTCCCCGGCTACGCGAAAGAGGAGATAAAGGTCTCCCTCGAAAACGGATATCTGACCGTGAACGCCGAAAAGGGGCAGAAGGAAGAAGAGGGCAAGAAGTACTTGCGCCGCGAGATCCGCGAGAGCACTTCGAGAAGTTACTACGTCGGCAGTGACGTCGCCAAAGAACAGATCAAGGCAAAGTACAACAACGGCATTCTGACCCTCACCGTGCCCAAGGAACAGCCCAAAAAACTGCCCGAGGCCGCTACGATCGAAATTGAATGACAACAAGAATTTGCGAAAAAAGGCGCCCGCGGGCGCCTTTTTTCGTGCGGTTTTGAGGGAAGGGGGCTCCGTCAACGGCGGGGCCTTTCGCGGAGGGACAAAAGGAGTATGCAGAAGGTGAAAACGACGGGGAAGATGAGGCCGACGAGCAGACCCGACTGCAAATTTCCGCCGAGCGCATCCGAAAGAGCGCCCACGGTGGTGGGGCCGCACAGCCCGCCTAAATCGCCCGCGACCGCGAGGATGGCGAACATTGCCGTGCCGCCCGCGGGCATCCGTTCGGCGGCGAGGCTGAAAACGCCCGGCCACAAGATACCGACGGAAAATCCGCACAGGGCGCATCCCGCAAGGGCGAGCGCGGGAAGGGAGGCAAGCCCCGCCACAAGATAGCACGCAATGCACAAAACCGAGGAGCCGAAGAGGCAGGCCTTCAAAGGGAGGCGCTTTCCGAGCGTGGAATAGAGCACGCGGGCGGCTCCCATCAGGGCGGCGAACAGGCAGGGGCCGGCTAAATCGCCCACCGTTTTGGAGACGCCGAGCCCGCGCTCCGCAAACGCCGGGGCCCATTGGCTCATGGAGATCTCCGCCGCGCCCGCCGTCAGGATGAGCGCCACGAAGAGCCAGAGCGAGCCCGATTTCAAGAGGGACTTTTTGGGCATGCTCTCGCCGCCGCCGTTGAGGGGCGCGATGGGCACAAAACAGAAGTAGAGGGCGTTTACAAGGGGCAGAGCCGCCCAAATCGCCGCGAGGATCGGCCAATTCTCCCGCCCGAAGATCAGGAGAAAGAGGGAGGAGAGGGCGATGACCGCGACCGACCCCCAACAGTAAAAGGAATGCAGGAGGCTCATCTCTGCGCTCTTGTTCTTTGTGGGGCACGCCTCTACCGTGGGGCTTACGACCACCTCGATGAGCCCGCCGCCGCACGCGCACAGAATGGCGGCGATGAGAAGCCCCGCGAAGGGAGGCATGATGCGCGGGAGGAGGGCGAATCCCGCAAATCCCGCGGCGGCAAAGAGGTGCGCCGCGACCATGCAGGCGCGGTAGCCGATCTTATCCGCAAAAAAGGAGGCGAATACGTCGGCGCCGAGTTGCACGCCGAAATTGACGGCGATGAGGGCCGTGAGTTGGGGGAGCGAAACGCCGAGGAGATCCTGAAAGATCAAAAAGAGCAACGGCGCAAAATTGTTCACCGCCGCTTGCGTGACGTAACCGAGATAACACGCGGCCTTTGTATGGCGGTAACTTTTCAGAAGTTTTTGCATGGCTCTATCATAAAAATTGCAAAAGAATGGGCGGAGGACGGTCGACCGTCCTCCGCCGCTTGCCGATAAACATTACTCGATGCCTAAAATTTTCCAGACTTCCTTGATCTTTTCGACAGCCTCGTCGATCTCCTCGTGCTTGTGCGTCGCCGAATAACTCGTGCGGATGAGCGCCTTGCCGACGGGCGTCGCGGGGGTGATGACGGGGTTGACGTACACGCCGCGCTCCAA
>CANQAZ010000079.1 GCA_947589555.1 uncultured Clostridia bacterium | reverse complement strand
CCACCCGTCGCTCATCCCCCTTTTGACCCTCTTCTGCGGGGTGGAGCAACGGGTGGCGCAGGGGGTCAACCTCGTCTCCTTTCTGCCCATGTCGGCGGCGGCTCTCGCCGTGCACGCGAGGGCGGGCCTCCTGCAAAAGGAGGCGCTCTGGCCCTTCGCTCTGCCCGCGCTCCTGTGCTCGGCCGCCTTTTCGGTGGCGGCGTCCCTCCTTCCTTCGGCGGTGCTTCGGACGGCGTTCGCCGCCTTTTTGTTAATTCTTTCCATTTTTCGTTTGAAAAAGTCCGTATTTCTGAAAAAATCGAACAAAAACGGCAAAACGGGATGAAAAATTTCTGTGAGAATCTCAAAAAATTTTCAAAAAGGGTATAGACAAACCGCGGGCCGTGTGGTAGAATAGATGCACGATTTATAGAATAGGGAAATATTTCGTTGTTCTCCCGAACGGACGGGAATCCGTACACATTTCGTTAAGGACGTGACCGCATGGAAAAAATCGGCATCATCGATCTCGGCTCCAATTCCGCCCGCCTCGTGATCGTCGAATTGTTCGGCGAAAACCACTTTATGGTCGTGGACGAGCTCAAAGAGAGCGTCCGTCTCGGCCAGGATATGGACCGTGACGGCTTTCTCAAACCTCAGCGCGTCGCGGAGACGATCAAGGCGCTCAAAATGTTCAAAAAACTCTGCGACAGTTACGGCGTAGGGCGTATCGTCGCTGTGGCGACGGCGGCAGTCCGCCGCGCAAAGAACCAGCGTTCCTTCCTCGATGAGATACAGGCGACCTGCGGCATCCGCGTCAGCGTGCTCTCGCAGGAGGCGGAGGCGGCCCTCGTCTACCGCGGCGTCATCAATTCGATGGACGTTCCGAAGGGCATCATCCTCGAAATCGGCGGCGGAAGCACCAAGATCATCTATTACAACCGCCGCGCCGTGCTCCAATACGTCACGTTGCCCTTCGGCGCCGTCACCCTCACCGATCTCTTCTCGGGGGACGGGCTCTCTCCGGAGGAGCAGACGGGCCGCATCGAAGAATTTTTCACCGAACAATTCAAGAAGATCGAATGGCTCTCGGAGGTGGACCCCGATACGCAGATGATCGGCGTAGGGGGCTCTTTCCGCAACCTCTACAAGATCAACCGCATCGTGCGCAAGTATCCCCTCGATACGGTGCACAACTACCAGTTTACGACGGAGGATTTCCGCTCTATTTACGAAATGGTGCGCGTTTTGGACGTGGAGAAGCGCAAACGCATCCGCGGTCTTTCGCCTGCCCGCGCGGATATCATGCCCGCCGCGCTCGCCATCATCAAGGCGTTTACCGACTATCTCCACATCGAAAGTTTCATCACGAGCGGTTGCGGCCTGAGGGAGGGCATCATGTTCAACGAGGCCATCCCGCTCACCGTGGAGCGTCCCATTTCCGATGTGCTCTCCTATTCCCTCAACACCCTCGTCAAGTACTACGGGTGCGACGAAAAGCACGTGGAGCACGTCGTGCACCTCTCCATCCAACTCTTCAAGCAACTGCGGGTCCTGCACAAATTCCCGCGCATCTATCTGAAAGTGCTCAAAATCGCGGCAAGTCTGCACGATTGCGGCGCCCGCATGCGCTATTACAACCACCAGAACCACAGCCGCTACATGATCCTCAACAGCGGCATCTACGGCGCGACCCACCGCGAGATCGTGCTCGCCGCCTTCGTGGCGGGGTGCCACCGCAAGGAGGATATCAACCCCGCCGAATGGGCGCGGTATAAGGACATCGTGTCGGAGGAGGACCTCGACGTCGTGAAAAAACTCGGCGTGCTTCTGCGCATCGCGGAATGCCTCGACCGCAGCGGACAGGGCATGGTGACGGGGGTGAATTGCGACGTGTTGGGCGATTCCGTCATCATGAAGACCGAACTCGCGGGCGACGCCGCCCTCGAAATCAGGCAGGCCACCCTCGCGGGGCCCGAATTCAAGCGTTCCTTCCACAAAAATCTGGAAATTCTTTAAGTGAAACGGCTCATTTTGGCGAGCAATTCCCCCCGACGGCGGGAACTTCTCGCGACCCTCGGATATCCGTTTGAAATTGCCCCTTCCCGGTTCGAAGAACGCGCGGAGGGGCTTTCCGCGCGGGAAACGGCGCTCGCGTTTGCATGCGGAAAGGCAAACGAAGTATTTTCGCGCCATCCCGGAGCCCTCGTCTTGGGCGCGGACACGGTGGTGGCCCTCGGCGATGAAATTTTCGGCAAGCCGAAGGACGGGGCGGACGCGGAGCGCATGCTCCGCGCGCTGAGCGGCAAAACGCACAGCGTTTTCACGGGCGTGTGCCTCGTCTCCGCGGAGGGGGAGAGGAGTACGGTCGTCGAAACGCGGGTCACTTTCCGCAAATTGGAGGAAGAACTGATAGAACGCTACGTAAAAAGCGGGCTTCCATTGGATAAAGCGGGCGCTTACGGCATACAGGACGGCTATCCGCTCGCCGAAAAAACGGAGGGGAGCGTCACCAACGTGGTGGGGTTGCCCGTGGAGGAGACGGCCGCGCTCATCAAGGCGTTCGGAGGAGAAATATGCTGAAACTTGCGATCGATTTCGGTACGGTGATGACCAAGATCTATAAACTCGGGAGCGGCATCGTGCTCGCCGAGGCGACCTGCGTGTCGGTGGCGCGCGAAACGGGGGCCATCACGGCGTTCGGCAACGACGCCAAGCGCCTCTGGGGCAAGACGGGGGACTTCGGCGACGTGCTCTTTCCCGTCTACGAGGGGGATATCGCCAACGAGGAACAGGCGGCGGCCCTGCTCGAATATTTTCTGAAAAAGATCGTGGGCAGGAGTTTTTCGGTGGAGGCGCTCTTCTGCGTGCCCTGCGGTTGCGGCGCGGCGGCGCGCGAAAAGTACTACCGCGTGGCAAAATCGGCGGGCATCTCCCGCGTGTGCTTTGCGGAAACGCCCTACCTCGCCGCATTGGGGCACGACGTCCCCCTTTCGGAGAGCAACCCCGTGTTTGCAATCGATATCGGCGGCGGCAAGACGTCGCTCGCCACCTTTTCGCTCGAAGGCATCATCGCGGGGCTGACGATGAGCGTGGGCGGGAACAATATGGATATCCACATCATCGACCAGATCGCCGAAACGTACAATTTGAAGATCGGCGCGCTGACGGCGGAAAAACTGAAAAACACGGTGGGGAGCCTCATCGAGCACGATAACCAAAGCATGCTGGTCAACGGGCGGGACATCACGTCGGGGCGTCCGCGTTCGGTCACGGTCTCGTCGGAGGACGTGCTCTTTCCCATCCGCGTGTACGTCGATAAGATCGCGGAATACGCCGAGATCGTGCTCAAAAAGTTGCCGGCGGAGGTCTCCGCGGCCATGTGCAAGAACGGCATCTTTTTGACGGGCGGGGTCTGCAACATCGCGGGCCTTGCCGACTACATGGCGGAGCGCCTGCAAATGGAGGCGCACCTGCCCTCCGATGCGCAAATGGCGATCATTTTGGGCGGCGGAAGGGTCATCGGCAACCGCTCCCTCCGCGATAAGATCTGCATGGAATAACCCACAGCGTTTTGCCGTTTTCGCTTGAATCGGCACGGAAAACTCACAGCGTTTTATTGATTTTGTCCGAACTCCGCCCCGCGGAGTTCTTCTTTTTGCCGTTTTTGCCTCCCAAGCCCTACCCTTCCGTTGGAAGGGGAGCCTTCCTTGTGGCTTTCGGGAAAAGGCGACCTTATGATATGCGGAGCCTTTTCCCGCAATGGGTGTCCCGTAGGCACGGGTGGGGATGGTCTTCCTCTCTTGCCCTCCCCTTGCGTAAAGGGGAGGGACAGGGGTGGGGATACGCCTTTTGTTTCCTTCCCGTCCGTCCGCCATTGCCCCGTGTCCGCTTACCCCCAAACGCAGTCCACCCTGTTTTTGCTCCGCGATAGGGGTCCGTCCTCGCTCGTTCCTCCCGCACCCGCCCGTCCGCCCGTCTCGTCCGTTCTCGCTTGTTCCTCCCGTCCCCGCCCGTCCCCGCCGCTCCCGCCCGTTTTTTCCCTCTCTACCCACAGTAGAGCCCGTTTTTTTCCTCGTTTTTGCCCGTTCCGCCCCCGAGACCCCGCCATTTTGTAAGTTATATCTTACATGCGCAACAAAATGTAAACAATATCTTACAATAAGAGCGTGAAAAATCTATTTGCAAACCGTTTGAGCGGCCTCTTGAAGGAGAGCGGGATCTCGCGCCGCGCCTTTGCGGCGGCGATCGGGGTGTCGGCGATGAGCGCGTCCGATTGGGCGAAGGGCAGGGTGCAACCCACGGCGGAAAACATCTTGCTGACGGCGGAATATTTCCGCGTCTCCGCCGACTATCTCCTCGGGTTGGAGGACGAAAGCGGCGCCAAAACGTACCGCTGAGGTAGCGATGATAAACGGCGAATTCCAACAGCGTTTGCGCGATTTGCGTCTGGAACAAGGGATAACGCAAAGCGCGCTCGCCGCGCGTTTGCACACCACGGACGACAGCATTTACTCCTGGGAGAAGGGGCGGAGCGAGCCGTCGCTCTCCATGCTCACGGAGATTTGCCGCGTGTTCCGCGTCTCCGCCGACTATCTCCTCGGGTTGGAGGACGAAAGCGGCGCCAAAACGTACCGCTGAGGCGGACAAAATTTCGGGACAAAGGATGAAGTTTTTCGGCAAAATAGCGGAATGGGGTCGGAAATACGGCGATTCCCACAATTATACCTGCGATTTGTGCGGGCGGGAGGTGTACGCCAATGAGCGCGTCTGCGCCCAATGCGCGCAAAAACTCCCGTGGAACGGCGGGGCGGTCTGTCCCTTCTGCGGGCGGAAGGTCAAGGAGGAGGGGACGTGCGCCGAGTGCAAACGCAGTCCGCTCACGGTGGAGCGCGCGCGTTCGGCCCTGCTTTACGAGGGGGAGGCGTCCCGCCTTCTTTTGCGTTTCAAGCGCGGGGAGCGGTGGATGTACCGCACGCTCGCGCAGTTGAGTGTGCCCGCGCTCAAACGGGAATTTCCGTCGGTGGACGCCATCGTGCCGGTGCCGATGACGAAGGGCGCGCGCATCCGGCGGGGATACGATCAGGTGAGGTTGTTGTGCGGGGCGTTTTCGCGGGCGTTGTCGGTGCCGGTGTTGCGTGCGGTGGAAAAGAGGAGGCGGACGAAGCCGCAAAAGAATTTGAGCCGCGAGGAGAGGCAGAGCAACGTGCGCGGGTGTTTCCGCGTCACGGACCGGAAGGGGGTAAAGGGCAAAACGCTGCTGGTGATCGACGATGCGCTCACGACGGGCGCAACGGTGAGCGAGATGGGGCGCGTCTTGAAGGGAGCGGGCGCGGCACACGTGTACGCATTCACAGTCACCTCCGTGGAGGATAAAACTCCCTTCGGCAAGCCGTAGAGCGCTTTTTCTCTTCTTTTTCCTTTCCCTTTTCCTTTTCTCTTGTTTTCCGCATCCTTCTTCCCCGCCGCCCGACTCATTCTGCCCCTTTCTTTTGCGTCATTCTGAGGAAGCATAGCGACCGAAGAATCCCCTCAACGCAGTCCGCCCCCGCTCTTGCCTTCCCTCGTCTCCCTCCCCCAAGCCCTACCCTTCCTCGGGAAGGGGAGCCTTCCTTATGGCTTTCGGGAAAAGGCGACCTTATGATATGCGGAACCTTTTCCCGCAATGCCTCCGCCGTAGGCGGTAGTGGGGATGACTCCTATTCCTCGCGTCCTTCTGCCCCTTTTTCCCGCGTCATTCTGACCCCCCTTGCGGGGGGAAGAATCCCCCTCAACGCAGTCCGCCCCC
>CANQAZ010000078.1 GCA_947589555.1 uncultured Clostridia bacterium | reverse complement strand
CCGCCCGCAGGCCGGGCTTGCCCTTTTTGGCCCCCGCCCCGTCGCGGCGTAGGTGCCCGCTTCGCAGATGCGGCGGATGACCTCCTCCGGCACCGGCTTGTTTGAAAAACATTTTGTGCTTCTTCTTCCGATAATAAGTCTTTCGAATGCGTTCATGGCGTCCTCCTTATCCGACGTCTATTATAGCAAACATCGGCCGCCTGCGCAAGGGCCGCATGCGAAAAAATCACATTCCGCGCAACAAATTTACGTTTTTCCCTTGCTTTTTTCCCGAATTGCGATATAATAGAAGAAACGGCGCGTTTCGGCGGCCGAAAAACAATAAGGGGAACATTTATGGGCGTATCCGCAAAGAATATCCGCAATATCGCCATCGTCGGGCACAGCGGCGAAGGCAAAACGACCCTCATGGAGGCCATGCTGTACAACGGCGGCTCCATCGAACGCATGGGCAAAACGGACAACGGCACTACCGTTTCCGATTTCGACGAGCAGGAGATCGCAAGAAAAACTTCCATCTCCCTTTCGCTCGGCTACATAACGTGGAAGGACGTCAAACTCAATCTCATCGACGTTCCCGGCTTCTACGATTTCGAAGGCGAATTCGATTCCGCGATGCGCGCGTGCGGCGCGGCCCTCGTGGTGATGGGCGCGAACGGCGCCGTCACCGTCGGCGCGGAAAAGGCGATCAACTACTGCCTCAAAGCCAAAAAGCCTCTCGTCATCTTCATCAACGGCATGGATAAGGAAAACGCCGACTACCAGGGCACCGTCCACGCGTTGCAGGAGAGTTATAAAAATAAGATCGCGCCCGTGCAGATCCCCGTGATGGAGGGGAACAAGATGACGGGGTACATCAACGTCATCACGGGCAAGGCCTACCGCTTTACCGCGGCGGGGCCCGAGGAGATCGCCGTTCCCGAAGCGTACGGGCGGGATCTTGAAGAGATGCAGACGACCCTCATGGAGACGGCGGCGGATAACGACGACAAACTCATCGAAAAATATTTCGAAAACGGCTTCCTCTCCCGCGAGGATACCATCCTCGGCATCCGCAAGGGCATCTATGCGATGAGCGTCATCCCCGTTCTGGCGGGTAGCGCCCTCCTCAACAAGGGCGTCATCAACCTCATGGACGAGATCGTGGAATATCTTCCGCAGGCGGCGGAGCGCGCGGCGCTTCCGGCGACCGACGTCAAGACGGGCGCCCCCACCGAAGTTTCCTGCGAGGAAAACGGCCCCTTCGCGGCGCAGGTCTTCAAAACGGCCGTCGACCCCTTCGTGGGCAAACTGAACTACCTGCGGGTGTGCCGCGGGGTTTTGCGTTCGGGCATGACCGTGCTCAATCCCAACACGGGCGCGGAGGAGCGCATCAACGCCATCTACCTCATCATGGGCAAGAAGCAGACCCCCGTCACCGAACTCGGTGCGGGCGACATCGGCGCCGTCAACAAACTCACCGACACGGGAACGGGCGATACGCTCTGCGATATGAACGCCCCCGTGCAATTCGCCCCCATCGAATTCCCCGAGCCCGTACTCGCTATGGCGGTCTCCGCCGTCGTGCGCGGCACCGAGGATAAAGTGTTCGGCGGGCTTGCGCGCCTGACCGAAGAGGACAAGAGTTTCAAAGTCGTCAAGAATACCGAAACGGGCGAGACCCTCGCCTGCGGGCAGGGCGAGATCCAACTCGACATCATCAAGAAAAAACTCAAATCCAAATTCGGCGCGGACGCCGAATTCACCATCCCCACCGTGGCCTACCGCGAGGCGGTCACCGCGTCGGCGGAAGCCGAAGGCAAACACAAGAAGCAATCGGGCGGCGCGGGGCAGTTCGGCGTCGTCAACATCCGCTTCGAGCCGGGTGCGGCGGACGGCGTGTTTGAATTCGTCGATGCGACCGTCGGCGGTTCGGTGCCCAAGCAGTTTATCCCCGCCGTCGAAAAGGGCTTGCGCGAAGCCATCCAAAAGGGCGTGCTCGCAGGCTACCCGATGGTCAATTTGAAGGCGACCCTCTTCGACGGAAAATCCCACCCCGTCGACAGTAAGGAAGTTGCCTTCGTTTCGGCGGCGAAACTCTCCTATGAGGACGGCGTCCGCCGTGCTCGGCCCGTCATTCTGGAACCCATCTGCGCCATGAAGATCATGGTCCCCGAGCAGTACGTCGGCGACATCATGGGCGATCTGAACACCCGCCGCGGCCGCATCATCGGCATGGAAGCGCAGGACGGCATCCAGGTCATCACGGCCGAGGCCCCGCAGGGCGAGATCCTCACCTACGCCACGAGCCTTCGCTCCATCACGCAGGGCAGAGGCAGATTCACCGAAGAATTCGTCCGCTACGAACAAGCGCCCGACTTCGTGTTGCAGAATCTCATCAAAAACAAATAAAAACAGGGAACATCGGGCGCCCCGCGAGGCTTCGCGGGGCGCCGTCTTTGGATAAGAGAACCATGACAAACGTAAGAAAAAGGCGCAAACGCATCATCAACGCGGCGGCCGTAGGCGTCGCCATACTCCTTTTGCTCTTTCTCGCCATTCTCAACTTCATGCTTCCCTTCCGCTCCCTCCTCCCCGCCCGCACCCTCGGCGAAATGGAAAAGGGGGAAATGCGCATCTACTTTCTCGATGTGGGGCAGGGGGATTGCTCCGTGGTGGCCTTCCCGGACGGCCGCGCCCTCGTCATCGACGGCGGAGACGGCGCTTGGCAGAACGAAAACAACCTCATCCGCTTTTTCAAGGGGCTGGACGCGGTCTCCCTCACCTTTGTGGCGACGCACGCGGACGCCGACCATTGCGGCGGGTTTGCCGAACTCATTCGCACGTTCGGCGCGCAGACCCTCTATCTCCCCGCGATCGGCTCGGAAGATCCTCCCTACACCGATATGGTCTCCGCCGCGGAAACGTGCGGCGCGGAGATAAAAACGGCAAAACGCTATGAGGTTTTGGACTTCGGCGAGGCCTATGCCGTGTTCCTTTCCCCCTACTCGCAGGAGGAGACGGACGAAAACCAATCCTCCTCCGTGCTCTACCTCAGATACGGCCAAACGACCGCCCTTTTCACGGCCGACATCGGCGCCGAACGCGAGACGCGGCTGTTGAACGAATACAACATCCGGAACACCATTTTCGACCGCGGGGATTACACCGTGCGCCTCGACGACGTGGATATCCTCAAAGTCGCGCACCACGGCTCGGCCTATTCCTCCTCGGAGGCATGGCTCGATCTCATCAAGCCCGAAGTCTCCGTGATCTCCTGCGGACTCGAAAATCCTTACGGGCACCCTTCGGGCAAGACGCTCAGCCGCCTCGCCGTTTGCGGGAGCGAGATCTACCGCACCGATGAATTGGGCGATGTGATCGTCTCCGCATTTTCCGACGGCAGGTATCAAGTTTTTTGGGAATAATTTCAAAATCTCACAACAGGTATCTATTTTGAACGATCCCTTTTTTCGTTGGCGATTGCGTTTTTGTTGTAAAAATATCGCGCGGCGGGCAAATGCCCGCCGCGCTCTTTTTATTCCAGCAGTTCTTCCATAGAAACATCGTATAACTTCGCAAGTTTGATAAAATTCTGCAACGTCGGCACCGTCAAGCCCCTCTCATAACATTGGTAAGACTGATATGCAATCCCCAACTGTTCTGCCACATATTTGAGGGTATAACCGTATTGCTCCCGTAGCATCTTCAAATTTTCGGAAAGCCGATACAATTCTTTCATTTTTTCTCTCCAATCACTTGACATTATACAGTTTGAAACTGTATAATGAGGAAAACACAGGTTTAACCTGTGTAAAAGGAGAAGATATGGGAAAAAATTTTGCAAAAGACTGGGGAATGGGCTGGGCTTTGCTCGTTCCGGTTGTACTTGTAAGTTGCATCATTGCAAATTTACTCGGCGCACTCTTTGGAGTTATAGCGAAAAATGCTGGCCCTAATGCAAGCAACATGGCTTCTGTTGTTTTGGGTGCTATTTTAGGCGCAATCGCTTCCGTTATTGCTTGTAAATTCATGGGTCTTTACGGATGCGAGCCGTTTGAAATAAAAGGTAGCATACGGGTATTAACTTATCCAAAGGTATTTGCTTTTCTTCTCCCTTGCTTTGCAACGTTTGTCGCGTTTTTAGTTGTTTTAATTTTGATCTCCGCTTCTATCTTTATTTTATCTTCTGTAATCGCGGCATCCATGTCTCATTGGTTGATTTATTGGATTGCGCTACTATATATGTATAAAAATATTTCGTGCGACAAATGCCATTGCGTCTTTTCTTTATACAATGGAAGAACGACAGGTTTCCATAGCGGAGAAGGAGAAACAACAAAATATCACTCTGGTTCAGGTGTAATTGGGCATGTATATGACAAGAACGGTAATAAGGTAGGAGATGTTAAAGGAGATACAAGTTATACTACAACGCATCGCTATTTTTGGTCTGTCACCGATAGGACATACGTTTGCAAATGTTGCGGAGCAAGCAAAACGTACCGTTCCCGTAATAGCCATAGCCTTTCATAAATGATTATGCGGCGAGCATCTGCCCGCCGCGCTCTTGTTATTGGAAAAGAATTATCTCTTCGCCATCCCACACTCATACCGAAGGCGGAGCCCGAGTGTCTCTTGCCCTCTTCCGCGAGGGAATACTGCGCCGCCGAGCAACCGCACGGCGGCGCTTCGGCATGAAGCAGGGCCGCCCTGCGGTAACGTACTCAATTTACACGATAATCCGCGCTTAATGACCGGCCGAGCGCATGAGCAGTTTCCCCGAAAGGACGCAAACGTCAACTTCCTCGTTTCATTTATTTTCGGGCATCCCCGCAGGCAGACAAAAAAAGGAACGAACCTTTTACGCGATCAACGCCTTCCACTTTTTTTCGAATTGTTCTTCGCTTTTCACCAATTCTTCGGCCAGCGCCTTGATGTCCTCGTCGGCCTCCCCTTCGCTCATCTCGCCGAGGGTGGTTTTCAGCGACGTAATGCCCATCACGGTGCCGCGCACCATCATATCGGCGATGTGGGCGCGCGAATCGTCCGTCATCGTGCTCATTTTGATGCTCGACCACATCATCGCCTTTTTGATGGGCCCCGGGTTTTTCAATTCGATGTTCTTTTCCCGCGCCAAAAGGGCGGCCTTGCCGCACAGACGCTCGTATTCCTCGTGCTGGCGCAAAAGTTCTTCTTTGAGTTCCCCGTCCTCCGTCTCGGGCAGAATGTCCGAAATGGATTGCAGGGCAAGTTGGCAGTTGCGGTGCACTTCGGCGAGCACCTCTTCGCTCTTTTTGATATCCATATTGTTCTCCTTTGCCGTCAGTATGGATTTTTTTGCGAAAAGTATGCAATGCGCCCCAAAAAGCGCTTGACTTTTTCTTCCGCTTATGATAAATTGAAGCCCGAACCGTTAAGGACGGGCAAACAAGCATTTCCCGCGGGGAGATCGCCTAAGCAACTTACGAGATCCGGTAAGGAGGTAAACGCAATGTACGCAATCATCGAAAACGGCGGCAAACAGTACAAAGTTTCCGAAGGCGACGTGGTGAAGGTGGAGAAACTCAAAGCCGAAGTGGGCGCAGAGGTCTCCTTCAAAGCCGTTATGGTCGCCGACGGCGACGTAGTGAAAGTGGGAAGCGACGCCGCATCGGCTACGGTGACGGGCACCGTGCAAGCGCAGGATAAGTTCAAGAAGATCATCGTCTTTAAGTACAAATCCAAGAAGAACGAGCGCAAAAAGCAGGGCCACCGCCAACCCTACACCGCGGTGAAGATCGGGAAGATCTCCCTTTGACCGCACGGGCGCAAACGCGCCGAAAATAAAGATAAGGAGAAAACAAAATGATTTTCATTTCATTGTTCGCTCATAAAAAGGGTACCGGCTCCTCCCACAACGGCAGAGACAGCGAGGCCAAGCGCCTCGGCGT
>CANQAZ010000077.1 GCA_947589555.1 uncultured Clostridia bacterium | reverse complement strand
CTCCGTGAAGGGCACCACACGGCCCTTGACGACACCGAGGCCCGCCGTTATGCCCTCCTCCTCGCTCTCTTCGAGGAGAAATTGCATGCCGAGGCAGACGCCGAGCACGGGCGTATCGGCGGCGCGGCGCTTCACGTATTCGTCCAGCCCGCGGGCGCGGAGGCTCGCCATGCCCGCGCGGAAACTCCCCACCCCCGGCAGGATGAGCCGCTCACAGCCGTCGAGTTCTTCCTTTTCCGCGCTCAAAAGGGCGCGGCCGCCGAGGTACTCCACCGCCTTTTGCACCGAGCGCAGGTTGCCCATGCCGTAATCGACGACGCCGATCATTCGAGCATCCCTTTGGAGGAGGGCACGCGGTCGGAGATTATCTTCACCCCGTCGCGCAGACACAGGGCGGTCGCCTTGAATACGGCCTCCGCCTCGTGATGGAGGTTGCCCCCCCGCAGGAGCCTGACGTAGAGGTTGAGCCCCGCGTGCGTGGAAAAGGCGCGCAGGAATTCCTCGACGAGTTCCATATCGAATTCGCCCACCTTGCCCGCGAGTTTATCCTCGAAGGAGAGGTAGGGCCTGCCGCTGATATCCATTGCGACGAGGGCGGCGCACTCGTCCATCGGGACGATGCGCTGGGAAAAACGGGCGATGCCCCGCTTATCGCCGAGGGCGGACTTGACGGCCTCGCCGAGGGCGATGCCCACGTCCTCCACCGAGTGATGGGCGTCCACCTCGGTATCCCCCTTGCAGGTGAGGGAAAGATCGAGCCCGCCGTGCACCGTGAGAAGTTCGAGCATGTGGTTGAAAAAACCGACGCCCGAGGAAATTTCCGCCTTGCCCGTGCCGTCCAACTCCAAAGAGAGCCGGATATCCGTCTCCTTTGTCTTGCGCGCGATCTCCGCCTTTCTCATTGCTTTGTTCCTCCTTCCGTTCTGATGAGCACGGCGCGCGCGTGGGCTTCGAGCCCCTCGCTCCGCGCAAGCGCCGCAATGTCCGCCGCGTCCTCTTGGAGGGCCTCCCGCGTGTAGCGGATGACGCTCATTTTACGCGTGAACGTATCTTCGCCGAGCACCTCGAAAAATTTTGCGCTCCCCCCCGTGGGCAGGATGTGGTCGGGCCCCGCGAAGTAATCGCCGACGGGTTCGGGCGTGCATCCGCCCAAGAAAACCGCACCCGCATTTTGGACGGAATCCAACAGCGTTTCGGGGTTTTTGACGTAAAGTTCCAAATGTTCGGGGGCGATTTCGTTGGCGATGGCCACCCCCCTTGCCATATCCTTGACGACGATGATCCCCCCCGCCGAGGCGAGGGAAGCGGACGCGATCTCCCGCCGCGGGAGGACGGACAACTGCTTTTCCGTTTCCTCCGCGATGCGCTCCGCAAGTTCGGGGCAATCGGTAACGACGATGGCGCGGGCCAATACGTCGTGCTCCGCCTGCGACAGGACGTCCGCCGCGACGTAAGCGGGGTTTGCCGTGCGGTCGGCGAGAATGAGGATCTCGCTGGGACCGGCGAGCATATCCACCCCCACCTGCCCGTAGACCTCCTTTTTGGCGAGGGTGACGTAGATGTTGCCCGGGCCCGCGACGACGTCCACCTTTTTGACGCTCTCCGTGCCGTAGGCGAAGGCCGCAATGGCTTGCGCGCCCCCCATCTTATATACTTCCGTGGCGCCGCATTCCCGCGCCGCGACGAGGACGAGCGGGGCGATGACGCCCTCCTTTGCTGGCGTTGCAACGGCGATGCGACCCACCCCCGCCGCCTTTGCGGGCAGGACGGACATGCACATCGAGGAGGCGAGGGGCGCCGTGCCGCCGGGCACATAGAGCCCCGCGGCTCCCACGGGACGGACGACGTAGCCCGTCGTTCTGCCCCCCTCTTCGGCGATCTTGCCCTCCCTGCGGCTGCGCGTATGGTAGGACAGGATGTTGGAGACGGCGCGGCGGAGACTGCCCAAAAGTTGGGGCGGGACGGCGCGGTAGGCCGCCTCGAATTCCGCCTCGCTCACCCGAAAATTTTGCGCGGTGAGCGTTGTGCCGTCGAATTTTTGCTCATATTCGAACACCGCCGCGTCTCCGCGCGCACGGACGTCCGCGAGAATGGCGCGCACGGCGGCCATCTCCTTTTCCCGCGCCGCGAAGGGACGGGACAACAGTTCTTTGCCGCTTTCTTCGGTGAAAATCCTCATCCGATGGCCTCCCTCATCTTTTCCACGAGCGGCAGGATCTCCGCCGACTTCAATTTGAGGCTCACTTTGTTGGCGACGAGGCGGGCGCTCACCCCCGTGATGACCTCTTCGAGCACCGTGAGGCCGTTCGCCTTTAAGGTGGCGCCCGTTTCCACGACGTCGAAGATGACGTCCGAAAGCCCCGTGACGGGCGCGAGTTCCACCGAGCCGTTGAGTTTGATGAGTTCGGCCTCCTCCCCCCGCTCGGCAAAGATGCGCTCCGCCGTGCGGATATACTTGGTGGCGACCCGCAGATGGCCCCCCGTGAGGGCGCTCCGCCGCGCAGGATAGCCCGCGAGACAGAGTTTGCACTTGCCGAAGCCGAGATCGAGAAGTTCGTAGAGATCCCTGTCCTCTTCGAGGAGGGTATCCTTGCCCGCAACGCCGAGATCGGCGACCCCCGACTCCACATAGACGGGCACGTCGGCGGGCTTGACGAGGAAAAATCCGAATTGTTTATCGGCCGTCTCCAAGACGAGTTTGCGCGTCTCCTCTTGCAGGACGGACACGTCTATCCCACAGCGTTCGAGCAGTTTTGCCGTTTTTTCCGCAAGGCGGCCCTTGCTGAGAGCGAAGTAGATCATAGCCGTTCGAGCCCCTTTTTCGTTGCAAAATATTTTTCCGCCGCTTCGACCCCGCGCAGGTCCTCCCGCCCGTAGCCGGGCAGAAGAAGGGCGCGCTTGCCCTGCGAGACGGCCTGCGTGAAGGCGCGGTAGGCGGCCTCTTCGGCCCCCTCTTCGCAGGCGAAAGCGACGGCGACGGGCACGGGCGCGGGAAGGTTGCCCTGCCGCTCCAACGCGACGAGGATGCGCCTCAGCCCCATCGCAAAACCCACCGCGGGCACGTGCTTGCCGAAATCGTCGGCGAGGCCGTCATAGCGGCCGCCGCTCATGACGGGGGCCCCCATCTCCCGCGCGAGACCCGCGAACACGACGCCCGAATAATAGCCGAGACTGCGGACCGTTCC
This sequence comes from uncultured Clostridia bacterium, assembly GCA_947589555.1. Classification (GTDB taxonomy): domain Bacteria; phylum Bacillota; class Clostridia; order Christensenellales; family Borkfalkiaceae; genus Gallimonas. Next base: position 2,844 of record CANQAZ010000077.1, on the reverse strand, counting down.
GAGGTCGTAACAGATGTATTTTTCGTACCCCATCTTGCACAAAAGGGCGTTGACCTCGCGCAAGCGGGCGATGGACGAGCGGGCTTGGGCGCTTGCCGTGAGGGCCTCCGCGCGGGCGAAAATTTCGGCCCCGCCGAAGAGGGAGGGAAGTTCCAGAACGGCGCGGACGGCCTCCTTGCGCACCCCCGCGCCCTCCAAAAGATTGCGCGCGCTGACGCCGTCCTTTGCGTTGACGTGGACGCGGACGGCCTCCGCATCCTTGCCCGAAAGGCCGCACTCCGACAAAATGCCCTTGAAATAGCCGACGTGGCCGATCTCCACGACGAAATCGGCAAGGCCTGTCTCTTTGAGGCACTCGATGGCAAAGGCGATGGTGAGGGCATCGGAAAAGGCGCCCTCCTCCCCGAGGCACTCCACCCCCGCTTGCTCGATCTCGCGGGCGGAATTTTCCCCCGACGGCTGTAAATCGAATTTATGGGTGAAATAGGAAAGGCGGGCGCGCGGCGCGCCGAGTTTGGTGGCCGCGATGCGCGAAACGGACAGCGTGGCGTCGGGACGGAGCACGAGGAGCCGCCCGTCCGTATCCGCCAGTTTGAACATCCTCTCCTGCGCGACCGCGTTCGCGATGCGGGAATAGGTATCGTAATACTCCAAAGTAGCGCTTTCGACGGGCTCGAAACCGCTCATCCGGAATTTGCGCGCGAGGCGCTCCCTGATGTCGCACAGCGCGGCGCATTCCCCGGGAAGGAGATCCCGCACGCCCGCCGGCAACTTTGTAAATGCCATGATTTTTGTTCTCCGACGTAGGAATATTTTCATTATATCCCGTTGCGCGCGAGAAGTCAAACGCTTTGCACGAAAAAAGGGACTTGCGTCCCTCTTTTTCCCCTTTTTCGGCGGGGAAAGACCCCTTTTCGGCATGGAAAGATCCCCTTTCGGCATGGAAAGACCCCCTTTCGGGCCCTATCCGATGAGATCTTTGCGGAATTTTGCGAGGATCTTGGTTTCGATGCGCGAAATCTGCACCTGCGACACACCGATGGCCTTTGCGACCTCGCTCTGCGTCATATCGCGGAAATATCGCAGGAAAACGATCTTTTTTTCGCGCTCCGGAAGGCGCGAGATGGCCTCTTTGAGCACCATCTGCTCGATCATATCGTCCTGATTGTCCTTCGACGGGAGTTTTTCGGCAAGCGTCGCCGTCTTGTCGTCCTTATAGTCCCCCTGCTCGTAGATGGAGACGGGCATGCGCGACGAGCCGAGCGTGAACACGACGTCGCCCTCCTCCATGCAAAAGGCCGCCGCAAGTTCCTTGACCGTGGGCTGGCGGCCGTGCTCCGCCGAGTACTGCTCGATGTAGCGGTTCATCTCCCGCGCCGCCTTCTTCATCGCCCGCGACACCTTGACGCTTCCGTCGTCGCGCAAAAAACGCTTGATCTCCCCCGCGATCATCGGCACCGCGTAGGTGGAAAAACGGACGCCGAAACTTTCGTCAAAGCCCGCGATCGCCTTCAAAAGACCCATGCCGGCGAGCGAATAGAGGTCGTCGTACTCCACGCCCTTGCCCAAATACCGCTTGACGATGCTTTTGAGCAGCGACGAATTGTGGACGAGGAGGGCTTCCTTCGCCCCGCCGTCCCCCTCCTTCGCGCGGCGGATGAGCGCAAGCGTTTCCCGTTCATCCAGCATCGCTCTCCGCCCTTTCGCCGAGTTCCTTGCACATCGTCACCGTGGTGCCAGAGCCCGCCGCCGAAACGACCGAAAAGCCGCTCATAAAGGTCTGCATGATGGTAAAACCCATGCCCGAACGCTCTTCGTCCGGCAGGGTCGTGTAGAAGGGCGTGAGCGCTTCCTCCACGTTGGGGATGCCGCGGCCTTCATCCGATACTTCGATGGAAAGGCGGGCCCCCTCTGTGCGGCAGATGACGGTGATCCAGCCCTCGCCCCCGCGGTAGGCATGCACGATGCAGTTGGTGACGGCCTCCGAAACGGCGGTTTTGACGTCAGAAAGTTCGGAAAGACTGGGGTTGAGAGGTAAAATAAAGGCCGCGACCGCGTTGCGCGCGAACACTTCGTTCTCCGAGCGGGATAAAAATTTCAAATGCATTTCGTTCATCTGCGCGCTCCTATATCTTGGGCATCAGCGTGTAAACGCCGCTGAGCGCCAGAATTTTATCGGCACCGGCATCGGGATTTTCGAGATACATGCCCATCCCGTATGCTTTGAGTTTCTTGTAACGGCCCATCAGAAAGCCGATGCCCGTAGAATCCATGAATTTGACCCCCGCCAAATTGAAAACGGCGCGGGAAAGCCCCGCGTTGTCGTCGATGAGTTTATCCGCCGCGGCGCGGAGCCCGCCCACCGAGTTTTCGTCGAGTTCGCCCGACAGGTAAATGTAGAGATTTTCGTCCTTGCGGCGAAAATGCATCGTCATGACCAGCCTCCCATCCGATTTTTCGCAAAAGTAATGGTATTGTAACAAACGCGCATCCGAAGAATTTGTAACTTTGCGTCGGCGGAAGAAAAAAAGCGTCGAAAAAAAAGTTGACGCAATTTGAAAAACAAACCGAAAAACACTTGACTTTTGGCCGCTTTTATAATATGATAGTCAAGCATTGCAACGACGATGACGCTCGGTTCGGGCCTTTAGCTCAGTTGGTTAGAGCGGTCGGCTCATAACCGATTGGTCCGCGGTTCGAGTCCGTGAAGGCCCACCACCTCGTCGAGGCAAGGCGCGTTTTGCGGGTTTGCGTGCAATGCAAAACTTCGATGGCCCAATAGCTCAGTTGGTTAGAGCGCCAGCCTGTCACGCTGGAGGTCGACGGTTCGAGCCCGTTTTGGGT
>CANQAZ010000076.1 GCA_947589555.1 uncultured Clostridia bacterium | reverse complement strand
GGAGATGAGGGCGGATCCCCACCCGTCCCTTGCGGGACACCCTCCCCCTGACGCAGGGGGAGGGCAAGGAAGGGAGGGCGGAGGTCAGGGGATGTTGGTCAGGGTGTTTACCGTCAGAGCCAACAGAAGATTGCGGCGGCGGGCCGCGTTCAGAAGTTCCGGCGTGATCCGCTCCCCCGCAAGCGCAACAGGAAATCCGAACGCATCGAATACGCTCCTCTTTACCCGCTTCCCCAATAAATTGCATCGGTTGAGCGGACTTGCGCCGGAGAGTGTGGGAAGCCTTGCGGGACGGTTAGCGGATTTGTGAGAAGGGGCCCATCCCCACCCGTCCCCTGCGGGGACACCCATTGCGGTAAAAGGCTCCATTATCATACGGTCGCCTTTTCCCGAAAGCCGTGAGGAAGGCTCCCCTTCGGGCGGAAGGGTAGGGCTGGAAGAAGAGGGCGCTCTACCGCCGCTTATACGGTCGCCTTTTCCCGAAGGCCGTGAGGAAGGATCCCCTTCGGGCGGAAGGGTAGGGCTTTTAGGGGGGATGGGGGCGGAGGGCCCTGCGGGGCGGTTGGCGGATTTGGGAGAAGGGGAAGAAGGAGATTTGCGGGGGCGGGGGCGCTTGGGACGGGCCTCCGAAAAGACGATGACCGTTTCGCCCACCGCCACGCGCGTGAGAGGAATGGACCGCGCGGCCTCTCCGCCTCCGACGACAAGGGCGGGCTCGCGGCCCAGTTCCATATCGGCCACCGTGCCGAGATATTCCCCCTGCTCCGTGAAAACCGCCCGACCCATCGGCGCGGCCACCCCCGAGGGCGATGCGGCGCGCGCTTTGGAGGCGATGACGGCGTCCTTTACGGCGGAAACGGCCCGCGCGGGCAGATAAAATTCCTCCTCCTCGCCGTCCACCGCCACCAGACAGGCGAGCGACGAAAGATCGCGCGTGAGGAGGGCCTCCTTTACGTAGCCCTGCTTTTCTCCCTCCGGGGAGAGGATCATGGTTCCTATGAGCGTTGAAAGTTGCATATTTTTTACCTCTTGCCCTATCCTATTGGCCGCGCCGCGGGCGTATCAGAGCCGATTTTAGGCGAAAAGAGAGGAATTTGTCAAATGCGGCGCAAAAAAACGGGCGGAGGGCCTTTTTCCGCCGCGACGGGGACGACAGGACGCCGCCGCACGCCCCTTTCCCCCGCGGAAGAGCAAAAAAGGGCGCGAAAAAGGCCCGAGAGAGCAAGAAAGAGCGCGGAAAGGACCGAGAGGGCATAAAAAAGGCCCCCGCGCGCGGCAGGGGCCCCTTTGGAAAGAATTACAGTTCGGCGAAGTACTTGATGGTGCGGACCATCTGCGAGGTGTAACTGTTCTCGTTATCGTACCAAGCAACGACTTGCACCTGGTAGGTATCGTCGTCGATCTTGGTGACCATTGTCTGGGTCGCATCGAAGAGGGACCCGTAGGTGATGCCGATGATATCGGAGGATACGAGGGGCTCCTCGGTATAGCCGAAGGACTTGGAAGCGGCGGCCTTCATCGTGGCGTTGATGCTCTCCACCGTGATATCCTTGCCCTTGACGACGGCGACCAGAATGGTGGTGGAGCCGGTGGGCACGGGAACGCGCTGGGCGCTACCGATGAGTTTGCCGTTGAGGGCGGGAATGACAAGGCCGATCGCCTTAGCCGCGCCCGTGGAGTTGGGAACGATGTTTTCCGCCGCCGCGCGGGCCCTGCGGAGATCGCCCTTGCGGTGAGGCCCGTCGAGGACCATCTGGTCGCCCGTGTAGGCGTGGACGGTCGTCATGATGCCCGAAACGATGGGATAGGCCTTGTTGAGGGTATCCGCCATAGGCGCGAGGCAGTTGGTGGTGCAGGACGCCGCCGAGATGACCGTATCGGTAGCCTTCAACGTCTTTTCATTGACGCCGTAGACGATGGTGGGAAGATCTTTGCCCGCGGGAGCGGAGATGACGACCTTCTTCGCGCCGGCATCGATGTGGGCCTGCGACTTCTCTTTGGAGGTGTAGAAACCCGTGCATTCGAGCACGACGTCTACGTCGAGTTCCTTCCACGGAAGGTTGACGGCTTCCTTTTCCTTATAGATCTTGATGGTCGTCCCCTTGACGGTGATGGTGCCTGCCTGATCGTCCGCGCTGACCGTATCCGCATACTTGTATCTGCCCTGTGCGCTGTCGTACTTCAAAAGGTGGGCGAGCATGGTGGGACTCGTAAGGTCGTTGATGGCGACGATCTCGTAGCCCTTCGCGTCGAACATCTGACGGAAAGCGAGACGGCCGATGCGGCCGAAGCCGTTGATTGCAACTCTGACGTTTGCCATTGGAATTTTCCTCCGAATTTCATTTTGACGCTTGCGCGCCGTTTTTCGCTCCCTATTATACCATGATTTCCCTGCCCCGTCAATGCTTTTTCCGAAATTTTCCTTTTCCGTACATTCTGCACGAAAACGTTCGGCAAATTTATACAGGAGGCGCGGGGAGCGGCGGAGAAGCCGCGCGGGCAAAACGGAGAGCGTTTGGCCGTTTTTCGCAAAAACAGGGGTTTGTGCGGGAGGAGAGGGGAAAATTTCGGGAAAACTCTTGCAATTTCCGCGCGAAAGAATTATAATTGAGAAAAAAGCAACCGGGAGGGATGTTATGCCATTAGTAACAACCAAGCAGATGTTTGAAAAGGCCTACAAGGGCGGCTATGCCGTGGGCGCTTTCAACGTGAACAATATGGAGATGATCCAAGCCATTGTCGAGGCCGCCAACGAATGCCGTTCGCCCGTCATTTTGCAGGTATCCGCCGGCGCGAGAAAGTACGCCAACCCCGTGTATCTGCGCCACCTTGTGGAGGCGGCCGTGGAGACGACGGATATTCCCATCGCCATGCACCTCGACCACGGCGCCGACTTCGAAATTTGCAAGGCGTCCATCGACGGCGGGTTTACCTCCGTGATGATCGACGCTTCCTCCAAACCCTGGGAGGAAAACATCGCGCTCACCAAAAAAGTGGTGGAGTACGCCCACGATCACGGCGTGGTGGTGGAGGCCGAACTCGGCAAACTTGCCGGCATCGAGGACGACGTGAACGTTGCCGCAAGCGACGCCATGTTCACCTCCCCCGACGAAGTGCAGGAATTTACCTCCCGTACGGGCATCGATTCCCTCGCCATTGCCATCGGCACCTCCCACGGCGCCTATAAATTCAAGCCCGGGCAGGACCCCAAACTGCGCATCGACATTTTGGAGGAGATCGGCCGCAGGCTCCCCGGCTTCCCCATCGTTTTGCACGGCGCTTCGAGCGTGCCGCAGGACCAGGTGGCCGTCGTCAACGAATTCGGCGGCTCCATGCCCAACGCCATCGGCATCCCCGAGAGCGAACTCAGAAAGGCCGCCAAACTCGCCGTTTGCAAAATCAACATCGACAGCGACCTCCGCGTCGCCTTTACCGCGGCCATCCGTAAACACCTCGCCGAGAATCCTTCGCACTTCGACCCGAGGCAGTACCTCGGCGACGCAAGAGCCAACATGAAGGAGATGGTCAAGCACAAGATCATCGACGTGCTGGGCTCGGCCAACAAGGCGTAAAATTTCAAAACACGCAAAACGCTGTGAGAAAACCCCGCTTTTGGCGGGGTTTTTTATTGTCTGAACGGGGAAGAAGTGCATTGAGATGTCTTACAAGCATGTTGAGTTCGTGCACACAAATTTCCAACTCGCCGGGCGGCTTCCGTTTGGCCTCTACGTCCGGCGCGCTGACGACGCCTATTACCTTTCCGTGGCGCGTCAGAAAGATGTCCTCATCGAGGTGTTCCAAATAGTATGCCATGTTGTTTCTGAATGTTGCAACTTTTACGATCATTTGCTTGCTCCCGGGAAACCCAAATATAGTATAACGGGTCAAAAGACCCATGTCAAGACTTTTGACCCGAATTGTTGCATACTGTTTTCATGTATCCCTTTCAAGACGTCATCAAGGAATTGATGCAATTCAAGCATTTGACGAGACGGCAACTTGCGGAAACGCTCGGCGTCGATCAGACGACGGTGGGGCAGTGGTTGCGCGGGAAAAAGAAGCCCGGGTATGACAGTATTTCGGCGCTCTATGAAAAATTCGGCGTTGAACCCAATTTGCTCTTCGGTATCGAGTGAACGCGCGGCGTTTGGCCTCCTTTTGCGGGCTCCGACGTGATTTTTGCGCGGCGGCGCAGGAAAAAAGGCGGCGCGGCGTTTCTCCCGAAAAAATGCAAAACGGTGCACGGAAGGCTCCGCAAACGGGCGGGGTCTTTCTTTTTGGCCGCGAAAGGGGGCGGAAGGGGGCCGCGGGAGGGGCTCCGCTTGCGGAAAAACAAAAAACGCTGTCGGAATCGGCGGAGAGGAATACTTTCCCTTTCGATTTCCGTTGACAATTTTCGCGCGAATATAGTATAATTAGGGAAACGGCGTGCGCGCGCGAGCGCGCTATGTGATTTCAAAGGGAGGGGCGCGGCATGAAATTACCCGCAAAATTTCATACGAAACGCGGCTTTACCCTGGTGGAAATGCTCATCGTGGTCGCCCTTCTCGCCGTTCTCGTGACGCTGGGCGTGGTTTTTATCAACCCGCAGAGGATCTACGGCGCGGGCTATGATGCCAATGCCGAGGCGATCGCCGTTGCGGCGCAGAGCCGTTTGACCGAACTCAAAAACGCGGGGGGGCTCGGCGGGCTCCAAACGGTGGGAGAGGGCGCGGCCGCGGAGGGCGAAGGGCTCGCCGACGCCGAAAGGGGCGGATACCGCTATCTTTTCAGTTATACCGTGGGCGAGGACGGCGCCGCCGTGCACAATGCCGACATGGATATCCTTCTCCCCTTCGGCGCCGTGGAGAGCGAGGCCGCGGAGGGCTGTTTTGCCATCGGATTTCAGGCGGACAGCGCAACGGTGGGGGAGGTCTTTTGGCGGGAAAGGCCGTTTGAGGCTTATTCCGTATCCCATCTGCAACTTTTATCCTCGGACGCGGAACTCCGCGCACGGGATGAGGTGGGCTATTGGGGGGCCGCGGAAAAGAACGGGGGTGAGGTTGCGCTCGCCCTCCTGCCCGCGCCCCAAATCAACATCGAAAATGGCGAAACGCTGTCGCTTTCCGTCTATTTGCCCGAGTCGGAAGCGTTGAAAAAGCAGGGGAAAGAGGTTGCGATCCGCGTCTCCCTTGCGGACGCCGACGGGAAGGCATACGCGGGCGAACGGAATGCGGACGGCACGGTGATGCGCGAGCCGCTCTCCCTCGACGACACGGCGATTTACAGGACGTATTCCTACGGCGGGCGGCCCTTCGATCAGTCGGCGTACGGGATCGAAACGGGGGTGCGCTACCGCCTCATCCTCGATACCCCCGATCCCGCCTACGGGGAGGACCTCGTGCCCGAGCGCTACCTCGCGCAGAACGGGCGGCCCTCCGCCGAGCCCCCGGAAGGGAAATTTGCGGCATGGGCGAAGCGCTCCGAGGCGTTCGGGGATTATTTTTTGCTCGGCGAAAACGTGCGCGTCACGGTGACAGTGTTTTGCCTCGCCGACGATTTGAGCGGCGTCGATCTCACCTACATGCCGCGCTCGGGCTCCGTGGCGTTCAACGGGTGGTTCGCCTCCTACGACGGCGGCGATACCGTGGCGGTCTCCTGCGGGCGGCATTTGCAAAATCTCGGCAAACTGACGGAGCCCGACGAGAAGATAGCGGCCCTTTTGCCCGCTTACGACGCCGATTGGAATTACACGGGCAAGACGGAGAACGGAAGCGCCTACCGCGGCACGGGGGGGAGCGCGGACGAAAAATATCTGCGCCGCGCCGACGTGCAAAAGCGCATTACTTGCGCCAGACAGGTCTCGGCCATCGACTTCGATCGCCCCGAGTGGAAGAACGGGGAGGGGAGGATTCCCTTTGCGCCCGTCAATTTGCCCGCGGGGTTTACTTATTTCGGAAATCTTTTGCCCATTTCCCATCTCTATGCGGAGGGCCCGTACGATGCGGGCCTGTTCGGCTATGCCTGCCGCGTCGCCGTCTATGACGTGCGCCTCGCCGGAGGACGTGGGGGAGGAAATGAACGAGCTTC
>CANQAZ010000075.1 GCA_947589555.1 uncultured Clostridia bacterium | reverse complement strand
AAACCTTGTCACCTACCGCCGCGCGGGACAAAAAAATATGTTACGCTATCTATGTAAGAGGTGAGTATATGACAACGCAGAGCCGCGGCAAACGAAAAACGCTCCCCGATGCGCCAAGCGCGGCAACCGCGCAAGCGGCTGTTGCGCGCGGCGCAACGGGGAGCGTTAAAAGCGGAAAAATTTTTTTACGGGCGCAAAAATTCCCGATCCCTGCGAATTGCTCCGAAACGCTTGCAAAAAACAAAAAGAAGGGGTATAATAGGGGCTGTAAACGCAAACATTGCGGTTTGGAGGCGTATGAACGTCTGGAAATTGACGGCCGCGGGCCGGCTGGAACAAATCACGGCGGAAGGCCTTGCGCCCGTCGAAGGCAAGATCAAGGTGCGCGTCACAAAGGTCCTCGTCAACAGTGTGGACGCCGATCTTTTTTCGGGTGCCATCAAGGCGAAGTATCCCCTCGTCCCTGGCCGGTTCGCCATCGGCATCGTGGCGGAAGAAGGCGCCCATCTTCTCTTCCCCAAAGGGACGCGCGTTTTGTTGCACTCTTTTTGCCCGCAGGAAGATACGGGCGTCCAAAAGCGGGACTTCGAAGAGGACGAGATCGAAATTTGCGGCCAGACGACGGACGGGTTTTTATCCGACTTCGTCTACGTGTCGCCCAACGATATGACCCCCCTCCCCGATGCGGTCAACGACGAAAGTTCGCTCTTGTTGCATCACGTGGCGCTGGCGCAGGCCACGCACGAGGCGCTCGGCGCGCAAAAAGGTTGTCATGTCGCGGTCATTGGCGCAAACCTCTTCGGCATCGTCATCTGCCGCCTTCTCATCTACCGCCAGATCGTGCCCATCCTCATCGACGAGGACCCCGCACGCCTCGAATTTGCCCGCTCCTGCGGGGTGTACTACACGCTGGAAGCGGGAGGCTCCCTCCTCGACGACGTGGCGCAGATCACGGGCGGACGCCTGGTTTCGGGCGCCGTGTACGTGACGAGCGCAAAGGGCAACGACCCCGCGCTGTGCTTCCGCGTCTGCGCGCACTCGGCAAACGTCGTCATCTCGGGAATGAATCCCGGCGGGCTCACCCTCGACCTTTCGGACGCCCTCCGCAAGCAACTTTCGGTGCACTGCGTCTGGCACTGCACGGACTACGCGGAGACGGCCATCAACCTTGCGGCCAACCACGCCGTTTCGGTGGTGCCCCGCCGCGTGAACGCCCTGTCCCCCGGAGATCTTGCCGACTTCTTGCGCGCCTACGGCGAACACCCCGAGCGCGACGTCAGCGAATTCAACATCGTAAGCCTCGTTTGAACGGCCGCCGCATCCCTACATAATGCGGAAATTACGTCGTCTTGCGGGCGGAAGGCTGCTTCCGTGCGTCCTTCTCGCCCTTTTTTTTGCTTCGGCGGCGGTCGCGCTCGCCCTGTGGCTCCCCCGCCTGATGGCCCCCGCGGCGGCCGCAGGGGCCCTTCTTTCGCTCGGGGCCGCCCTTACGGTGGCCGCCTCCGACGAGCCCCCCGAATATAAAATTTCCAAACTCGTGCTCCTCCTCGCCCTGCCCTACACGGGCGCGATCCTCTGCCTGTGGTGGAAGAGCCCCGACCGCCCCGCCTCCGCCCGCCGTATCCCCGCCGCGGGAGAACGCGCGGAGCCCCGAAAGTTTGCCGCGGAAGGGCGCACCGAACGCCTCCTTTCGCTCGCCTCGCGGTGCGGGCTCCCGCCCGCAAGAGCGGACGGCGCGGAGTACTTTTGCGTGGGGGCCGACATGGCAAAGCGCCTCCTTTCCGACCTGAAAGGGGCAAAACGCTATGCGTTTTTGCAGTATTTCATCGTGGAGCGGGGCGTCTTTTTCAACGAGGTGGCGGCCGAACTTTCCCGCGCGGCAAAGCGGGGGGTGGACGTGCGCCTTTTGTACGACGACTTCGGGTGCGCCCTCACCCTCCCCCGCGACTTTGCAAAGACGATGGCGCGGCTGGGCATTGCGGCCTGCCCCGTGCGCAAACTCCGCTTCCCCACCCGCGCCGCGGGAAGGCGCGACCACACCAAACTTGCCGTCATCGACGGGGAGATCGCCTACACGGGCGGGATCAACCTCGCCGACGAATACATCGGGGCCCGCCTCCGCTTCGGGCACTGGAAGGACACCGCCGTGCGCCTGACGGGAGAGCCCGCCCTGCGCTTTGCAGACCTCTTTGCCCGCGCCTGGACGCGCGAGCGGCCCTCCTCTCCCCTGCCCCCTCTTTTGCCCCCCGAAAGGCCGCAAAAGAGCCGAAACGGCCCAAACGCTGTGCGTTACGGCCTGCCCTGCGCCGTGTTTGCGGACGGCGCGGACGGGGGCGAGCGGGTGGGCAGAAAGGTCATAGACGGCCTCGTTTCCTCGGCCGAGCGGACCCTTTATGTGTGCACGCCCTACCTTGCGCCCGACGGCGCCCTGCTCGCCTCCCTCTGCCGCGCGGCGGAGAGCGGGGTGGACGTGCGCCTCCTTTTGCCCCGCATCCCCGACAAAAAACTGCCCTACCGCATCACCCTCTCCTACGCGCGCGAACTCGCCGCCCGCGGGGTGGGCGTGCGGCTGTACACGGCGGGCTTTTTGCACGCGAAGAGCCTCGCCGCGGACGGGAAATACGCCCTCGTCTCCTCCTACAACCTCGATTTCCGCAGTCTGTGGCTGCAAGCCGAATGCGGCGTGCTTTTGGAGAGCGAAGGGCTTGCCGCGCGGGCGGAAGAGGATTTTTGCGCCGCGTGGAAGGACGGCTCCCCCCTCCCCGCCGCCTCCCCTTTTGCGCGGGCCCTCGGCAAACTCCTGCGCCTGTTTGCCCCCCTCGTTTGACCCTTCGAAGGACACCATGATCAAATTCATAGCCACCGATTTGGACGGGACCCTGCTCGACGGCGACGGAAACCTGCCGCGCGAGATCTTCCCCCTCATCGGACAACTGCATGAGAGAGGTATTTTGTTTGCCCCCGCGAGCGGGCGGCAATACGAAAACCTCAAAACGCTGTTTGCTCCCGTCGCGGACGAGGTCGTTTTCATCTGCGAAAACGGCGCCCTTGTGAAGTACCGCGGACAGACCCTGCACTTCGAGCCCATCCCCGACGGGAAGTTGAAGGCCGCCCTCGACGAGATCCGCGCCCTGCCCCACCTCTACCCCGTGCTCTGCGGGGTGGACTGCGCCTACATAGAGGACCGCGCCGAGCCCTTTTACGGCTACTCCGTGGGCGCGTACACCAACTGCAAGGAGGTAGAGAGCCTCGACGAGGTGATCGGGACGGAGGACATCTGCAAGATCGCGGTGTACGACGAGGCGGGCGCGGCCGAACACTGCATCCGCGCCCTTCCCCCCCGCCTCGACGGGTTGCGCACCATCCTTTCGGGCCGAAACTGGTGCGACGTTTCCGCCCCCGGGGCCAATAAGGGGGAGGCCGTGCGCTTTCTGCAAGGGCACTTCGGCCTCAAAAGGGAGGAGTGCATGGCCTTCGGCGACCAGATGAACGACTACGAGATGCTGGCGGAGTGCGGCGCGGCCTACGTGCCCGAAAACGGCTACCCGCCCCTCAAAGAGATGGTGGGAAGGCCCATCCCCTCCAACACGGAGGGAGGCGTGCTACGCAAACTGCGCGAACTTTTGGCCCGCTACCCCGCATGAGACCCGCCCCCGCGCCGCAAGCACGGAAGGCGGAAAGGAGATAACCATGAAATACGTGATCGCTTCGGACATCCACGGCTCGGCCTACTACTGCCGCCTCCTCAAAGAGCGCTACGAAGAAGAGGGCGCCGAAAAACTCATCCTGCTGGGCGACCTTTTGTACCACGGCGCGCGCAACGCCCTGCCGAAAGAGTACTCCACGTTGGAGACGGCGGACATCCTCAACTCCATGAAGGAGGACATTTTGTGCATCAAGGGCAACTGCGACAGCCAGGTGGATACCCTTGTGCTCCAATTCCCCGTGGAGGCCGACTTTGCCTTCCTCCCCCTCGGCGGGCGCACCGCGGTATTCGCCCACGGGCACCTCATGCCCGCCTGCCTCAAAAAGGGAGACCTCCTTTTCAACGGGCACTTCCACGTGCCCGCCTGCGAGGAGAGGGAGACCTATACCTACGTGAACTGCGGGTCGGTCTCCATCCCCAAAGAAAATTCCCCCCACGCCTACCTCGTGCTCGACGGAAAGAGGCTCCTGTGGAAGGACGTGGAGACGGGGGAAATTTTCATGCGGGCGGACCTGTGAGGCGGGGCGGGCGCAAGCCCCCTTTTTTCCGCACGGACCTGCAATTTTTTCAAAAATTTTCGGAAAGTCCCTTGACAATCGGGCGGGGATAGATTAGAATATAGACAGAATCATAAAAAGGAGATAAAAGTATGGCTACATGGTTCAACAAACAGAGCAGACTCATCCAAGTGATCTTGCTCCTCATCCCTTTCGTGAACTGGATCGTTGAGATCCTTGTCCGTTGGTCGGCCTTTTTGAAGACGAAGAGCCTTTTGACCCTCGTCTTTGCCATCCTCGTTACCTTCATCGGTATCGTGTTCGGCTGGATCGACCTCATCTGGTGCCTCCTCTTCAAGCACCTCATCTTTGCGAAAGCGTAACAGACGGAAATGCGTCAAAAAAAGAAAGCGGGCATTGCCCGCCTTCTTTTTTGCGCCACGGGGAGAAGAAAGGGACAAAATTTGACAAAATGAAAAAATTTTTTCCGCGATTTGTTTGACTTTTTCCGCGCGCGCGTATAGAATAATAGTACAAAAACCAAAAGGAGATAAGGAATATGAATTTCGACACCTGGTTTCACAAGCAAAGCAAAGTTATCCAGATCGTTCTTCTGATCCTGCCCTTCATCGGCTGGATCATGGACCTTCTCGTCCGTTGGTCGGCCTTCTTGAAGAAGAACAGCGCGGTCAACCTCGTAATGGCCCTCGTCATTACCTTCTTCGGCGAGTTCTGGATCCTGACCGTCCTCGACGCCGTGTTCATCGCGCTGAACAACAAACTCTTCCTCGAAGAGTAAGCGAGCGGCCCCTCCCCGCGGCCATGCTTGGAACATGCCGCGCGGAACGAAAAAACAGCGGTCACCTGCCGCTGTTTTTTTGTTGCGTTTTTTTTGGGGGGGGCGGAATGACGCGGGGGATAGGCCTCCCCACCCATCCCTTGCGGGAAAAGGATAAATTAAGGGCGGATCCCCACCCCTACCCCTCCCCTTTACGCAAGGGGAGGGCAAGTATGGGACGCAAGGATAGGCCTTAAAGGAAGGATGCGGACTTACTTCAAATCGAAGGCGACGGCCGTCAGATCGTCCGCAAAGGCGCCGCAGAAGGCGCGCAGGGCCGATTTCAGACGGTCGATGAACTCCTCGGCCGAAGAGGCGCTTTCCAGAATGGCCTCCACCCGCTCCACCGAAAATTCTTCGCCCGAAGCATTGCGGCTCTCCGTGACGCCGTCGGTGAGGAGCACGAGGATATCCCCCTCGGCATAGCCGATGAAGCCGTCCTCATACCCAAAACCGGGCAACCAGTTGGAGACGGGCGGGCTTTTGCTTTCGATCTCGTCGATGCCGCGGGCGCTCTTCAACAGGATGGGCGCGTTGTGCCCCGCAAGACAATAGCGCACCCGCTTTTGCGCCCGCTCGATGCGGACGGCCGCCGCCGTGACGTAGGAGCGCTCGTCCAAGTTGAGTTCCTGAAATTTGCGGTTGAGCCCCGCGATCGCGCGGGCGGGCGAGGGCTCCGAACGGTCCCACCCCGCCTTGACAAAGGCCGAGAGCATGCCCGCAGAGATGCCCTTGCCCGAGACGTCGGCAAGCACGCTCATCGTCTCCCCCCCGACTTCATAGACGTCGGGCAGGTCCCCGCCGATCTCCCGGCAGGGAATGAACATGAAGGCGTACGGCACGCCGTTGCCGCTCTTGGCGGGGGGCAGAAGGCGGCGCTGGATGGCCTGCGCCGAGGTCATCTCCCGCGCGATCTCCGTTTCGTACGCATCGTCGATGACGCCGAGGAAGTAGCCGTCCATCGGCGTGACTTTGATGCGGATGGCAAGTTGCTCCTCCTTCCCCCGCCGCAACAGAAGTTGGCGGAAGGCGGGCTTGCCGCTTGCCATCGTCTCCGAAAAGAGGGCGTGGAGGGAGCAGACACGGCACCTGCCCCCCTTGCCGCAG
>CANQAZ010000074.1 GCA_947589555.1 uncultured Clostridia bacterium | reverse complement strand
GGGAGCCCCCCTTCTTCACCGTGAAGAGGTGGCCCGCCGCACCCCGCATGACGGTGCGGTCGCCCGAGATGACAAGGTTTTTGGAGATCTCCACGGCGGCCGTGCGCGCCGTGGAGATGACTTCGATGATTGCGCCGTCCTCCGCCGCCTCCACCGCCGATGCGAGGGAGGAATAGGAGACTTCGCCGATGCGGCATACCGTTTCGCTTGCCGCGGCCGGCGAGACGGGCGCGGAGAGCGCCGAGGCGTTGAAGAGGCGGTCGTAGGCGCGCACCCGATAGACGGGCGTGTAGCCCGCGGGATAGACGGAGGCGTCGGTGAACATGCTCCCGCCCGTGAAGCCGATGACCCGATCTCCCTCCGAAATTTCGTAGCCGAGGTGGGCGGCCTCCTCCCGCTCGGGCAAAAAGAGGGTGTGGCCGCTCTCCGAAGAGAATACGTCGAGGATGGCCGCCTTGCTCTCCGCGGTGTACATCCCCTGCCCGCCGCCGCTCACGTAGGTATAATTATCGTAATCGCCGTACCAGAATTTGAGGGCGGGGCGGGGAAAGGCGTTGCGGGCGCGGGCGGCCGCCATGAGTTTGTTGTAGGCCGCGGAAAGCCCCTCTGCGGCGAACTGGGTGGCGGGCGCCTCCTTCGCTTCGTCCCCCTCCCCCACCTTTTTGGTGGCGAAATAGAAGCCCCAGCGGTCGAAATAATAGGTGAGGTCGGTTTGGGCGGCGAGGGAGCAAAGATAGGCGTGCCGCTCCTCCTGCGTGAGCCCCTTCTTCTCCTCCTCCGTGACGCCCGCCGCCGCCATGTCCTCTTCGACGCTGCGGTAGCGGTACATGTTTTCCATCTCCCCCCAAAAACCGGGGTAGCGGCTCTCGATGAGCCACCAGAAGACGTAGCCCGTGCCGCGGTACTGTTCGTACGCCTTGACGGCGGGCACGGCGTCGGGCGAGAGGAGACTGCGGAAGGCCTCGGCGTCGTAGCGAACCGAGGCGCTCTTTTCGACGGCGATGCGGTCGTAAATGGCCCACATGTTGTTGGTCACTTCGGCCGTGGTGCGGCCCGCCGCCCCCATGTTGTTATCGAGCGCGTGGCCGAGTTCGTGCGCCATCGCCCAGCCGTAGACCCCGAAGCGGAGAAGGTGGAAACCATCGGTATACTTATCGGAGCAGAAGCCGCAAAATCCCCCCGAGGCGTAGGCGAGCGCGCCCCCCCACGGCTGGGCAAGCCGCACGTTGTGCCGCAGGTGGGCGTTGATCTCCTCATAATGGGCGGAGGCGGGATCGAAGGAGACGCCGCCGAAGGAGAGCAGGGCGCGCATATAGCCGTCCCACCCCTCGCAACTCGCCCGCACGCTGTTTTCCCCATCGCCGTAGAGGGCCCCGGCCGAGGTGGCGAGGGAGGTGGCGAGCACGTGGTCGGAGACGATCTCCGCAACGTCGGGATAGACTTCGGGCTCCTCCCGCATCTTTTCCGTATAAGTTTGCACGGCCGCCCGGAACTGCGCCTCGTCGCCGCCCTTGCGGTAGACGGGGTAAAAGACGCCCCCCTCGATGTAAACTTTGACGTTTTTGGACTGCGCGGCGGGCGCGTAGGGATTTTCGAGATAGACGGGGCCGCCCGAGCGGAGCCCCTGCCCGGGGCCGACGGTGTAGGCCTCGGGGCGGGCGGCGATGAAATCGGGAAAGACGATGACGTTTTTGCCCCGCACGAGGGGGAAGCGGGTGAGCCACGAGCGCCAGTCGCCGAAGGTCTGGGTGCACACGAGGGAAGGCAGGGGATCCCCCTCCTCCCCATCCACATAGACGGTGAGTTTGCTCCCCGCGGCCGCCGCGATCCCCGTGGGCTGGTAGTCGACGCCGAAGGTGGAAAATTTGAGGACGTCGGCGCAATAGGTGCGGACGGCGCCATAGCGCTCGATGCGGTTGGCCCCCGTGGCGCCCGTGCCGTACTCCCGCGCGCTCTCCTTTTGCAGGGTCCCCTTTTTGAAGCCCTCCGCGCGGTCGAGAAGGGGCGCGACGGCCGTTTGATAGTTGAGGCGGGATGAGAATTTTTGCCGCGCAGACGCCAAATATTCCTCCGTGACCGATGAATTTACCTGCGTTTGGGCGTAATCATCGAACAGAGAGACGATCTTATCGAGATCGGGGTCGTCGGGCGTCAGAAAGAGGATCTCCTTTGCCGCGGCCACCCAATTGTGGGAGGTGTTGGGCTGTTTGAACACGAAGCGGAGGGTCTTGACCGTTTGGGCCCCGAAGCCGAACACGACGCGGTTGACGGTGGGCGTGCTGTTGCAAAGGCCGAGGGAATGTTCCGCCTCCCCCGCCGCGCTCACGAAGATTTCGAGTTCCTGCGGGTAGCCGTGCGCGACGCGCGCCGAGGAGGCCTGGTAGAGGATGCGGTCGATCTCGACGGGCGCGTGGAAGGTGACCGTGACTTCGTTGAAAAAGTCGGCGGACGCGCCCTTATCGGTGCGGCTGTTCTGCGCTTCGGAGGTCCACTGGGTGGAAAAGTCGCCGTCGAAGGCTTTGGAGAGGTCGCCGCCGCCGTTGTTGGAATAGGAAAACGCCGAAGTGGGCAGGGCGTAGAGTTCGAGATAGTCGCTCCCCGCGAATTTTTTGCCCGCCGTTTGCTCCTCGGCGGTGATGCTCCCCTCCGCCGCAAAGGCCGCCTCCTTGCGAAGGGCGAAAACTCCGCCCAAGAGGAAGGCCGCGACGAGCGGCACAAGCAAAAGTGCGATGCGGTGTTTGACCGAAATGCGTTTTTTCATGATTTCCCTCCGAAAGCAACCCCATTATACTATAAACGCCCCGCTTCGGCAAGCGCCGCGCGGAAATTTTCCCGCCGTAATTTTTGTTTTTTTGCGGGGGGCGCGGAAACCGCGAAATTCAGGCATGAAAAAAGGCACGCCCGAAGGCGTGCCCTTTCCGATTGTCGTTATTTGAGGATCTTGGAGACGGCGCCGGAGCCGACCGTTCTGCCGCCTTCGCGGATGGCGAAGCGGAGACCTTCCTCGATGGCGACGGGCTTGATGAGTTCGACCTTCAAGGTGACGTGGTCGCCGGGCATGACCATTTCAACGCCTTCGGGCAGTTCGATGGAACCCGTAACGTCCGTCGTGCGGATGAAGAACTGGGGACGATAGTGGTTGAAGAAGGCCGTATGGCGGCCGCCTTCGTCCTTCGTCAGGACGTACACCTGCGCTTCGAATCTCATCGCGGTGGGAACGGTGTTGGGCTTGGCAATGACCTGCCCTTTTTCGATATCCGTGCGGTTGATGCCGCGAAGAAGGGCGCCGACGTTATCGCCTGCCATCGCTTCGTCGAGTTGCTTGTGGAACATTTCGAGACCGGTGATGACCGTGGAACGGGGCTTATCGATGAGCCCGACGATCTCGGCGGGGTCGCCGACCTTCGCAACGCCTCTCTCCACACGGCCCGTGGCAACGGTGCCGCGGCCGGAGATGGTGAACACGTCCTCGACGGGAAGCAGGAAGGGCTTCTGGTCGTCGCGGGCGGGCGTGGGGATATAACTGTCGACCGCGTCCATGAGTTCGAGCACGCACTTGCACTCGGGAGCGTTGAGGATCTCTTCGTTGGAAGCGCCGCTCGTCGCCTTTTCAAGCGCTTTGAGCGCGGAACCCTTGATGATCGGGATGTCGTCGCCGGGGAAGTCGTAGGAGGACAGCAGTTCGCGGATCTCCATTTCGACAAGGTCGAGAAGTTCGGGATCGTCCATCTGGTCGATCTTGTTCAGGAAGACGATGATGTAGGGCACGCCGACCTGACGGGCGAGCAGGATGTGCTCACGGGTCTGGGGCATGGGGCCGTCCGTCGCCGCGACGACGAGGATGGCGCCGTCCATCTGCGCCGCACCCGTGATCATGTTCTTGACATAGTCCGCGTGGCCGGGGCAGTCAACGTGCGCATAGTGACGGTGGTCCGTTTCGTACTCAACGTGCGCCGTGTTGATGGTGATGCCGCGCGCCTTTTCTTCGGGCGCCTTGTCGATCTCATCGTAGCGCATTTTCTTCGCTTGACCCTTGCAAGCCATAACCATAGTGATAGCTGCGGTCAAAGTGGTCTTGCCGTGGTCAACATGTCCGATCGTACCGATGTTGACGTGGGGCTTGCTCCTGTCGAATTTTGCCTTTGCCATTTTGATTTTTCTCCTTGAAATTTTTTATTTTTTGATAACTTTTTTCAGCCTTTCGGGGGCTGAAAGCGCAGCTATCTATCAAACGATGATATTAAGCTGGACCGCTTACTCCCTTATTATAACCTATCGGGAAAAATTTTGCAATCACTTTGACGAAAATTTTTCCAAATTTCACGCGTTTTTCGCGCGAACGGCATCATTTTTTGTCCCGACCCGAGATAATTTTCTCCGCAACCGACTTCGGGACCTCCGAATAGTGGTCGAATTGCATCGTGAACTGGCCGCGGCCCTGCGTACGCGAGCGGAGATCGGTCGCATAGCCGAACATCTCGGAGAGGGGGACCATCGCGTCGATGATCTTTGCGCCGCTCCTGTCGTCGGTGCCCAAAATGATACCGCGGCGGCCGTTGATGTTGCCCATGAGGTCGCCGAAGTAATCTTCGGGGGTGATGATCTGCACCTTCATGATGGGCTCCAACAGGACGACGCGCGCCTTCTCCAACCCGTTTTTAAGGGCCATTGAACCCGCGATCTTGAACGCCATTTCCGAAGAGTCGACTTCGTGATAACTTCCGTCATAGACCTCTACGCGGAAGTCCACGAGTTCGTAGCCCGCCAAAAAGCCGTTTTTCGCCGCTTCCTGTATGCCCTTGTCGATGGCAGGGATGAATTCCTTCGGGATGGAGCCGCCGACGGTGAGATCCTCGAACGCATAGCCGGCGCCCGGCTCCTGCGGGTAGAGATGGATCTTGCAGTGGCCGTACTGGCCCTTGCCGCCCGACTGACGCTTGTACATCCCCTCGGCGTCCACCGCGTTTTTGATGGTCTCGCGGTACGCCACCTGCGGCGCGCCGACATTGGCCTCCACGTGGAATTCGCGGAGAAGCCGATCCACGATGATATCGAGGTGCAACTCCCCCATGCCCGCGATGATGGTCTGGCCCGTCTCCGAATCGGTGTACGTCTTGAAAGTGGGATCCTCCTCGGCGAGTTTGACGAGCGCCATCGTCATCTTTTCCTGCCCGGCCTTCGTCTTGGGCTCCAAAGAGAGTTGGATGACGGGCTCCGGGAATTCCATTTTTTCGAGCACGATGGGATGCTTCTCGTCGCAGAGGGTATCCCCCGTCGTCGTGTTTTTGAGGCCCACGATGGCGCAAATGTCGCCCGAATAAATTTCGGTGATGTCTTTGCGCTCGTTGGCGTGCATCTGCACGAGACGGCCGACGCGTTCCTTTTTATCCTTTGTGGAATTGTACACGTAGGAACCCGCCGAAAGCACCCCCGAATAGCAACGGAAATAGGCAAGAGACCCCACGAAGGGATCGGTCGCGATCTTGAAGGCGAGCCCGGAGAAGGGCTCCTCGTCCGAAGTCTTGCGCTCCTCCTCTTCCCCCGTTTCGGGGTTGACGCCCTTGACGTGATCTACGTCGAGAGGGCTGGGAAGGAAGTGGATGACGGCGTCGAGAAGGAATTGCACGCCCTTGTTCTTGTAGGACGAACCGCAGAGCATGGGCACCGCTTCCATTTTAAGGCAACGCGCCCGAAGACCCGTGATGATGTCGTCGGCGGACAGATCTCCCTCCTCGAAGTACTTTTTTATGAGTTCGTCCGAAGCGGAAGCCGCTTCCTCCACGAGTTTGGCGTGGTACTCCTCGGCGAGCGACTGCATATCGGCAGGGATGGGCTCCTTGCGGAAGTCCTTGCCGAGATCGTCGTAATAGATCTCAGCCTCCATGCGGATGAGGTCAATGATACCGCGGAACGTCGCCTCCTTGCCGATGGGAAGTTCCACGGGCACGGGGTTGGCCCCCAAACGCTCGCGGATCATCCGTTCGACGCGGAAGAAATCGGCTCCGTTGATATCCATTTTATTGACGTAAGCGATGCGGGGCACCTTGTAGGTATCCGCTTGCCGCCACACCGTTTCGGACTGCGGCTCCACGCCGCCTTTGGCGCAGAAAGTCGCCACCGCGCCGTCCAAAACGCGGAGGGAACGCTCCACTTCGACCGTGAAATCAACGTGGCCGGGGGTATCGATGATGTTGAACCGGTGCCCCTTCCAGAAGCAGGTCGTCGCCGCGGACGTGATGGTGATGCCGCGCTCTTGCTCCTGCACCATCCAGTCCATCGTGGCCGCGCCCTCGTGCACTTCGCCGAGTTT
>CANQAZ010000073.1 GCA_947589555.1 uncultured Clostridia bacterium | reverse complement strand
GGGTGAAGGCCGTACTTTCGGCGCCGCCGGATCCTTCCTCTTCCTCGGGGGCCTTTTCAATGGCGGAAACAAACCATTTCAGCGCGAGGTCGCGGCGGTAATACACCTTGCCGTCGTCGCGGAAGGAAAATTGGATGAAGGAGGTCTCCTCCGTCCCCGCTTCGGACGCGCCGACGTCGCCTCCCGTTCCCTGCGAAAAGATGGTCGTGGGAGCATAATTGATGGCGCTTGCACGGCCGCCGTAGGGCACGCACAAAATCACGCCCAGCAACACCGCCGCGAGCGCAACGAATGCAAGAAGGATGGTCCAACGCAATTTTACCTTATTCATGAGACACCGCTCCAAACGGGCGAAACCGCCCGATACTATCCTTTATATTGTACACAAATTTTTTTGCCCCGTCAAGCGGTAACGCGCCTGTTCTGCGAGAATTTCGAAAAATTCGCACAAATCACACGATTTTCATGGCCGCAGAGAGGTCAAAAAGGCTCCACGGCGCCTCTTCGGCGGGGGGCGGAGCGAGAAAGCGCATGCGCTCCCCCGTCACGGGATGGGTGAAGGCGAGGCTGTACGCCCACAGCGCGAGTTTTCCCTTTTGGGCGCGTTCGCCGCCGTAGCGCATGTCGCCGAACACGGGATGGGCCACCCCCGCCATCTGCACGCGGATCTGATGACTGCGCCCGGTGTGCAGTTTGATGTCGGCAAGGGCAAGCGCCCCCGCCGTCTGGGCCACGCGGTATTCGAGGGAGGCATATTTCGCCCCCTCGGTGCCCTGCGGGCAGAGGTAGACCATGTTGTTGACGGCGTTCTTTTTGAGCCAGTGTTCGAGACGCCCGCTCGGGGGATTGGGCGCGCCGTTGAGCACGGCGAAGTACTTTTTTTCGAAGTCTCCCGTCCTCATCTGCTCGGAAAGCCTGCCCGCCGCCTTGCTCGTCCGCGCAAACACCATCACCCCGCCCGTGGGGCGGTCGAGGCGGTGCACGAGGCCGATGTACACATTGCCGGGCTTGTTATATTTTTGCTTGACGTAGGCCTTCACGCAGTCGAGAAGGTTTTCGTCCTTGCTGTCGTCGGGGCAGGAGGCGAGGTTTTGCTCCTTCAAGACGACGATGATGTGGTTGTCCTCGAACAGGATGTTTTCTTCGATGTCATTCATGTACAAAAATACCTCCCGCGCCGCAGGGGAGCGGCACGCCTTCCTCCGTGGGGAGCCCCACCTCGTACGCCTCCGTCCTTCCCCTTCTGCCGCCGAGGGCGAGGGTGAGGATGTTGGCGAGCACGGTGGGTTGTAGTCCCGTCGTATAACTGTTGATGAGCACGAACAGGGGATCGTCGGCGAGCGCCCCCGCGCAGAGGCCGACAAAGTCAAAGAGTGCGTCCTCTATCTTCCACATTTCGCCGCCGGGGCCGCGCCCGTAGGAGGGAGGGTCCATGACGATGGCGTCGTAGCGGTTTCCCCTTCTGATCTCGCGGGCGACGAACTTTTTGCAGTCGTCCACGATGTAGCGGATGCCCCCCGCAAGGCCGGAGAGGCGGGCATTTTCGCCGGCGCGCTCCACCATGCCTTTGGCGGCGTCCACGTGGGTGACTTCGGCCCCCGCTTTGGCAAGGGCGACGCTCGCCCCGCCCGTGTAGGCAAAGAGGTTGAGCACCTTCACCTTCCGCCCCGCCGAGGCGGCGGCGTGCACGATGCGGGCGGTGCGTTCCCAATTGACGGCCTGTTCGGGGAAGAGCCCGGTGTGTTTGAAGCCCATCGGCTTTATCCGAAAGGCGAGTTCGCCGTAACGAACGGTCCAACTTTCGGGGAGGGGGCGTTTGAACTCCCATGCGCCGCCCCCTTTATCGCTGCGGTGATACACGGCGTCATAGTCGCGCTTAAAGAGGTCGCCGCGGGCCCGCCAGATGACCTGGGGATCGGGGCGGAGCAAGACATGTTCGCCCCACCGTTCGAGTTTATAGCCGTCGCCCGTAGCGAGCACGGAATAATCCTTCCAACCATCCGCCAGCCGTATCATTTCTGCAATCCCGCCGAGAATAAGATAACACTATTATAAAGGTCCGGGCAGAATTTGTAAAGCAAATCCCGCTCGGAAATCGGAAAGCAATTCTCCCCTCCGCACAAATTTTCCGCGCTCTATCTCCTCTCCCCCCCCCTCGGTTTTTTGTTTGAAGCCATATTGCGCTTCATTTTCCATTCGCTATCAAACATGACCTCAACCCTCGCGGAAAATGAAAAACGCTCCCCGGCGCACAAAACACGGCAACCGTGCAAGCGGTTACCATGCTTCATGCAACGGGGAACATTGTGAGAGAAATATTTATTGATTACCGCAAATTTTAATTGCTGAAAATAAGCACGCCAAATTTATTTTCTGAAAATGAGGACGCTGAAACTGCGGGGCGGCAAAAGAAGAGTGCGGGGAGCGGAAGGCGCAACTTCGCGCGGAACGATCTTTTCGGGCTCGCTCAATGTATTGAAATCTTTCAGGTCCCCTTCCATGCGCAAAATGTTGGCGAGTTCGCCGATCTCGAAATCGCCCTCGATCTCCGCCTCAACTTCTTCCTCGCCCGCGTTGACCGCCTTGACAAAGAGAAGATTGCCGCGCGACGTCGCCGAAGCGAAAATTTTCTCCCCGTCCGTTGTCACCTTGAACGACGTGTCGCCCGTGTAAAGACTGTAAAGTTTCTGAACATAATAACTCGCCGAGCCGTACGCCGTTTTTCCGTTGAACCAGATGAGGTCGGGACACCATTGCTGGTAGCCGAGGCGGGCGAAGAGAGGGGCGAAGGACTTCATCACCACGACGTCGGCATTGCGCTCCATGCCCGTCATGAACGCCGCCTCCGCGAGCGCGCCCTCCCAGCAGTTGGCCTGCGGCGCGTTGAGCAGGGCCGCGCCCGAGCCCGGCACGTGACAGGCGTACTCGCCCGCGTACACTTTTCCGAGGCGGGGGTACTTATCGTACATCGTCACGTTATCGTACATCCACTGCGGCGGGACGTAAAAGTGCTCGTCGGCGCAGTAGACGAAATCGGGATTTTTGACGAGATTTTCGCGCGTCCATTCCCACGCGCTTTTGTGGCTTTCGGTGCCCACCGTGGGCCCCACCGTGCCGACGATTTTGATATCGGGATATTTCTCGTGGATGCGCTTTTCGAAGCGCTCGAAGCGCTTGTAGAACTCGTTGGGGCGCTCCGTGCCGTCCTTCTGCTTGGGCGAGGCCTCCCACTGCTCGTTACCCACGCCGAGATATTCGAGCCCGAAAGGCTCCGGGTGGCCCATGTCCGCGCGCACCTTGCCCCAGACGGTATCGGGCCCGCCGCTCGCAAATTCCACGACGTCGAGCGCCTCCTGAATGTAGGTTTCGAGTTCGGGATCGTCAAGCGGGACGAACTCCGTGCTCATGTACTGGCAGGCGATGCCCACCGAGACGACGGGCAACGGCTTTGCGCCGAGGTATTCGCACAGGCGGAAATATTCGTAGTAGCCCACGCCGAGGGTCTGCCCGTAGTGGGAATATTCGGAGCGGAAGTTGTTTTCGGGCCCCGTGGCGTGCACCGCCCAGCGGTTCCAGTTGTGCCGCCGCCGCTCGGGCATGCCGATGGACTCCTTCCAAAGATAGCGGTTCGCGAGGCTGTTGCCCTCGACGACGCACCCGCCCGGGAAGCGCAGAAAGCCCGGCTTCATCTCCTTCATGAGGTCGACGAGGTCGCGGCGGAACACCCCCAAAACGGCGTTATCGGGCATCATCGAAAAGGCGTCGATGTGCACCGTGCCCCCCTTTTCGATGCGGAACGCGAAATCCGCGCCGTCGGCATCCGCCTTTGCCTTGAAGTGCACGGCGTAATGCCGCCATGCGCCGTCCGCTTTGAGTTTGACCTTTTTTTCGGAGAGGGCGACGCCGCCCTGATAGACGCCGACTGCGGCCCTTCCCTTGTAATCGTAGGAGCGCACGTAGAAGGAGATGCGGTAGCCGAGGCCCTTCTTCAAATAGATGCCGTCGTACGCCTTGTTCTTCACCCCCGCCCCCGCGGGCGCGGTGAGCCGCATGTAGTGGGGATTTTCGGGGAAGAGCGGGCGGTCGGTCTTGATCTTCATGGCGACTTCGGCGTCCGCGGGATAGGCCGACCAGCCGTAGCCGCCGTCCTCCTCCACGATGTAGCGATCCCACTCGCCGTGGACGTCCTTTGCCTCGAAATTGCGGTTTTCGAGCATTTCGGCGTAGAGCCCGCCGTCGAGCGCATAATTCAGATCCTCGAAAAACAGGCCGACGCCTCCCGGCGCGACGGGGACCTTCCCCTCCTGCGAAACGGAAATCTTCATACTGCCTCCTTTCCTTTTTTGCTCTTCCGCCCGCGCGTGCGGACGGAGGGCGCCGTACGCGCCCTATTCGATGCTGTGCGCGATGAAAGTGATGTGGTCGGCCGCGCGTTCGAGATTGCCCACGAGGTTGATAAACACGCTCGCGTTCTGCGGCTGGCACTTGCCCTCGTTGAGGCGCTTGATATGCGTGGTGACGAGGGTGTGGCGGGCGGCGTCGATCTCATCCTCCAACGCGTCCAATTCTTGAAGTTTGTCCCCCTCCTTGTTGAGAAAGACGGTGAGAGCGAGGGAGTAGAGCGCCTCTATCTTGCCGAACATCTCCTTGATCATGCCGAGAAATTCCTCCGAAAAGACGAGGCCGTCCTCCACATAAGTGCGCGTATATTTGGTGATGTTATCGGCAAGTTCGCCCACGCGGACGATATCGTTGAGCACGTAGTGCAGGGTGGAGACCGTCTTCTCATCCTCGATGACGAGGGGCGAGGCCGACAGTTTGACGAGGTAGGACACCCCCTGCCGGTTGGCCTCGGCAAGTTGTTCGTTCTCCTCCGCGATGCGGGGCGCGGCCGACGTATCCTTTGCAAGAAAGGCGCGGAAGGCCTCCGTGAGGGTATCCATCGCGAAGGAAAAGACCTTGCCCGTCTGCCGATACAGGTAGCCGAGCGCGACCGAGGGAGAGCGCAGAAGGCGATCGTCCAAGTCGCCGAAAATTTCGGCCCCGCGCTGTTTTTCCTCCCCCCGTTCCCCCTTTTTCTCGGGAATGATGTGCTCCGCAAGCCAGACGAAGCCCTTGATGAAGGGCAAAAAGAGCAGGGCGTTGACCACGTTGAACAGGGTGTGGAAGGTGGCGATCTGCATGGTGGCCTCGATGCCGCCGGGGTGGGCGGGATCGGTGGGGAAAATGCCCGCGAGGACGGTATCGGCAAAGCCCGTCCAAAAGACGAGAATGATCATGAAGATGACGGCGCCGAAGAGGTTGAACAGGAAGTGGATGAGGGCCGCGCGCTTGGCGTTGATGCTCGCCCCGAGCGACGAGATGAGGGCGGTGACGCAGGTGCCGATATTCGACCCGATGATGATGTAGAGCGGGGCGTTGCCTCCTCCGCCGATGACCACTCCGAGGGAGGCCATTGTGATGATGATGGCGTTGACGGCCGTGGAACTCTGCACGAGGGCGGTGATGGCAATGCCGATGAGGAGGAGCAGGAAGGGATTTTTGACGGCGGAAAGGACGTTGGAGACGGCGGCAAATTCGGCCGTGCCCGTTTCGAAGGAGAGCGCCCCCGACATGAGTTTGAGCCCCACGAAGATGAGGCCGAACGCCGCGACGACGTTGCCCACCGACTTGATGCGCTCGTTTTTGGAGAACATGGTGATGAACACCCCGACGGCGGCAAGGGCAAGAAAAAGGGCGGTGATATCGGAGCCCGCAAGGGCGATGACCCATGCGTTGAGCGTTGTGCCGATATTCGCCCCCATGATGATGGCCGTGGCCTGAAAGAGGGTCATCACCCCCGCGTTGACGAGGCCGACGACCATGACCGTAGTAAACGCCGAACTCTGCCCCAAAATCGTCATGCCCGTGCCGATGCCCACGCCCGCGAAACGGCTCTTGGCTGTTCTGTTGAGCATCCGCTGCAACTTGCCGTGCGCGAGACGGGTCATGTTTTCGGAGAGGAGTTTCATGCCCACCAAAAAGGTGCCCATCCCCCCGAGAATCTGCATGACGATCTTCACGATTTCCCATGCGCCCATGTTCTGACGTCCCCAAAGTGTTTGTTGCCCCTATTATAACAGGCACGGAAGGGATTTGTCACGCGTTTTAGCGCAAATTGTAAAAATTCTGTTCCCACGCGGGCGCGCCCGAGGGCCGCCGCATTTGCTTTCCGCCGTTTTCGGTTTTGCCCGCAAAAACGCTTGCAAATTTGTTTTTCCTTTGTTATAATATTGAAACGTTCGAGGAGTAGCGCAGTTTGGTAGCGCGCTTGGTTCGGGACCAAGAGGTCGCGTGTTCAAATCACGTCTCCTCGACC
>CANQAZ010000072.1 GCA_947589555.1 uncultured Clostridia bacterium | reverse complement strand
GATCGGAGGTTCTGCGTTCTATGGTTGCACCGGACTTACGAGCATAACCATTCCCGACAGCGTGGCCTCGATCGGAGGTTCTGCGTTCTATGGTTGCACCGGACTTACGAGCATAACCATTCCCGACAGCGTGGCCTCGATCGGAGATTCTGCGTTCTATGGTTGCACCGGACTTACGAGCATAACCATTCCCGACAGCGTGACCTCGATTGGAGGTTCTGCGTTCGACGGGACGACGTATTACAACGACATTAACCATTGGGAAAATAGGGAGATCCTCTACATCGGAAATCATCTCATCAAAGCAAAAACTACGATTTCGGGGGCATATTCCACCCGACAGGGAACAAAGACCATTGCAAGCAGCGCGTTCAGCAGTTGTAGCAGACTTACGAGCATTGCGATTCCCAACAGCGTGACCTCGATTGGAGATTCTGCGTTTCGGGATTGTAGCAGACTTACGAGCATTGCGATTCCCAACAGCGTGACCTCGATTGGAGATTCTGCGTTTCGGGATTGTAGCAGACTTACGAGCATTGCGATTCCCAACAGCGTGACCTCGATTGGAGTTTCTGCGTTCTATGGTTGCACCGGACTTACGGAAGTACATATCACAGACCTTACGGCATGGTGTAAAATCGGTTTTGGAAGTGACAACGCCAATCCTCTCTATTATGCACATCATCTGTACTTGAATGAAAATGAAATAAAGAACCTTACCATTCCAAACGAAATTACGAAAATCAATACTTATGCGTTCTATCGTTGTACCGGACTTACGAGCATTACGATCCCCGACGGAGTGACCTCGATTGGAGTTTCTGCGTTTCGGGATTGTACCGGACTTGCGAGCATTACGATCCCCGCTAGCGTGACCTCGATCGGGGAGGGTGCGTTCGGTTATTGCACCAAACTTACGAAAGTACATATCACAGACCTTACGGCATGGTGTAAAATCGGTTTTGGAAGTGACGACGCCAATCCTCTCTATTATGCACATCATCTGTACTTGAACGGAAATGAAATAAAGAACCTTACCATTCCAAACGAAATTACGAAAATCAATACTTATGCGTTCTATAGTTGTACCGGACTTACGAGCATTACGATCCCCGATGGCGTGACCTCGATCGGGGAGGGTGCGTTCTATAGTTGTACCGGACTTACGAGCATTACGATCCCCGCCAACGTGACCTCGATTGGGAGGAATGCATTCATTTTTTGCAGTTCGCTGAAAAATATCTATTTTAAGGGGACAAGAGCGCAATGGGACTCGATCACCAAGGGTCTGAATTGGAATTATGAAACAGGGAAATATACGCTCACAACGGACTGGACCGGCGGATGCTCGGGGCAAACAGGCGGAGGCTCGGGGCAAACAGGCGGAGGCTCGGGGCAAACAGGAGGCGGCTCGGGACAAACGGGCGGCGACTATAAAACGCAGTGGGAAAGCGACAGTTTGTTGCGCCTTTTGCCCTTCCCCACATTCGGCACTTGCACGGGGATCACGGGTATGACCAACAACATGGGTGCAACTTTTACGGGCGCAACCCAGGCGAATTTTCAATCCTATATCTCCTTGATCAGGTCGACCTTTGGATATAATGCTTCCTCCACGAACAACAGTTATATGGCATATAACGCCGCTGGAACGATCCGTGTGACGCTTGGTTTTTCTTCGGGAAACTTTACCGTACTCGTAACAAAATCATAAATTGATAAATGAGATACGAAAATGAATGAAAATCATTTGATCAACAAGTACAATTCGACAAAGAAATGGCCCGAGTATGACGACCTGAGGCAATTGAATAACTATCAAATCTATTTGGTCCTTCGGCATATCTGCAAGCAGGAGCATCGCCGTGCCGAAGATTTGTTACTCTTGTATGAATTGGAAGGCGGCCTTCCGAATGAGGTCCATGTACGGCTGTTGAAATACACAGAAAATATAACGTATAATGACGAAGGAGACGAATAATTAGAAAGGCGCCCGAGGACGACAGTCTTCGGGCGTATGCGTCAGCAATCTTTTCAGATACGCTCGCCTCGCTCTGCTCGGCTCGGTATGAGGGGTTTGATTGCTGTTTTATCTGCACTCCCCCTATTGCTATATCGTCCCGCCCGCCGCCTCCCGCGGCAGACGCCCTCTATTTGGGGAAGCCGCCCGCGGTTGCGGGCGGCTTTTGAATAAAAATCCAAATAATCACGAGGTGGCTACATGATTTGGACGAGAGAAAATTTCACTTTGTCGCAGGAGGTCAAAATGTACTCGATCCCCCCTTTTTCGCACTTCAACGGGAAAAATCCCGCGCCGTGCAGGTGCCCGAACACCACCTTATCCACCCTGTTCTCCTCGAAGAGGGCGGTAAAGAGGGTATCCTCCTTTTTGATGTTGAAGGGGGGGTAGTGGATGAGCGCGATGAGGACGTCCCCTTCCTGCCGCACCTTGCCCACCTGCGCAAAGGCGAGTTTGAAGCGCTCCGCTTCGCGGCGGTAGAGGGCCTCGTCGTGCTCGGTGTAGTCGGCGCTCCCCGGGACCGACCATCCCCGCGAGCCCGCGACGATGACATTGCCCAATTTCACGCAGTCGTTTTGCAGAAAGTAAAAGGCGTCGTCGGGACGGCGGTCGCGGATGCGCGTGATGGCGTTCCACCAATAATCGTGGTTACCGCGGATGAACACCTTTCTGCCGGGAAGGGGGGCGAGCGAGGCGACGTCGTAGAGCCCCTCTTCGAGTTTCATGCCCCACGACGTATCGCCGCCGATGAGAACGACGTCCTCCGCGGCGACCTTGCTCTCCCAGTCCGCCTTGATCTTTTCGAAATGGCCTTCCCAGCCCGGCCCGAACACATCCATCGGTTTATCTTTGAGGCCGGAAAGGTGAAGATCGCTGATCGCCCATACCTTCATGCCCGAATTATACCACGTCCGCATAAAAAAAGCAAGCCGCATTCGCGGCTTGCGCGCTCCCTTTTTACACGCCTCCTTTGCCCTCTCCCCTTTCCGCCGCCTTCTCCTTTGCCGCGGCGGCCGCGCGGCGGAGGGGCTTCACCCACCTCCCCACGAAAAAGGCGTTGAGGCGGTACTGTTTTCCGTCCGTCGTGACGAGCATGCTCCGCGTAAAGAAGGGTACGCCGATCTTATCGACGGCGTAAATTTCGGCGAGGGGGATCTCGAAGGAGAGATATTCTCCCGTTTGGAGATCGGCGCCGAAGAAAAAGCGTTCGTCGGTAAGGATACCCTCGCCGCCGACGAAATGGCGGTACTGCCCCGTGATGCAATAATCCATGAGGCCGCGTTTGAGGACGGTCTCGCGCGCCTTGACGTGAAAGCGCGCCTGTTTGCCCTTGCTCATGCCCTTATTATAGCACCGCGGCGGGATTTGTCAACGGCGGGGATCTGAAATTTTTTGCATTGCGGGCACATTTGCGCTTGACAGCCGCCCCCGCATACGCTATAATGGAATCACGATGCAGGAATCGCCTAGCGGTATGGCGTCAGCTTCCCAAGCTGATCCCGGCGGGTTCGACTCCCGTTTCCTGCTCCAAAAAAGGCGCGCGCCCTTCGGGGCGCGCGCCTTTTTTGGAGGGAAACGGAAAGGGCGTAGCCCGAGCGTTTCCCGAAACAGACGCAATGCGGCTGTTTCGCAGGAAACGGGAGTCGAACCCGTAGGACGAAGTACTACCGAAACGGGAAGCGGAAAAACGGGCACGTAGCGCCAAAGTACTCCCGTCCCCCATTCGCGCCCGCCCCGTTCGCGTTCCCATCCAAAAAGCCCTCCGTTTTCGGAGGGCTCTTCATCAAAAAATATCAACTTTCGGACGAAGGGTCCCGTCAATCGAAGACATCGAAATAGAGCGACTGGGAAACTGCCCTTTGCAGGGTCGTTTCCGTCCCTTCCCGCGATACGGTAAGGCAAATCGTATCCCCCTGCCTCACCCGGAAGCAGAAGGCCTCCCACGCGCAACGGTGGGTGAATTGCGTTTCGCACACCCTTTCCCCGCCGCGGAGCGCATAGCCCGAGATGAGGGTATCCCCCGCCCGCAAGCCGATGTAGGAGCCCGCCCCCGCACTGCGGTCGTCCACGCACAGTTTTTGCGAAATGTGGGTGCGGCCCGTCGTTTCGTCGTACACGGCGCGGCTCCCCGCCACCGAAATTTTGAGGCCGTCGTGCAAGCGGGTCACCTCTCCGTCGTTTTCGATGGCGTTCTCGGCGAGGGCCGTGACGAGTTCGAGGGGGATGGCGTAGCCGAAGCCGCTGACGTCTTCGCTGCTACTCCGCGCGTTGACGATGCCGACGAGTTCGCCCACCGCATTGAATAGCCCGCCCCCCGAATTGCCGTGGTTGACCGAAGCGTCAATGCGGATCTCGGGCAAAACGATGAGGGAGGTATCGTTTGCCGCCTTCAAGGTGACCCATTCCTCCTCCACCGAAACGACGCCGCCCGTCACCGAAATATTTTTGTTGAGGGGATTGCCGATGGCGTAAACGGGCTCGCCCGCGATGACGCTCCCGCCGAGGTCCGCCGCCCGCACGTCCCCCGTTTTGAAGGCGTCATTCTCCACGCGCAGAACGGCGAGGTCGCAATCCATCGCGCCTCCCAAATAACTTGCGGGAATGGCGCCGTCCTCCCCCTCGTTGCCGTAGAGATAGACGGAGATGTTTTCCGAGATCGCCTGTTTCGACGAGGAATAGAGCACGTGGTAATTGGTGACGATGTAGGCTTCGCCCGCCTCTTTATCCAACTTGTAGATGACGCCCGCGCCCGAACTCAACAGCGTCTCGCCTGTCGAAGGGAAGCGCGCCGTGATGCTCACCACCGATAAAAGGGCGCGTTGGATATAGGGGGTCGCGTCGGCGGAGAGGTCGAGGCCCTGCAAAAATTCGAAGTAAGTGCCCGTAAAACTGCCGTCCTTCACCGCCTCGTCGTACATGCGGCGGTAGACGGTATCGGGCGTCTCCTGTGCGGTGAGCCATTCCCCTTCCGTGCCCGTATAGCCGTGTTCCACGGCGATATCGTAGGGATAATTGTCATCCGCCTCGTATCCGAAGGCACAGCCCGCCATCAGCGCGGCGGAAGCAACGCAGAGGAGGAGTGCAACCACCCTTTTTTTCGCAATTTTCATCGTTATGACCGTCCCGAAACCGATTTTCCCCATTATACCACCCCGCCGCGCGAAATACAACCCATTCTCGCCCGAAAATCGGGTTTTTCTCCCCGAAACGGGAGAATTTTCGGTGAAATTTTCATGAAAAAAGGAGGAGCGGAAAATTTCTCTTCCGCTCCCCCGCGCCTCAAAGGTCGTCGGCGTCCTGCACGGGTTTTTCCCGTTTATCCGCGCCGTTTATGCCCGTATAACTGCCGAGCACGTCCTCCTCGGAGCGCATGTCCGCCCCCTTCGTAAGGGGGGTCCGTTTGCGGCTCATCAGCCGCAATCCTTTGCGTTTTTGCCGCATTTCCCGCCGCAATTTTTGGCATTCTGCGTGTTTTGCGCGTTCTGCGTCGATTGCTTCGCGTTGGTCTTGGCATTCGTCTTTTTCATAGATTCTCCTTCTTGAAGGGCAGGTGCAATTCGACTTCGCCCTGCGATGCGCCGCAGAGGGGGCAGATATTCCACGCCTCTTTGGTCGTGTGCATATAGCCGCATTCACTGCAAATCCAGAGCATCGGCCGTTCCGCCTTGTAGAGGGAGCCGTCCTTGAACGCCTCGTACAGGTAATTGAAAATGATCCTGTGATTTTCTTCTACCTTTGCAACCTGTTCGAATTTGAGCGCGATTTGCCCAAACCCCTCTTCCCGTGCGATCCGTGCAAACGAGGGATACAGGTTCTCCGCTTCGTCCTGCTCGTCGATCGCCGCAAAGCGCAAATTATCCTCCACCGTTCCCGCATGGAAGGGGAAACTCGCCTCGATGCGGATGTCGTCCTGACTGCCCGCATTCTGCAAAAGGGCCTCAAAGAACACCTTTGCGTGATTGGTTTCGTTCTTCGCGATGGTGCGAATGGTATCCGCCAACACTTCGTAGCCTTGCTTCATGGCCGCCTTTGCCGTGAGTTGATACCGCATGCCTGCCTGGCATTCCCCCGCAAAACCTCTTGCGAGGTTATGAAAGGTCTGCGTCTTGGTAAAGTCCATATTTGCTCCTCCCTTACACCCGTTATTTTGGGCGGAGGGCGGGCAAGATATACCCCTCTTTTTGCGGAAAGAAAAGGAAAAACGCCCAAACGCGGGCGTTTTTTCGCAAATCTTTCCCCCTTTTAGCCGCGCGGCGGCTCTATCTTGGGGGGCGTGGATTCGGTATAGCCCAGCACGTCGCCGACGGTCGCGCGGAGGGCCGAAAGGAACTCTTCCCTGTCGTGGGGGGTACCCTCCACGGTGAGCACGTCCCCCGCCGCCAACTCGGTGGAGCCGGAGGCCGCAAAGTTGCTCTGGCCCCGTTCCA
>CANQAZ010000071.1 GCA_947589555.1 uncultured Clostridia bacterium | reverse complement strand
GGGCGAAGTAGGGCATGGGGGTGATGGCCGACATGCTCCCCACGCACAAAATTTCGGCGCCGCCGTCGAGGGGCGCCCGCCGCAAAAAGCCGTTCATCAGGGAGACCGCACCCTCCAAATTGACCCGCGTCTGAAAGACGAGCCTCTCCTCGTCGTACTTTTCAAAGGCCATCTGCGTATCCACGCCCGCCACGTAGACGAGGCGGCCGAGCGCGATGTTCTCTCCGTCGCAGTAGGCAAAGAGCGCGGCGCGGCTCTCCCGGTCCGTGAGGTCGCACGCGCAGGTTTTTACGGGCAGAGCGGGGTATTTTTCGTGCAAATTTTGGGCGAGAAGGGCAAGCCGCTCGCCGCTTCTGCCCGTCAGAAAGAGGGGCTCGCCGCGGCATGCAAGCGCTTCGACGAACGCCCCGCCGAGCCCGCCGCACGCCCCCGTGATGAGGGTGTACCGGGGCTCCGCCGAACTCGGCCGCCCGTTGTGCGTTACTTTTTCTTTTGCTCGTTTTTCCAATTTTTTTCCTCTTCCGCCGTCGTAAAATCGTAAGAAATGCGGGCGTTCCGCTTGACGAGGGCCTGCACAAAGTCATCGTACCATTCCTCTTTGACGACGATGACGGTGTATTCCGTTTTGAAATCGTCAAAGTAGACGGCGAGTTTGCGGGAGCCCTTAAACAGGCGGACGGAATAAATTTTAGAGAGTTGATACCTCGATTTGATGAACCCGAATTGCAGGATGAGTTCCTTGTCCGTCACTACGTACCGCGAGCGCACGAGCATGGCGACGAGGAGCACGGCGAGCAGAACGCTCACGAGGTACAAAAGGAGATATTTCATCCATTCGTAGGGGGAGGCGAGGTCGCCGCTCTTCAAAAAGCCGACAAATTGCCACGTGGTGAGGCCGATCCCCGCCGCGCACAGCACAAAGAGGAGGGCGAACAGGGCGAGCATGACGGGGGAAAATTTGAATTTGAAGGTATCGGGCGTAAATTGTTCCGTTTGGGTTTGGTCGGTCATGCTTTCAGTATAGCCCATCGCCGCAAAAAAAGCAAATCTTTTTGGCGGCAGAAAAAATTTCCCCCTTTTTTGCACGGGAGCGCGGGGAACGCTTGAAATCATCGGCAAAAACCGTTATAATGATATCACAAAAAGGGGAAAAGCGGGAAGAAAGGGGAGAATTATGATAAAACTCATCAGGCAGGGCGCCTACTACACGGAGGAAGGGCGCATCGTGAAGGAAGCGCAGGCCTTTATGACTTCGGATAAAAAGGCAAAGGCGGTCAAGGGCACCCTGGCCCACGCGCTCCTTTCCTCGCACGGCGTGCGCGGGGAGGAGGGGCTTTCTCTCCGCTTCGATGCCGCCGTCGCGGACGATACGGTCTACGCCGACGTCATCCGCATGGCGAAGGGTTGCGGCCTTTCGTCGTTCGGCTTTCCCTGCATCCTGACGAACGGCCACGGCGGGGCCTATGAAGGGGTCCGCGCGTTCGGGCTTTCGGCGGCAAAGAAGTACGGCGCCGATTTTGTTCCCGTCCGTTTGGCCGGGGCGCACCGCTACCTTTGCGAATACGGGGCGAAGGGAGGGACCCTCATCTTTGTTGCGGGGGCCCGTTTGCGGCTCGGTGCACTCGGTGCGCTGGCCGTGGAGGGGAGCGTGCCCACCCTCGTCCGTCTCCTCGCGGGGGAGGCGTACAAGGCGGAGCCCCCCCAAACCGTCGCCGTCTGCCTGCGGGGCAAACTCGCCCGCGGCGTGGGCCCGGCGGACGTCGGTCTCGCCCTCGTCGCGGCGCTCTCCGCAAAGGGGTTTGCCCGCGACAAAATTTTGGAATTTGTGGGCCCCGGGGTCGCCCATCTTACGATGGAGGATCGCATCGCCATCGACCTCTGGGCGGCGGAAACGGGGTGTTTTTCCACCCTTTGGCAGACCGACGGGGCGACGCGTGCATTTTTTGCGGAGCGTGGACGGGAGGGGGACTTTGCGGAACTTCGCCCCGCCTGTCCCGCTTTTTACGACGGAGCGGTCACCGTCGATCTTTCCAAAATCGAGCCGATGGTGGCGCTTCCATATCAGTTGCACCGCGCCGTTCCGCTCAGTGAATTTTTACAAAATCCTACCCCATATATCGAAAATGCGGAAAAAGAAGGCAAAAAATATGACCCCGCCTTCTCTCTTTGCGACGTCGTGAAAGGGGAGGCCGTGCGCCTTTCTTTTGCCGAGATCGGCGGCGCTGACGGCGGCTCTTACGAAGATCTCGCGGAGGCGGCGGAAATTTTGCGCGGCCGTTTTGCGGGCGGGGACGGTTTTTTGCTCTCCGTTTGTCCCGCCTCGGGGCCCGTGCTCCACGCGCTTGCGGAGGGCGGCTCTCTCAGCCCCCTCATCGATGCGGGCGCCGCCGTCTATCCGCCCCCTTCGTTTCCCGGTTGCGGCCGGAATGGGGGCGTGGGCTGTTGCACGCGGCCCGATGGGGGCGCGAATTTCGTAATGGACGCGCGCTCCGTCGCCGCCACGGCGGCCCGCGGCGGAATTCTGACTTCCGCGTGCACAATGGCGGGCGCAAGGCGGCCTAAAAAGGTCAAAATCGACCAAACGCTGTACGATAACGCCCTTTATCGCGGCATCGGCAAGCCGCAAGCGGATGCGCAACTCGTCTACGGGCCAGAAATCGCCGATTGGCCCGCTCCCGTTCCCCTTGCCGACAATTTTCTCATCAAAATAGTTTCCCGCCTCGCCGACCCCGTCACCGTGGCGGAGGATCTCCTCCCCGCGGATGCCCGTTTCCCCTTCAACCCCGCAAAACTCACAGCGTTTGCGCTGTTTCACAAGGATAGCGGCTATGTCGGGCGGGCCGAAGAGGTGCGCGCGTGCGAGGAGGAGCGCAAACAAACGGGCAAACTTCCCGAACGGGTCCTGCAAGAACTCGGCGGCTTTTCCCCCGCGGCGGACGCGGTTTACGCCTGCGCCGTCGCGCTCAATAAAGGGGCTGGGCCCTCTGCGGACGGGCCCGCAAGCACAACCCCTGCGGGCGGGCCCGCAAATACAACCTCCGCAAGCGCGGTTTCCTTGCTCGGCCGTGCGGTCTCCTGCCAAAAGGTACTGGGCGGCGTCGCCCAAATCGGCAAGGAATATGCGCAAAGTTACCGCGCCGCCCTCATCCGGTGGGGTATCGTGCCCTTCACGTGCGAAAAGCCCGATTTCCGCGTGGGGGATCATCTCTACATCGCGGGCCTTGCCGACGCCGTGTCGCGCGGGGAGGAGCGCATCGTCGCCCGTTGCATTTCGGGCGGAAAGGAGAGGGACGTCGTGCTCGCTTTGGGCCCTCTCACCGCGGAGGAGCGCGCCTTTCTCCTCGCGGGCGGCCTGATGGGGGCCGTCGGCGCCCAAGTCAAAGCCCGCGCGAACACAAACGCCAACACAAACGCCAACGGGAGGAAGAAAAACTGATGGGTCTTTCCTACGAGCAAACCAAGCAAGTCATCGATCTCTCGCCCTATCCCCGTCCCGCCCTTTTGGGGGAGGAGGAGAAGATGGACGCCTGCGACGGTCTCCTCAAATTTCTGCTTCGGGAGCAGGGGCTCATCGCGGCCTTCAACGCGACGTACGAAAAGAAGCGCGATCTCGTCCGCCGGTACATGAACTGCCGTGCGGCGGTGCCGGTGCCTGCCGAACTTCTCGCCTTGCAGGATTCTCTCTTTTGGACGGAGAGCGTCGGGCGCGGCGTGCTTGCGGCGGAGGAGATCCCCGAACTCAAATACGGCATTTCGCTCTGGCAGGGGGATATCACGCGGCTCGCGGCGGATGCCATCGTCAACGCGGCCAACAAGTCTCTGCTCGGCTGTTTTCTCCCGGGGCACAACTGCATCGATAACGTCATTCATTCCCATGCGGGCATGCAACTGCGGGATGACTGCGCCAAACTCATCGCGGCCCAGCGTCAGGAGGAGGAATGCGGGGAGGCGAAGATCACCCGCGCCTACAATCTTCCCGCCAAGTACGTGTTGCACACGGTGGGGCCGATGGTGGGGCGGGGCACGTCGGAGGAGGACCGCGCCCAGTTGCGCTCGTGTTACACTTCCTGCCTCAATCTTGCGGCGGAGGCGGGGCTGAGTTCGGTCGCCTTCTGTTGCATTTCCACGGGGGTATTCAACTTCCCGCGCGCGGAGGCGGCCGAAATCGCCACGGGCGCCGTCGTCAATTGGAAGATGCGCAACCGCGGGGTCCGCATGCGGGTCGTGTTCAACACTTTTTTGCCGCAGGATACCGAAATTTACCAAAGCATTCTGAAATTGCTTTGACCCCTTTTTTCCGTCGGGAGCCGCGTCGGGAGCGCCGTCGGGGTGAAGTCGTCGGGCGGAGCCAAGCGGCGCCTTTTGAAGTCCGTCGGGGCGAAGTCCGTCGGGGCGAAGTCCGTCGGGAGCGCTATCGGGGCGAAGTCGTCGGGGCGGGGCCGTCCGTGGGGCCGTCCGCGCGGACGGCCCCGCCCCGCCCCAAAAGAAGAGAGGGGAGATAAGGAGGAAGAGATGAAATATGTATTGGCCCTCGATGCGGGCACCACAAGCGTGCGCGCCTACCTCTATGACGTCGCGTCGGGCGTCTTTGTGCACGGGGCCCGTCAGGAGGTGGGGCAAAGTTTCCCCCGCCCGGGCTGGGTGGAGCAGGACGCGAACGAGATCTGGTTCAAGTCCCTCTATTGTCTCAACGATTGCGTGCGCTACGCGGGCGCGGAGAACATCGCGGGCGTCGGCGTCGCCAACCAGCGGGAGACGGTGGTGATGTGGGACAGGGAGACGGGGGAGCCCGTCTGTCCCGCCATCGTTTGGCAGTGCCGCCGCACGAGCGCCGATTGCGAGGCTCTCCCCGCCGATATCAAAAAAGAGATCTCGGCGCGCACGGGCCTCCTCCCCGACGCCTACTTTTCGGCGAGCAAGATCAAGTGGAATTTCGATCATCTCGAAGAGCCCTCCCGCGTCCTCCGCGCGGGCCGGCTGTGCGTGGGCACGGTGGATAGTTACCTCCTCTTCCGCCTGACGGGGAAATTTGCTACCGACTACACCAACGCCTCGCGCACGATGCTCTTCAACATCCGCACCCTCGGGTGGGATGAAGAACTTCTCCGCTTTTTCGGGGTGCCGCGGAGCGTTCTGCCCGAGGCGCTCCCCTCCGACGCGCGCTTCGGCGAGGCCGACTTGGGCGGGCGGAAGGTGCCCGTCGCGGGGATCGCGGGGGACCAGCAGGCCGCCCTCGTGGGACAGGCCGCCCTCCGCGAAGGGGAGGCCAAAGTCACCTACGGCACGGGGCTCTTCCTCCTCTTCAACACGGGCAATGCGTGCGTCGCGTCGCAGGGGGGATTGCTCACCTCTGTTGGGTACGCGGCGGGCGGAAGGGTGAATTACGTCCTCGAAGGCAGCGTGTTCAACGCGGGCAGCAGCGTGCAGTGGCTCCGCGACGGATTGGGCCTTCTGACGTCGGCGGGGGAGAGCGAGCAGATCGCCCGCTCCGTCCCCGATACGGGCGGCGTCTACTTTGTGCCCGCGTTCACGGGTCTGGGCGCTCCCCATTGGCGTGCGGATGCGCGCGGGCTCTTCTCGGGCATCACGCGGGGCACGGGCCGCGCCCATCTCGTGCGCGCGGTGTTGGAGAGCATCGCATACAGCGCAAAGGAGGTCGTCTCCTGCATGGAAAAGGAGAGCGGTATCTCCCTCAAAGAGATGCGTTGCGACGGCGGCGCCTGCGCCAACGATTTTCTCATGCAGTTTCAGGCGGACGTTTTGGGGGTGCCCGTCGACCGCCCGCGGGAGCGGGAGAGCACCGCCCTCGGCGCGGCCTATCTCGCCTGTCTCTCCCTCGGCCTGTTGGACGAGGCGGCCGTCGCCGCCCGCCGCGCGTCCGAGCGCATCTTTTCTCCCTCCTCCGAGCGTTCCCGCTTCGAGGCCCTCTATTCGGGCTACGAGGAGGCCGTCGCCCGCGCTCTGTACCGCAAACTTTGAAAATTCGGCAATAAATAGAGTACTATGTCAGACATAAACGGTCCGTTTCGGGGAGAAACGGGCCGTTTTCACCACTTTTCGCCCTCCGCGCATAGGATAAACCGCCGCGCCATACAGGGGTGCGGCGGGAGGTCGAATGGGCAAATATTTCGGTACGGACGGATTCCGCGGCGAAGCGAACGTCTCGCTCACCGCCGTCCACGCCTTTCGGGTGGGTCGGTTTCTGGGTTGGTATTTCGGGCGCGGCAAGGGGGAGCGGGCGCGCATCGTCGTGGGTAAGGATACCCGCCTTTCCTCCTACATGCTCGAATACGCCCTTGCTTCGGGGGCGGCGGCTTCGGGGGCGGATGTCTATTTGTTGCACGTCACTACCACGCCCTCCGTCTCCTTTGTGGCGCGCACGGAGGGCTTCGATTGCGGGGTGATGATCTCGGCGAGCCACAATCCCTACCGGGATAACGGCGTCAAGTTGATGGGCCCCGGCGGGGAGAAGTT
>CANQAZ010000070.1 GCA_947589555.1 uncultured Clostridia bacterium | reverse complement strand
TTTAAGTATCTACATTATACGCAATCCCGCGGGATTTGTCAACAACTTTTGAAAAATTTATGGAGGAAAAAATGAAAAAGAAAACCAACGTAATCCATCGCACAGACACGAAACTTAAAGTAACCAGCCTGACGTCGGGCTCCCATTACAAAAAAGGCGAGACGTTTATTTTGGAAAAAAACGATCGGGGAGAATGGGTCGATAAGAAAAAGCACACGGTACATCTTCCGAGCGCTCTTCGAAACAGTGCATATTTCAAAATTGAAAGTGAGACAGGCGAAAGAACCGCATCACCCGGAAAAACGATCGCTTCGAAGCGCACCGTGCGCCCCACGGCGGCCACGACCGCCAAAAAGTCCACAACAAAGGCGAACGCCGCCGCGGCCGTGAAGAAGAAGCCCGCGCAAGTCGCTT
Organism: uncultured Clostridia bacterium; assembly: GCA_947589555.1. Lineage (GTDB taxonomy): Bacteria > Bacillota > Clostridia > Christensenellales > Borkfalkiaceae > Gallimonas. The sequence goes on along the minus strand of CANQAZ010000070.1, from coordinate 6,184 downwards.
TGAATGATGGCCTGTTCAGCGGGGCGACGGAGATCTCGATGACGGCGAACAAAATATCCGTTACCAAGAAGGTCTCCGCAAACACAAACGGCCGCTTTGAGCAACACGAGGTGCGCACCTATCACGACAAGACGCCGGCAAATATCCGCGCCCTTCAAAACGCAATTCAGAGCGGCAACGCCAAGAAAGTCACCGTAAAATTCAAGTGAGCGGGACGTTGATCATCGGGAAGCCCGGGGCGGGAAAGACGGCCCTCATGACGCACTTTCTTGAAGATACATACAAGCGGGAAGGGCGGAAAAGGTACGGAGCGTGCCGGGCAATGATCGAGACGATGAACGCCGCGCGCGTGCACAAACTCGCTCTTCCAGACCGGCCTCCGATCTTTGCCTCGTATGCGGTGGAATTTCTGTCCGGCTATCAAACGACCTTTAAGCCGTATGATTTTAACCCCTTTTATTTCGGCATAGACCACGGGGACCAGGCGCACGTGCAGTACGTTCTTCCGTATAGCGTCATATTTATGCCGGAGGCGCAGGGGATCTTCGACAGCAGACAGAGCAGTACGTTTCCGCGGTGGATCTCGGAGGCGTATGAAAAGCACCGGCAATATCACATCGACTTCTACATCGATGCGCAGAGGCCCATGCTGATCGACCGCAACGTGCGGGAACTCCTCGACCGAATCTTGCTTGTGGAAGAGTTGGAGCATGAAGCGGGCCTGTGGGGCGGGATCCGAAGGACAAGATTTCATTGCCGGGAGTTTTCCTCGAACTTTGATCTTGAACGGTACCTGGAAAACGGTACGGGCGGGAAGGAAGTCGTCATCGAGCACCGAGGGAACATCTTCAACGATTACAACAGTTTTCACGAAGGCACGAATTTTGTGCCCCCGGACGAAGAGGGGAAAGACTTCACCCTACATGAAAGTTTGGGACAGGGAGAAAAGCCGCCGAAGGGCCTCGAATGGTTTTACAACCGCGGCGAGCCGTGGGAATTTCGCCACCCCAAGAGCGAGACAAAGAAGGAGAAAGGGGAGAAAAAGAAATGATCGAAGAGTTACGCGCCCTTTTCGCGGAACTGTACGCGGCGGGGTGTGAACATGATAATTATGCCTATGCGCTTTCGGACGAATTAAACGCGGAAATAGACAAGGCCCTTTTGAAAGCATTCAAAAACGACCTTGAAAACCTTGCCTTGCGTTGTGATTTTTCGAACAAAACGGAGAAATATGCACTCAATCACATGCGGGGACATTTGCCCGCGCGGCATTTTGTTTGGAAAAAGTTGCGCCGCGTTCCCAACGCGGCCGCAAAGGCGATATCCGATGTTTTGGAAAAAGGCGAAACCCTCTTTGCGGAAGGCTCTGCTGCGCAGACGGCACGGATCGAATGGGCCATCAGAATGGCGCAGGGCGGGGTCGCGGAGGAACCGGACGGGGATCTACCCGAAGAAGAGGCGGCCGAGGCCGCGGAGGTGCCGCAAAGCGTCCCGCAGGGCGGCGAAGAAGCCGCGACAAAAGAATCCGAAGAGGAGGGCGAGAAGCCGCAGGAACGCCGCAAAACGTCCCGAAGAGGGGAGAAGAAGCCGAAGAAGCGGGAGAAACCGAAAGAGAAAGCCGAGGCCGCGGGAAAGCCCGAAAGCGGCGACGAAAGCGCGGCGGAACTGTGGGACGAGGACGAAGCCGATGAGGACGAAGCCAGGGGCGCCGCGGAGTGAGGACGAGGCGAGCGGCGGATTCGCTTTATTTGGAAAATAAAGCGCCGCGTGCGGCGTGCGTCATGCAAGCGTGGGGGAATGGGGCGTTTGCGCCCTTTCCCCTCCGCTTGCAAGCGCCGTCTGCACGCGAGCAGAGTGAACGGGGTAAGGGCGTAGCCCTTCCGCATTTCTGCAAGAATGCCCGTATGGGCAGACTTGCTGTAAAAATGCGGAAGAACCGCATTCAAATGCGCGGCGCCGCCCGTCCCTTTGGGCGGCAACGCGCCCGCTCAAATTTTTGAAAAGGAGGTGCGAAAAATGAAACTTGATATGGTCGCGCTCGCCAAGACGTTGCTCGAAGGTAGTGTTCCCTATGCGCTTATGCGGTACATTTTCCGCACACAAGGCGCGGCGCTCAAACGGCTTGATTACAACGCGGCGGCGGAAGCGCTGAACATCGATCGCCGCACGATCTCGCGCACGGTGAACGCGCTCGCCGCGAAGAAACTTCTCGTCATTCGGGGCGGCGAACTCCGCATCGCCGAGGACTATATCAGACAGGCCGGCTGACGGCCCACAGAAAAAAGGATAAGAGAAATGAAAAATAATGGAAAATTTGTAAAAATACAGGACGGCGTAATTATTCGTCAAGATAAACTCAAAGGGTATAAACGGGATAAATATGACCCCAACGGGGTGCATTATTATGTGGCAATATTTAATCAAGATAAATTGTCATACGATCTGTACCCGACATCTCATTATGTTGATCCCGCTCGCGCGGCAGACGTCCGAAATAGGCGTGCAATACTTATGAACATTAAAGGAAAAGACGGGATGTCAGTAGTGTATAGAATACCGAGGACACGAGATGTGCATGGGCAATATTTTAAGAATGAGATGCGCATGACGCCCATTGGTCAGTTGTCCAAATACCAAATGAAAAGGTTACGGGCATTTATAGCGAAGAAACAGCCAAAAAATAAAAAATAACCCCGCCAAAGGCGAGGCTCAAAAAAGCAAGCTGACACATCACTCAAATATGCCGATGAAGGAAAAATATTTTTTCCATTCAATATCTACATTATATGCAATTCTACAACCTTTGTCAAGAGGTTTTGAGAAAATGGAAGAAAAAATCACTTTGCGAGAACTCCGCGCACGGGCCGGGCGCTCGATCGCCGACATCGCCGCCACAAGGAGGAAACCATGATAAAAATTAAAGACGAGCGCGACATCCAAGACGCGATCGAAGAAATGAACGAATACCTCGAAAAGCGGGGCTCCGCACTCTATGTGACGATTGTCCCGCGCGCCTTCGCCGACGCTCTGAACGAGTGGTACCGAAAAGAGAAGGGGGGAGAGCATCGTTTGACGTCCCAAAACCCACAACCGCGTTTAAGGCCTCTGAATGGCATCAGAACGCCCGAGAGGGCCGCCTCGATAAATTCCTCGGCAACACCCTCTTTTACGGGCCGATTTTAAGGAAAAATAGAGAAAAATGAAGCAAGTTTTGAAATACCCGGGAGGGAAGGCGCGGATCGCGCAGTGGATCATCTCCCACTTCCCGCCGCACGATACATACTGCGAGCCGTACTTCGGAAGCGGCGCCGTGTTTTTCAACAAAGCGCCGGATAAGATCGAGACGATCAACGATATTGACGGCGACGTCGTGAACTTTTTCCGCGTTTGCAGGGAAGATCCGGAGCGGCTTTCCCGTCAGATCTCCCTCACGCCGTGGGCGCGGGAGGAGTACAGGGATTGCTACGAGCGGACAGATGACGCGGTAGAACGCGCCCGCCGATTTCTCGTGCGCTATCATCAATCATACGGAACGTGCGCGCGCTCCAAAAACTCATGGCGCAATGTTACGGTGTATTCGGGCCCGAACTGTTCCAAAGAATGGAACAATTTGCCGGATATCATCCGGGAAGCGGCGGCGCGCCTCAAACAGGCGCAGATCGAGAACTGCGACGCGATCGAACTGATCGAGCGGCACAATCACCCCGAGACGCTACTTTACGTCGATCCGCCGTACCCGCTTGCACTCCGTGAACGCAATTTATATCGGCACGAAATGACGGATGAGCAACATGCCGCGCTCCTTCAAGTTCTGAAAAAGAGCAAGGCGAAGATCATTCTTTCGTCGTATGATAATGCTTTGTATAACGACGAGTTGCGCGGATGGGCAACGTCGGAGCATACGGCAATCGCCCAGCAAGGGCGGATACGTACGGAAAAACTCTACATAAACTTCGACCCACCGCTTTTGACTATGGGTTTATGCGGGGGGGGGTAGTAATTTGCTGACACATTTAAGTCTATGTAGCCTCTTGCGAGCAACGTATGGACGAACCTCTTAAAATCAACGCAACGGAAAGAAGGGAGCCGTCATTCGCTGACTTTGCCCGATTACGTGGCAACATTTCCCACGCCGATGGCGACGGGTTGGGGCTGTTCGGGAGCGCGGAGCAAACTCAACAAATTAAAGCGGGGGGGGGTAATCTCCGAAGAAGAGCGGCGCACAATGTCGGCGGGCAGTGGTGGCAAACTGAACCCGACGTGGGTCGAGTGGCTGATGGGGTTTTCGCTCGGGTGGACAGACTTAAATGTCTCGGAAACGCGGTAGTCCCTGCACAAGCATATCCCATATTTGAATCGATCGCAAAATTTGAAAGAGAAGGATAAAAGAGAAGATGAAGGCGGCGACGCGAAAACTGAATATCCGGGAGCGCATCGAATATTTCCATGTCCCCATGTCATACACGTTGCCGAAGGGCGCGCGAAAGACAACGCGCACCGCGTCGATCATCTTCGGGCTTTATTCTACGTGGAAAAGCACCTACATATCTTACCCGGAGATCTGCGCACTCACGGGCTTTTCGAGCGCGACCATAGCGTCCGCCAACCGTCAGTTGGTGGAGCGCGGCATGATCGAGGCGACGCGGGCGGGCAGTACGACAAAGTACGTCGCCAAAGTGCGCCCTGACAAACGCGACTATATCACCCTCGACGCGGAGGAACTGAACGACCGCGGCATCGTATTCCGGGGGAAGTTCCTCCACCTCACACGCACACAGTGCATCATCTTACATACGATCATGTCCCGCCTCACCTTCGAGAAGGTGAACGGGCAGGAGCGCGGTGTCTTTGAATGCGTCAATAACCGCCTTGCAAACATGGTGAGTTGCGACGGATCCACCGCCGGGGACGCGTTGCACCGGCTCATGAAGATCGGCGTGCTCTCCCGTATTTGGAAAGCGCGCAACCGCTACGAAAAAAATAAATACATCGTAGACCGCGAATTTCTCGAAGCGTACCGCAAACACACGGAGGAGCGCAAGAAACGCGCTCGCCGCCGCGCGGTGGAGAAGAACGCAGGGGCGATGATCCCGGCGGAGAATGCCGTTTTGGACGCGCGGGCAGATTTTGAGCGCCACCACGCGCAAAACTATGCCCGCGCGATCGAGGCCGCCGAAAAGAACGTAGCGATCGCCAATGCCGATGAGGCGTTCCGCGAGGCGGAAAGAACGCGGCGCCGTTTGGAGATCGATGTAGCAAAGGCGGAGGTGTTCACGCCGCTCCGCTTGCCGGACTTACAGAAAGAACTCGAAGCCGCCAATTTGGCGCGCGCCGCGGCTCTGGACAGGCTCGGGATCTCTTCCGAAGATCTCACGCCGCAGTGGACGTGCGCGCGGTGCTCCGATACGGGTTGGCTCCCCGACGGGCGCATGTGCGGCTGTTATCGTCCTCCAATGCGACGACGGGCGGAGAGGAGGCGCAACCCATAATTTGCGCGGTAACTTGTAGCGAACCGAATAGAAAAAGAGAAGGGCGGACCACTGCCCTTTTCGCCATACACGTTAATGCGCCCGGACCAGGAAAACGGCCCGGGCGCTATCTTTATAACGTCATGATTGGAAAAATAAAGTTTCCGACTTCACTTTTCCGCCGAAAAAAGGGCAAATCTCTTTACTTTTTCCATGAGTGATATAGTACATTCCCTATATGACATAAAAAATCCGCATTGCCGTGGGCATGCGGAAGGGGAAACGGTGCGGCGCCCTCGGGCGCCGCCATAATCACAGCAAGGGCGGAGCGGAAGCCGCCGCGGAGCGTTTCTATCCATTGGAAATGAGGAGAGCCGCGGCGGCTTGTTTTTTGCAGGGCGCGCCTTATGGCGCGCAAAGCGGATAGCGAATGGTGCTCCGCGCGATCGGGCGTTTGCGCTTCAAATAGCGCGGCAATCGGCGGGCGGCCGTTCCCGTTAGGGGAGCCGCGCTCTGATCTTACGCCATGTAGGCCGCCGTGGAGGAGGTCAAAAATTTGGGGGCAGAATTTGGGGGCAACTTTTCGAAAATGGCATTTTTGCAGAAAAAAGCGGGGTTTTGATTGAAAAACCCCGCTTTTGTTGGTCGAGGAGACGTGATTTGAACACGCGACCTCTTGGTCCCGAACCAAGCGCGCTACCAAACTGCGCTACTCC
>CANQAZ010000069.1 GCA_947589555.1 uncultured Clostridia bacterium | reverse complement strand
GCCTACCCTCCTATGGAGGGGAGGCTCCGCCGTAGGCGGTGGTGGGGAGGCCTATCTTCCGCGTCCATCCCCCCTCGGGGGCTTTTTTCTTGCGTTCCGCGCCCGTTCTAATTTGTCCCGTCCCCACATAGTCTAACCGTATGGAACAGTACGAGCGTCCCCTGCAAGATGTATTTTCATCGGTCGGCGGCGGGAGCGGCGGTCTCACCTCGGCGGAGGCGGCCGCGCGCCTTTTGCAAAACGGCCCGAACGCGATCAAAAGCGGCAAAAAAAAGAGCAAGTTGTTGCTCTTTTTCGCCCAATTCAAGGACCTCATGACCCTCATCCTCGTCGCGGCGGCGGCGCTGTCGGCGGTGCTGGCCTTCGTCACGCGGGATAAAAACGAACTCGCCGATACGGGCATCCTGCTCTTCATCATCTTTCTCAACGCGTTGGTGGGTTTTTTACAGCAATACCGCGCCGACGCCGCCCTCGAAAAACTCAAAAAACTCTCGTCGGCCACGGCAAAGGTCGTGCGGGACGGCAAGATCGTCGTCATAGACGCGGAGACCCTCGTCGTCGGCGACGTCATCGAGTTGGAGGAGGGGGACCGCGTCCCCGCCGACTGCCGCATTTTGAGCGCTTCGGACTTCCGCACCGACGAATCGGCGCTCACGGGGGAATCCCGCCCCGTCAAAAAGGGGGAATGTATCGTCAAAAAGCGGGCTCTGGCGGAGCGCAAAAACACGGCGTTCATGTCCACGTACTGCGTGCACGGCAGGGCGCGGGCCCTCGTCGTCTCCACGGGCATGGCCACGGAAACGGGCAAGATCGCCGCTCTTTTGAAGGAGGAAAAGGGTTCGCCCTCCCCCCTCGATAAAACGCTCGCCCGCCTCGGCAAACTCATCACGGCCGTCGTGCTCGCGGTGGCCGCGGTGCTCTTTCTCGGCGGCATTTTGGCGGGGCGGGTGAGTTTTCTGCAAAACGTGATGAACGCGGTCGCCGTGGCCGTGGCGGCCATTCCGGAGGGGATGGGCGCGGTCGTCACGGTCATCCTCGCAATGGGGGTGCGGCGGATGGCGGTCTCGCGCGCCGTCATGCGCAAACTCTCGGCGGTGCAGGCCCTCGGCAGTTGCAGCGTCATCTGTTCGGATAAAACGGGCACCCTCACCCAGAACAAAATGACGGTGGAACAGATCGCCGCCGATTTTTCAAAACAGGACGAACGCTATTCGAATACCCCCTTGCAGAGCCGTCTTTTGCGGTGCATGCGCATCTGCCATTCGGTCAAGGGGGAGGGGGGAAATTACGTGGGCGACCCCACCGAGGTCGCCCTGCTCGAATATGCCGATCGTTGCGGCGTAAAAACGGAGTACCGCGCCCTCGGGGGCACGCCCTTCTCGTCGGAGCGGCGGCTCATGTCGGTGTACGCCCAAGCGGAGGGGCGGCGCGCTCTCTTCGTCAAGGGGAGCGCGGAGGTCCTCCTCAAATTGTGCACGCGGTTGCAAACGGAGGGGGGCGCGCGCCCCCTCACGGCGGCCGATCGGGCGCTTATCTCACAGCGTTGTGTGGGTTTTGAGCGGCAGGCCATGCGGGTGCTCGCCTTTGCGGAGGGGGAAGGGGAGGAGGAGCGCGGGCTCGTCTTTTTGGGGCTCGCGGCCATGCTCGATCCCCCCAAAAAGGGCGCGCGGGAGGCGGTAGCGGCATGCGCCCGCGCGGGGGTCAAAACGGTCATGATCACGGGGGACAGCCCCGAAACCGCCTTTGCGATCGCCTCCCGCCTCGGCGTCGCCTCCTCCCGTGAAGAAGTGGTCACGGGGGAGCAAATTGACGAAATGGGGGCGGAATACGCCCAAAACGTGCAAAAATATTCGGTCTACGCGCGGGTGTCGCCCAAGCACAAATCGCAGATCGTCAAGGCGTTGCAGGCCCGCGGCGAGGTCGTCGCCATGACGGGGGACGGCGTCAACGATGCGCCCGCCTTGCGCGCGGCCGACGTGGGGGTCGCAATGGGCTCGGGCACCGACGTCACAAAGGGCGCGGCGGACATGGTGCTCATGGACGACGATTTTTCCACGATGGTCAAGGCGGTGGAGGAGGGGCGCAACGTCTTTTTCAACATCAAAAAGACCATCGCCTTCTTCCTCGCCACCAATTTGGCCGAGGTGCTGTGCGTGCTCGTCGCCTCCCTTGCCTTTTGGCGGGTGGGATTTTTGACGTCCACCCAACTTTTATGGGTCAACCTCATCACCGATTCCCTTCCCGTTCTGGCGCTCGGGGTGGAGCGCACGGCGGGCACGATGGAGCGGGGGCCCGTCTCCGACCGCGAAATTTTCTCTCCCCGTTCCCTCCTTTCGATGGGGGCGTACGCCCTCTTGCAGACGGCCGTCGTCCTCGGCGTGTTCGTCTACGGGCTGGGGCACTGGGGGAGCGCGGCGGCCCGCACGGCGGCCTTTCTCGCCCTCTCGCTGTGCGAACTCTTCCACGCCTTCAACGTGCACGCGGAGCGCGGGCGGGCGGCGGAATTTTTCTCCAATCCCGCCCTCCTCGTCACCGTCGCCGTCGGGGTGGGGGTCAACGTCCTCCTCGTCGTCGTCCCGCCCCTCTGTGCGGCCTTCGGGCTCGTGCCCCTCACCGCGGCGCAGTGGGCGGCCGTCCTCTTGCCCTCCGCCGCGCTGGTGCCCGCGGGCTTTCTCGGCAAGGCGGCCTCCCGCCTTCTCAAAGGGCGCGAAAGGCGAATCCCTCTTCGCGGAAGTGCGCGATGATGCGGGGCAGGGCCTCGGCGGTCGCTTCGTGCCCCGCGCCGTCGTGCAACAGGAGGACGACCCTCCTCTTCTTTCCCGCGGTGCGCACGGCGGTCTCAAAGATGCTCTCGGCCGTCGCGTCTTTGGCGATGCCGTCCCCGCATTCGGCGTTCCAGCCCACCACGGTGTAGCCCTGCGCCTCGATGAGGGCGCGCTGGCGCTTGCGCCTCTCCCCGCCGTAGGGGAAGCGGTAGAGGGTGGGCTTCACCCCCGTCGCCTCCTCGATGGCCGCGGCGCAGTCGGCCACGTCTTTGAGGAGGGAGGCGTCCGAGGCGTAGATCTCCTTGTAGACGTGGGTCATGGAGTGGACGCCCACGGAGTGTCCTTCGGCCACGGCGCGTTGCAAAATTTCCCTGCGGCCGGGGATGTGCTCGCCCACGGCGAAGAAGGTCGCGGGCGTCCTTTCTTCTTTCAGCACGTCGAGGATGGCCCCCGTCACTTTGGTGGAGGGGCCGTCGTCAAAGGTGAGGAAGATCTCCTTTTCGCTCTCGGCAAAGGCGAAGGCGGGGCGGGCGGCCGTCGTGTAGCGGGTGCCGAAGTGGGCGAGAAAAACGAGGAGGGCCGCAAAGAACACGGCGAGGGGGATAAACTTTTTCTGCATGTTTTGAGTTTGCGGAAATTCGCGGAAAATATTTACAAGCGCGGCAGGTTATGCTATAATGGAAAAAAAGGAAGGGCAAAAAAGGAGAGGACTATGATCACACAACGGATTTTCGGAAAAACGCGGGACGGGCGGGAAGTGCTCGCATTCACCCTTGCGGACGGCGCGGCGAGCGCGACCGTGCTCAACTACGGCGGCGTGGTGCAGAGCATCGTGGTGCCCGACCGCAACGGCGTTCCCACCGACGTCGTTTTGGGCTACAACGACGTCGCGGGCTACGAGCAGAACGGGGGCTACCTCGGCGCGCTCATCGGCCGCTTCGGCAACCGCATCGGCGGGGGCAAACTCACCATCGAGGGCAAAGAATATCAACTTTATTGCAACGACCGCGGAAATCATCTCCACGGCGGAAAATCGGGATTCGACAAAAAGATCTGGGCGCACAAGATCGAAGGCGAAACCCTCGTCCTTTCTCTCCTTTCGCCCGACGGCGAGGAAAATTATCCCGGCACGCTGAAAACGGAAGTGCGCTTCACCTTTGCACAGAACACCCTCACCCTTTCGTACCGCGCGGAAACGGACAAAACGACGGCGCTCAACCTCACCAACCACGCCTACTTCAATTTGAACGGCGAGGCGGACGGCACCGTGCTTGACCACGAGATGTGGCTGGACTGCGACCTCATCACCCCCACGAATGCGACGATGATCCCCGTGGGCGGATTCCGCATGGTCGCGGGCACGCCCTTCGATTTCAACACGCCGAAGGAGATCGGGCGGGACATCGGCGCTTCCGACATCGACCTGAGGCAAGGCAACGGCTACGACCATTGCCACGTGCTCAAAAATAAATGCGGCGAATTTGTGAAGTACGCCGTCGTCAAAAGCAAAAAAACGGGCATCGCCATGACCTGCTTCACCGATATGCCGTCCGTGCAATTTTACGCCGGGAACGGGCTGAACCAACAGGGCAAGCACAATTTTTACGGCAAACGCGCGGGCTTCTGCCTCGAAACGCAGATGATCCCCAACAACCCCAACGTGCCCGAATATGCCGCAAAAGGCAGTTCCGTTCTGAAACCCGGCGAGATCTACTGCTACAAATCGGCCTACCGCTTTGAGGCTTGATCGAGGTTTTGGGCTTTTCGGCTTGCGGCTTTTTGCGCGGTTGCATTTTTCGGTTTCGGGATTTTTCCGAGCGGTGCAATAATCGAAAAATGCGCTTGATGCAAGTTTGAATTTTCCGCCTTAAAAAATTTTTTTCCGCTTTTAACGCTCCCCGTTGCGCCGCGCGCAACAGCCGCTTGCGCGGTTGCCGCGCTTGGCGCATCGGGGAGCGTTTTTCGTTTGCCGCGGGCTCTGCGTTGTCATATACTCACCTCTTACATAGATAGCGTAACACAAAAAAGTTGGAAAAGAAGAAGTACATGACAAGGTTTTTTGAAAAAAGAAAAAATTCTACTGTGAGTAGAGTGGGAAAGGGGCGGCGGAGGGGAAGGAGAAGAGAGGGAGGAAAGGGCGGAAAGGGCGGAAAGGGCGGATTCTACTGGGAGTAGAGGGAAAGAGGGCGGAAAGGGCGGATTCTACTGGGGGTAGAGGAAGAAAGGGACACGAGGGGGAAGGGGGTGGAGAGGGGGGAGGGGGTGGAGAGGGCGGATCCCCACCCGTCCCTACGGGACACCCTCCCCTTTACGCAAGGGGAGGGCAAGTCGGTTGGCGGAGCCATTGCGGGAAAAGGCTCCGCAATCATGGGTCGCCTTTTTCCCGAAAGCCATAAGGAAGGCTCCCCTTTACGCAAGGGGAGGGCAAGTTGGGGGGCGAATGCGCGGGGCGGCTTTGGCGTGTGGGAAAGATGAGGGGAAGGCAAAGAGGGCGGATTCTACTGGGAGTAGAGGGAGAAAGAGACACGAGGGGGAGAGGGGAATGAAAAATGTGTGAAAATTTTTGTAAATACTTGACATTTTTGTGAAAATCAGTAACATAAAGACGAGGAGTGGAAAATGAACAGGGAAAAGTTGTTGGGTGCGGCCGGGCGGCTCGTTGCAAAAGCGGTAACAGAAAGGCAAGGGTGGAAAAAATGAAAAGGAAGAAGTTGTTGGGTGCAGTCGTGTGTCTCATTGCGGTGTGCGCGGTCGTGGGCGTGCTGGCGGCGTGCGGCGAAAAGGGACCGGACAGAACGGAGATCCCGTTGAGCGAATGGGATCTGTATTTGTTGGAGCAACATAAGCCGCTCCGCGAGCCGTCGGTCGATGACGACTTTGAGGATAACAAGGTGAGGGTGATTCTCCGAAGCGCTTATGACGACCTGCGGGAGATCGGATTTCAAGAATTTTCTGTGGTGGATGACGTCGCAGAGATCGTCTCCATAAAATATTGTTATAATTATCCCTATGTCACGATCACGAAACGGACGGAAACGCTGAAATTGCCCTCAACAAAATCGAATCATCTGTTTTATTTGGAATTGGATATGCACGATAAAGCAAAGGTGTTCGAAGCGTGCGACGCCCTGAAACAACTGGATATGGTGTTGATAGCGGAACCTGTTTATCGCCGATATGTGGAGTATGATTGGGTCCCGAGCGATACATATTATGACGAGCAATGGGCGTTGATATAAAAATCAGGAGGTAGAAAAAATGAAAAGGAAGAAGTTTTTGGGTGCAGTCGTGTGTCTCATTGCGGTGTGCGCGGTCGTGGGCGTGCCGGCGGCGTGCGGCGAAAAGGGACCGGACAGATCGGAGATCCCGTTGAGCGAAAGGGATCTGTTTTTGTTGGAGCAATATGAGTCGCGAAGCGATCCGTCATTTGCATTGGATAAAGACTATGAGGATAATAAGGTAGAGGTGATCCTCAGAAGCGCGTATGATGACATGGGGGAGATCGGATTTCAAGATTTTTCTGTGGTGGATGACGTCGCAGCAATTGTCTCCATTGAATATCAGGATATTTCTCCGTGTGTTAAGATCACGAAATGGACGGAAACGCTGAAATTGCCCTCCACAGAGACGAATCATCTGTTTGAGTTGGAATTGGATATGCACGATAAAGCAAAGGTGTTCGAAGCGTGCGACGCCCTAAAACAACTGGATATGGTGTTGGTGGCGATACCTGTTTATCGACGGTATATAGTGGAGGATTGGACCCCGAGCGATACATATTATGACGAGCAATGGGCGTTGATATAAAAATCAGGAGGTAGAAAAAATGAAAAGGAAAAAG
>CANQAZ010000068.1 GCA_947589555.1 uncultured Clostridia bacterium | reverse complement strand
ACAAGGACGGAACAATTCGGATCTCATTAGAGGAAATCGAGCGTTCGGATTTGTTATCAAATGGTGTACCACGAAAAACCTTAGCCGCACTGTTTTCGGCTGGGGTTTTTTGCTTTCTTTCGAAGTTTGAGGCAACGTCGGTTTATGCCGCAAAAGCCGCTTGACAGGCGTATGATTTTTCCAAACAAATCAATGTCTGCGATTACTATATTGTATAGGGGCAGAAAAATACGCGGAATTTAGTTGCAATTTGATAAAAACGGATATATTATAGAATTGTACTTGTCGTGCAAAAAAATTTGCCCGGCACGGGAGGAAGAAATGACAAAATTGATGAAACGTTTGCTTCTTGTGGGTTGTTCGGTGGCGCTCCTCATCTGCGGCGCGCTCCTCGTTGCCTGTGGGGAAGAGGAAGCGCCTTCCGGCGACGAAGTCTCAGTTGCGGGGCAAATCGTATTTGAGAAAGACGATTACGACGAATACACCCAAGATATCACCCTATCCTTCAAGCCGAACGGGACGGACGTGCAGGGCGTCTCCGCCGTGCTGTCCTATGTGAACGAGGAGGATGTCAAGGTGGCGGCGGAGGGCTTTACGCTCGCAAAGGACGACGGCGGCTATACGCTCACAGACGAGAACGGCAGACATTATGCGCTCGATCTTGCGTGGGGGAGCGCCGATCCCGCAGACGACTTTGCCGTCGTACACGGCGATTTTATCGTCACCGATACGATCGAGGACTGCGAGGCGCCCGAGGCAGGATCCCTCCGCTATATTGAAGAGGGCTATTTCGGGGCAGGAGGGCTCGACGTCAGCGGAAAGATATGGTATTACAATTTTGAGGACTTGTGGAGTTACGAGAGTTCCTATCTTCGCTTCTATAACGAATATAGAGAAGACTTGAATTACATTTGGGACGGGACGTCTGCGCGAGGAAAAATTTGGGTCGGCCGCGAATTCGATGACGGAAACATCTATCTCATTTATTACTTCATCACCGAGGATAACGGCGTTCGCAAAGCGCTTTTTTATGATATACAATGGATCCCCGCGGATGCCGAAACGATCAACTTTGAACATTTTCTCGGTGAGTTTTATTTCAAAAAGGGAGAGCGGATCTATGTCTCCGATGCGATCGATGCAGGCAACGTCGGGGACCGGGTGATGACTCTCTTCTGTAAGGATTCTTTGCAGTGGGGGGATGGCAGTCTCCATGCACGGATGTATCCCATGCTCGAGTTGACCTACGGCAAAGACGGCACAACCGATTGGATGCTGTACGGATATGCGGCATACGACGAGGTGGGCGCCACCGAAGAATTTTATTTCGAATTGGATGAAGCGGGCAATATCAAGCCCGAAACGGCGCAGGACGGTTTCCGCGTGCACTATCAAAACACCGATAAAACGTGGGGATACGACGCTTATTACATTACTCCCAATGCGACAGAGATCGCATTCATCCTGCTCTTTGCAATCGGCAAGGTGGGGAACGACGGCACGACGGAATATTTCGAGGACCCCGTCATTGAAAAACGTGCGGACGGAGAATTTACGGTATATGCCGACGGGGAAACGTGGAATATTTCGATCGGGCTCAATCAAGAGACCGGCAGGATCTATTTCAATGCAGAGGCGGCAGAAGAACCTTCCGCCTAAGGGGAAAAACCGTCTTTGACGGGCGCTCCGAACGCGCCGATCACGATTTCGGCGAAGAAATCACTCCTGTGTTCTACCAAAAAAGCGATCGCCTCCGCGCGGTCGCTTTTTTGCGTCCTTCAAATCGCTTTTTTGCGCCCATCGGGTCGCTTTTTTGCTCCTTTCCCTGCCGCCCGCACAGCCCTTCTGCGGCGTCAACTTATCCGCCCGCACTGTCTTTCTGCGGCGTCAACTTATCCGCCCGCACTGTCTTTCTGCGGCGTCAACTTCTCCGCCCGCACAGCCCTTCTGCGGCGTCAACTTATCCCCCCCCGTCAAAAGCACCTCTGCCTGCGGGATTTTTTGCAATCCTCTATTTTTCCGCAGCGGTAGCACAGTTCGTTTTCGGGGAGATCGCCGTCGCGGAACGCCGTCAAATTATGCACCGTCGTCTCGGCGATGTTGGCAAGGGCCTCCTCGGTCAAAAAGGCCTGGTGGCTCGTCACGATGACGTTTGGCATGGAGATGAGCCTTGCAAGCACGTCGTCCTCCACGATGTGTCCCGAAAAATCGCGGAAGAAGATATCCGATTCCTCCTCGTACACGTCGAGGCAGGCCGCGCCCACGATGCGCTGTTTGATGGCGTCGAGGAGGGCCTCTGCGTCGATGAGCGCCCCGCGCGAGGTATTCAGGAGGATGGCCCCCTTCTTCATTTTCGTAAACGCCTCCCTGCCGATGAGGTGGTGGGTCTCCTCGGTGAGGGGGCAATGGAGGGAGATGACGTCGCTCTCCCGCAAAAGGGCGTCGAGGGGCACATATTCGATGTTTCCCTCCCCGCTCGGGTACTTGTCGTAGGCGACGACGCGCATGCCGAACCCCCTGCAAATATCGATGAACACCCGCCCGATCTTGCCCGTGCCGACGACCCCCACCGTCTTGCCGTGCAGATCGAACCCCGTCAGCCCGTTGAGCGAAAAATTGAAATCCTTCGTCCTGTTATAGGCCTTGTGGATGCGCCTCACCGAGGTCAGGAGGAGGGCCATCGTATGCTCGGCCACGGCGTAGGGGGAATAGGCGGGCACGTGCACCACGTGGATCTTGCCGAAGCACCGTTCGAGGTCCACGTTGTTATATCCCGCACAGCGGAGGGCGACGATGCGCACGCCGTACTCGTACAGCCTGTCCACGACGGCGGCGTTCACCCTGTCGTTGACGAATACGCACACGCCGTCGAACCCCTTTGCAAGCCCCACGGTGTCCTCGTCCAGCTTGGTCTCGTAAAATTTGAATCGTATCCCCTCCTCCCCGCACCGCGTAAAGGAGGTTATGTCGTAATCTTTGGCGTCGAAAAAGGCAATTTTCATATTATCTCCCATTTATCCCACCTGCTTGCCGCGGCGGCGCAGGATGCGGATGACGACTTTGGAAAGTTCCACCAACACGGTCGGCGCAACGGAGAGCGCCAGCACGACGAGGTACTCCTCCCACGTGAGGAAGGTGAAACGGAAGAAGGACTGCAACGGCGGAATAAAGAGCACGGCCGCGGCGATGGCAAAGGAGAGCGCCATCATCGCAAAGAGGGTGGGATTGTGCCCGTTTCCGCGGGCGAAGATGGAATCGATGTTGGAGCGCTGGCTGAGGGCATGGATGAGTTGCGAACAGGCGATCACGGCAAAGGCCATCGTCATGGAGACGAGGTGACTGCCCTCCTTGTCGTACACGTCGAGCCCGATGAAGTAGGCGGCGAGGGTCGCCGCGCTGATGAATGCGCCGTGGAGCGCCACCCTCCACACGAGCCCCCTTTCAAACAGCGTCCCGCTCTTGACGGGGGGCGTTTTCATCACGTTCCTGTCTGCGGGGTCCACCCCGAGGGCGAGCGCGGGCAGGGTATCCGTCACAAGGTTGATGATGAGAACGTGCATCGCAAGGAGGGGGGCGGGCAGGTTGAAGAGGGTCGCCACAAACAGCACCAGAATTTCGGCGATGTTGCCCGAGAGCAGGTATTGGATGACCTTCTGGATGTTGCGGTACACCCTTCTGCCCTCGCGCACGGCGCTCTCGATGGTCGTAAAGTTGTCGTCCATGAGCACCATATCGGCGGCGTCCTTTGCTACGTCGGTGCCCGAGCCCATCGCAATGCCGATATCCGCCGCCTTCAACGCGGGGGAGTCGTTCACGCCGTCCCCCGTCATGGCGGCCACTTCGCCCGTACGTTGCAACGATTGCATGATGCGCAATTTATCGGAAGGCGATACGCGGGCAAACACCGTCGCCGTTTTCACCCTTTCGTCGAGTTCCCTGTCCGTCATGGCGGCAAGTTCCGCGCCCGTCACGGCGGTATTCCCCTCTTCGTAGATGCCGAGGGCCCTGCCGATGGCAACGGCCGTCACCTTGTGGTCCCCCGTGATCATCACGACGCGGATGCCCGCCTCGTGGCAACTTCTCACCGCGCCGATGACTTCGGTGCGCGGCGGGTCGATCATGCAGGTGAGCCCCACAAAGGCGAGCCCCTCCTCCACGTCCTCCCCCTCGGCGGGAACATGGTCCACGGCGCGCGTTGCAAAGCCGAGCACGCGGAGGGCCTCTTCGGACATTGCATAGGCCGTTTTGAGGACGGCCTCCCTGTCCTCCTCCGTCATCGGGCGCACCTCGTCGCCCGCCAAAATTTTATCGCAACGGGGAAGCAGTTCGTCCGCCGCCCCTTTGGTGTAGACAATTAGCCCCTCCTTCGTGCGGTTGACGGAGGACATGCGCTTGCGCTCGGAATCGAAGGGCTGTTCGTAAACGCGCGGGCACTCTTTGAGGAGGGCTTCGCCGTCCACGCCGAACTCCTCGGCAAAGTAGAGGAGGGCGCCCTCGGTGGGGTCGCCGAGCGTTCCCCCCTTGCCGTCCTTTGCGGCGTTGTTGCAGAGGGCGGCGGCGCGGAGAAGTTGCCCGCGGGAGAGGGTCTCCTTCCCCCTCTCCCCCTCGGAAAGTCTGACGGGCCTCCCCTGCAACGCCTCCTCGGCGGGGAAAAAGCGGACGACGGTCATCTTGTTGAGGGTGAGGGTGCCCGTCTTGTCGCAACACACGACGGTGGCGCTGCCCAGCGTCTCCACGGCGGGCAGTTTCCGCACCAGCGCCTGCCGCTTGGCCATGCGCTGAACGCCGAGGGCCATCACGACGGTCGCCGTCGCGGGGAGCCCCTCGGGGATGACCGAAATGGCGAGGGAAATGGCGGTGAGCAGGGCCGTTTTCCAGTTTTCCACATCGTAGATGAGCCCGATGCAGAGCATGACGAGGGCGATCGCCACGCCCAAAACGGAGAGCGCCTTGCCCACTTTGTTGAGTTTGCGCTTCAAGGGGGTGGCCGTCTCGTCGGTCTCGGAGAGCATGCCGGCGATGCGCCCCACCTCGGTGCGCATGCCCGTCTCCGCGACGACGCCCGTCCCCGTGCCGTAGGTCGCAACGCAGGAGGAGTAGACCATGTTGACGCGGTCTCCGATGGGCGCGTCTGCGGGGCAGAGGGTGGGCGCGTCCTTATCGACGGGCACGCTCTCCCCCGTCAGCGCGGCCTCCTGCATTTTGAGGTTGGATTCTTTGAGCAGGCGGATATCCGCGGGCGCGACGCATCCGTCCTCCAAAAAGACGATGTCCCCGGGCACGAGTTCGGCGGCGGGCAAAACGCTCTCCTTCCCGTCCCGCAGAACGCGGGCGGTAGGCGCGTTCAAATTTTTGAGCGCCGCAAGGGCGTCTGCGGCCTTTTTTTCCTCCACGACGCCGATGACGGCGTTCACGACGATGATGACGAAGATGACGACGGCCTCCGCCCATTCTTCAAAGGCGAGGGAGACGACGGCGGCGGCGAGGAGAATGAGGATCATCACGTCCCACAACTGTTCGAAGAGC
Source organism: uncultured Clostridia bacterium (assembly GCA_947589555.1). Lineage (GTDB taxonomy): Bacteria > Bacillota > Clostridia > Christensenellales > Borkfalkiaceae > Gallimonas. Next base: position 1,097 of record CANQAZ010000068.1, on the reverse strand, counting down.
ATGCGCCACACGCTCTTTTTTTTGCCCTCTTTGAGGGTATTGGGGCCGCAAGCGGAAAGCCGCTTTTTTGCCTCCTCCGAGGTGAGCCCCTCTTCCGAGGAGCCGAGCGCTTTCAGCGCCTCCTCCGCCGAGAGGGCATGCCACTCCCTTTCCGTCCTCTCCTCCGTCCCGGCCTCTGTCGCCATCCTTGTTTCCTTTTCTTTCTCTTTCACTTTCCCCGTCTTTGTCCTTGCCATCGTTTCCGTCTTTCCCTCTGTCTTTGTTTTCGTTTTCATCTCTTTCTTTGTCTTTGTTCCCATCGCCGTTTCCGTCTTTGCCTCTGTCTTTGTCCTTGCTTCCGTTTCTGTCTTTGTCTCTGTCTCTGTCCTTGCTTCCGTTTCTGTCTTTGTCTCTGTCTCTGTCCTTGCTTCTGTTTCTGTCTTTGTCTCTGTCTTTGTTTTCGTCTGCCGCGCGGCATGACGGAAGGTCTCCACTATTATATACGTTTTTTCCGCAATCATAAAACAACGGAGCAAAAACGCCCGCAGGAAATTTCCTGCGGGCGCGCGCTCCTCTTTTGTGACGTTCTGTTTTATGCCGCTCTTTGCCGTTCTCCCTCAATTATCGGAGGCGAGGATGCCCGCCGCGCGGAGGCTGGCAAGGAGGGCGTTGAGGGTGGCCGCCACGGTGGGCGCATCGGCCGTCTCGGGCGAAGGGACGTCGGCGACGGCGGCCGCTTGCGCGGCCGCCGCACCGGGCTCGCCGCGGGGAATGGTGAAGGTGAGGATAGGCGCCTCGGGGGTGCCCGTCTGCACCACGGTCACGTCCGTCCCGGGTTCCCCCGTCTCCGCCGCCGCGGTGATCACGGGCGTCGCGCCGACTTCGCCCTGTTCGCCCTGTTCTCCCTGCTCGCCTTGCGGCCCCGCAGGTCCCGTGGCTCTTGTGCCTTATGGGACGGTTTTTATTTTGTTTTTTCTGAATTCTTCCAAACTTTCGTCCGCAAGAAACTTGTAGTAGATATGGACCTCGCGTTCTCCGGTGTCGTTCTTTTCGCCCACCGTTATGTAGTCGATCAGTTCCATGCACATTTCGCGCGTCAGGCTTTCGGCCGCACCGTA
>CANQAZ010000067.1 GCA_947589555.1 uncultured Clostridia bacterium | reverse complement strand
GAGCCGTCCGCACAGTTTGAAGGCGTCCTCTCCCACCGTTTGCAGACCCGCGGGGAGGGTGATGCGGATGAGGTGGCGACATTCGTCGAATGCATTGTCGCCGATCTCCGTTACCGTCTCGGGAATGTCGCACTCCCGCAGATGGGTGCAGAACCAAAACATTTTCGCGGGAATGGCGGTCAGATTTGCTGGAAGGGTCACCTTTTCGAGCGCCTTGCATTCCTGGAATGTCCGCTCTCCCTTGACTGCTCCTCCGAATGTGCCGCGCGTAATTTCCGCCTCTTTGAGGGCGGCGCACTGACAAAATGTGTAGTCGCCGATGGTTTCGCCCGCAATCCTTGCCTTGACAAGGTTGGGGCAGGTATAGAACGTATAGCCGCCGATCGCGCCCGTGCAGTCGATCTCCGCCTCCTCGATGGGGCAGGGGGTCATGGTTTTGCCGTCCGTCGTATAGGTAAACGTCATATCGCCGATGGCCTGCGCCTTGATGAAGGCTTTCTTCACGGTGGAGCAAGAGAAAACTTCGTCGCCGAGCGCGCCGCCGCCGATATAGGCGGTTTCGAGCCCCTCATTGCCGAAGAAGGTGTAGGTCGGGATGCTCTTCACGGTGTTGGGCACGGCGACCGTCTTAAAAGTTGCGCCCGCAAAGCGGGCCTCGGACGCCGTTTCGCCATCGTAATATCCCTGTACTTCGACGATCTTCTTGCCGTCGTGATAGGCGGGGATGACGATGGTCTCCGCCGCGGTCAGTTTGGCGTTCTCCCAATCGTAGCCGACTTTAAGGCCGCCCTCCACCTCGGTGTACACGAGCCCGTCCGTCACGGGAAGTTCATAGCCGCACACCGTACATTTGTTGTCTGTGTCCCATACGTGGTCGCCCGCAGGGAAGGTCTTGCCGCACGAACAAGCGCCGCCGTGCGAAAGATAGTTCGTCCCGTCGTGGACGTGTAGCCCGGGCGTATCGCCCCCTTCGGGAGTCGTTCCTCCCGGGGTCGTGCCGCCGGGCGTGGTGCCTCCTCCGCAACCTGCCAACAGACAGACGGCGGAGAAGAGTGCGAGAGTAGTGGTGAATCCTCTCTTGTGCATGGTGGTTTCCTCCTTTCATAAAAAATAAGGTGTGTCCGCAAGGACACACCGCAAAAGGCGTCTCCCCGACGGATTTGTCACCACACAAACACCGATACCTGTTAGATACACAAAAAAGAGACGCACAATGCCGCGATCGTGAATCAACAGGTCATATTTTGTTTGTGTGGTGCTACCATTATACATGTTTCTTGCAGAAATTTCAATGCTTTTGCAAAGATTTTTTCCGCGTATATCGGCCGCGGGCGAATTTTTACGAAACCGTCACGGATAGCCGTTGCAATTTGCGCAAGGGTGTGGTATAATAGAATCAAACTGGGTATTTATATGGATAAGAAGATCATGTACTCGGCCGTTCAGCCGAGCGGAAACCTCACCATCGGCAATTACGCGGGCGCCGTCCGCAACTGGCTGGCCATGCAGAACGAATACGATTGCTTCTTCGCGATCGCCGATATGCACGCCATCACCGTGCGGCAGGAACCCGCCGAACTCCGCCGCCGCACCGTGGAACTGGCCGCCACCTACCTCGCCTGCGGGCTCGATCCCGAGGCCTGCGTGCTCTATGTGCAGTCGCACGTCCCCCAACACGCCGAACTTTGCTGGGTGCTCAACACCTGCACCTATGTGGGGGAGGCCTCCCGCATGACGCAGTTCAAGGATAAATCCCAAAAACACGCCGAAAACATCAACATGGGGCTCATGGACTATCCCGTGCTGATGGCGGCCGATATCCTGCTCTACCGCGCCGACTATGTCCCCGTCGGCGCCGACCAGAAACAGCATGTCGAACTCGCGCGCGATATCGCCCTGCGCTTCAACAACCGCTACGGGGAGACCTTCCGCGTGCCCGAGCCCCTCATCAAGCGGGACGGCGCAAGCATCCGCTCCCTCCAAGACCCCGCGAAGAAGATGAGCAAATCGGATGAAAACCCCAACGCGGCCGTCTTTTTGACCGACGACAGGGATACCGTCATGCGCAAGTTCAAGCGCGCCGTCACCGACAGCGATAACTGCGTGCGCGCCTCCGCGGAGAAGCCGGGGGTCACCAATTTGCTCAACATTTACGCCGCCTTTGCAGGTTGCACCGTGGAGGAGGCCGAACGCGCCTTTGAGGGCAAGGGGTACGGGGAGTTCAAACTCGCCGTCGGCGAGACCGTCGCGGACGTCCTCTCGCCCATACAGGCGGAGCAAAAGAGACTGCTCGCGGATAAAAAATTCCTTGCCGACGCCCTGCAAAAGGGGGCGGAGCGCGCCTACAAAGTCGCCCGCAAAACGCTGGACAAGGTGTACCGCAAAGTGGGCTTCTACCGGGGGGAATAAGGTGTTCGGATACGTCAGATACGACCTGCCCAACCTCTGCATCAAGGATTTCATGCTCTACAAGGCCCTCTACTGCGGCCTGTGCAAGAGCATCGGCAAGGCATGCGGCCAACGCGCGCGCATCGGGCTCACCTACGATGTGACCTTTCTCTCCGCTCTCGTCCACAACATCGCGGGCGTCGATGTGAAGATCGAGCGGCAAAACTGCTTCGAGCACGCCATCCGCAAGCGCCCCATCGCCGTGAGCGACCCCCTCACCGAGGAACTCGGCGCCCTCAACACGGTGCTCGCCTACTACAAACTCACCGACGACATCGAGGACGGCGGACGGGGCAGGGGCAAGCGGCTGTGGTTCAAAAAGGGCTTCAAGCGGGCCCAAAAGAGGTATCCCGCGCTCGTCGCCATCGTCGAGACCTACATGCGCGATCAGGCGCGGGCGGAAAAGGAGAGGGTCGCCTCCCCCGACGTCGCCGCCGACCCCACGGCCTGCATGATGCGGAGCCTTTCTGAGCATCTGTTGCGGGAGAAGGCGACGGAGGCCACCTCCGAACTCTTCTATACCCTCGGCAAGTGGGTGTATCTCATCGATGCGCTCGACGATTACGATAAGGACATCCGCAAAAAGGGGTACAATCCCTTTGTGCTCGCCTACGGCCGCGCCGGCCGCGCCGAACTCATGGAAAAGGACGGGGCGGAGATCTCCTTCCTCTTCGATACCCTCTTTTATTCCATGCGCGAGAGCCTCGGGGGCGTCATTTTCCCCTTCAACCGCGATTTGACGGATAACGTCATCCTGCGCGGCATCCCCCTCGAAACGGAGCGGGTAATGAAGGGGGAGCGGGAGCGAAAAATGCAAGAAAATATCATGATCGGAGTAAAATAAAACCATGAACAACGAAAATTACGAACTTTTGGGCGTAGAGGAAACGGCAACGGACGAAGAAGTGACCGCGAGTTACGAACGCCTCAAAGCGAAATACGACGAGGAGAAGTGGAAGGACGGCGAGGAGGGCAACCGCGCCGCGCGCATGCTCACCAAGATCGAGGCCGCCTACCGCGAGATCATGGACGAGCGGCGCGAAAAAAAGCGCAACACCTCGGGGCCCGACGCCTTCAACGCCGTCGCCGACGCCATCCGCAAGGGGGATTATTCCCGCGCCCAGCAACTCCTCGACGGCTTTAACGAGCGCAACGCGGAGTGGCACTATTTGCAGTCGGTCGTTTTCTATAAAAAGAATTGGATCAACGAATGCAAAAAGCAGTTGGAGATCGCCATGCAACTCGATCCCGCCAATTCCAAGTACCGCGAGACGTACGATAAACTCAACGCGCGCGCACACTACCAGCAACAGACGGGGGGCGCGCCCAACACCGATCCCGATCCCGCATCCGCTTCCGACGGCGGGCAGATGGGGGGGAATTGGTGCTCCACCTGCGCCTCGATGTGCTATACCTATCTCTGCGTCAACTGCCTCTTCAATCTCTGCTGTTACGGTTGCCGTTAAACCATGAAACGCCCCTCCAAGTCGTTTGAGATCGCCCTCTCCGCGATCGCATGCGCCGTCGCCGCCCTTGCGCTCACCCTCGGCGGCTACGTCAATTTCATGTTGGCGGGAGGGTATCTTCTCGCCGTATTCGCCCTCATGCTTCCCCTGTCAAAGGGGTATTGGGGAGGGGCAATCGCGGCGCACGTCGGCTCGTTTTTGCTCGCCTTTCTCTTTTGCGGATTTTCGGTGTTCCAACTTTTGCCCTTCGCCGTCTTTTTCGGGCTCCATCCCATCGTCAACTTTTTCCAGAAGAAATACATTCAAAAGGGGTGGCTCCATCTTCTCGTTTTTCTCGGCAAAGCGCTCTGGTTTGACGGCGCCCTCCTTTTGATGTGGTTCACGCTCGATGGTTTTTTGGGCTTTTCGGGCGCTACATGGTACCCCTTCGCGGCGGAATATCTCTATTACATCGTCTTTTTCGGCGGCACGGCCATGTTTGCCGCCTATGATTTTCTCATCTTCCTGTGCCAGCGCTCCATGAACGCCGTCGTCAGGAGAATCGGGAGGTAGCGCATGCAAAAAAACGATCTTCTCACCGTGGAAGCCGTCGCAACGGGCACGCAGGGCGAGGGCATCGCATACAGCGGGGGCGTGACCCTCTTCATTCCCTACCTGCTCCCCGGGGAGCGCGCCGAGGTGCGCGTTTTGAAGGTGCGTGGGAACGTCGCCTATGCCGCGGTCACCGAGATCATCACCCCCGCGGAGGACAGGGTGCGTCCCCGTTGTCCCGTCTTTTACCGTTGCGGCGGGTGCCAACTGCAACACCTGCGCTACCGCCCCCAACTCCGCCTGAAAACCGAACTCGTCCGCGACGCCCTCAAAAAGATCGGCGGCGTCGAGGCAAAAGTCAACTTCTGCCTCCGCAGCGAAAAGGAGTACGGCTACCGCAACAAACTGCAAATGCCCATCGGGCGGCGGAACGAGAAAAACGTCATCGGCTTCTATGCCGAACGCTCCCACCGCATCGTGGAAACGGAGGAGTGTCCCATCCATCCCGCATGGGCAAAGGCGGTCATTTCCGCCCTCTACGGCTTCATGGAAAAGTGCGGGCTCGACGGCTACGACGAGGAGACGGGCAAGGGCCAACTGCGGCACATCGTCGTCCGCGAGATCAAGAAGAAATTCATCGTCGCCCTCGTCACGGCCGAGCCCGAGATCAAAGGCATCGACTATTTCCTCTTTTTGCTCGATAACATCTTTCCCGAGTACAGTTTTTACCTCAATTACAATCCCGAAAGGACCAACGTCGTGTTCGGCAAGCAGTTCACCCTGTTGAAGGGCAAGGGCTTTTACGAGAGCGCGGACGACGGCATCGTGTACGAGGCGGGCGTGCAGACCTTTTTGCAAGTCAACGATAACGTCCGCGGCAAACTGTACGCGCGCGCCGTGTCCCTCGCGGAAGAGGGGGATACCGTCGTCGATTGTTATTCGGGCGGGGGGCTTCTCACTGCCATGTTCGCCAAAAAGTGCGCGCGGGCGTACGGCATAGAGGTCGTGCCCGAGGCCTCCGCCTGTGCCGAACGCCTCAAAGAGCGCAACGGGCTCGGCGGAAAGATGTTCAACATCTGCGGACGGGTGGAGGAGGAACTCAAAGGCATTTTGGCGGACGGGCGCCCCGGCCTCGTCGTTTTGGATCCGCCCCGCACGGGCGTAGAGCGCAGCGTTTTGCTCCTTTTGCAGGAGCGCGCCGTTCCCGGAATCGCGCTCATCTCCTGCAATCCCGCCACGCTCGCGCGCGACGTGGGCATTTTGACGGGCTCGCTCGCCGTCACGGAGAAGGGGGAACTCGTCAAGTGCGCAAATCCCGACCCCATATATCGAATTTCGCTCGTCCAACCCTTCGATATGTTCCCGCAGACGCGCCATGTCGAAACGCTCGTTTTATTGGAAAGGGGGCAATCATGCTGAAAGATCCTGTCGAATACACACCGCAATATCTCGCCATCCGCGAGGAACTCGAAGCCGAACTTCAAGAAAAATTGAAGAATTTCCCGCATGGGATCGGGTTTTGCCACGTCTATTGGGGGATGAAGAAGAGGCTCCTCAAAGAAAAGTACGGGATCGACTGGAAGAGCCCCGCCGAACTCAATCCCACGGTGATGTTCGATTGATCCCGTCGGGCAAACAAAAAAACCGCGGCTTTTTGCCGGAAAAGGAGGAAAGATATGCCGTTTATCGATAGCAAGGTGACCGTTCCGCTCACCGAGGAGAAGAAGGAGGCCGTCAAGGCGCGCCTCGGCAAGGCGGTCTCCGTCCTGCACAAGGGGGAGGGCTACCTTATGGTGGGCTTTCAGGATAACTACTCCCTCTATTTCGGGGGCAAAAAACTCGAAAAGGGGGCCTATGTGGAGGTCAGCCTGTTCGGCAAGGCCTCTCCCGCCGACTACGATAGGATGACGGGGGAGATCTGCCGCATCCTGTCGGAGGAACTGGGCATTCCGGGGAGCGGGGTCTACGTCACCTATCACGGCCTCTCCGACTGGGGCTGGAACGGAAGCAACTTCTGATTTTTGCGTCCTTTTCCCTGCCTCCCCCCAAGCCCTACCCTTCCGTTGGAAGGTCGCAGAACGCACCATGAGCACCAGCCCTGTGGGCTGTGCGAGGCGTTCTGCGATGAGTGAGCGCATCGGACGGCGCGAACGGTGACCGCCCCGCGCGCACCATTCGTCTACCAAGCGCGGCACAAGCGGCAAC
>CANQAZ010000066.1 GCA_947589555.1 uncultured Clostridia bacterium | reverse complement strand
TCCGCGAAGAGGGGTACGACAGGGAGTCCCCCATAGAAGAGGCGGATATCATCGTGTTCAACACCTGCTGTATCCGCGAAAATGCCGAAAATCATGCGTTCGGCAACATCGGCGCGCTCAAACAACTCAAACGGCAAAAGAAGGGGCTCATCATCGCGGTGGGAGGCTGTATGGTGCAGGAGGAGGGAAAGACGGCGCTTCTCAAAGCGAAATTTCCCTTTATCGATATTCTCTTCGGCACGCACAACCTTTCCGACCTCGGCGCGCTTATTCAAAAAAAGAGGGCGCAGAAAAAGGCGGTCGTCGCCCTTACCGAGGCGCGCGGCGCGGTGGAGGACGGCGTGACCCCCGTGCGGGCAAGTTACCCCAACGCGTGGGTGAACATTATGTACGGCTGCAACAACTTCTGCTCCTACTGCATCGTGCCCTATGTGCGCGGGCGGGAGCAATCGCGCAAGATGGAGGACGTCCTTTCCGAAGTGCGCATGCTCGTGGAGGAGGGGTACAAGGAGATCACCTTGCTCGGGCAGAACGTCGATTCCTACCGCGACGGGAGCGGGGCGGATTTTCCCGCGCTTTTGGATGCGGTCGCCTCCGTCGAAGGGGATTTCCGCGTGCGCTTCATGACGTCGCACCCCAAAGATTTTTCGGCGGAACTCGTTTCCGTCATGAAAAAGCACAAAAAAATTTGCAAACACCTGCATTTGCCCGTGCAATCGGGTTCCAACCGCATTCTTTCCCTCATGAACAGGCGGTATACAAAGGAGAAATATCTCGAAGATATCGCCCTGTTGCGGCGGGAGATCCCCGATTGCGAGGTGACGACGGACGTCATCGTGGGCTTTCCCACCGAGACGGAGGAGGACTTTTGCGAGACCCTCGACCTCGTGGAAAAGGCCGATTTCGCTTCGGCGTTCATGTTTATCTATTCTCCCCGCACGGGCACAAAGGCGGCGAAGATGGAGGGGCAGATAGACGAGGAGACGGCAAAAGCCCGCCTTTCCCGCCTCATCGAACTTGTCAACGGCAAGACGCGCGAAAAGAGCGCGAAATACGTCGGCAAGACGGTGGAAATTCTCTGCGAGGACTACGACGCAAAGAAAAATCTCTACCTCGGCAGGGACGAGTACGGCAGGATGGGTTATTTTGAAAGCGACGAAAACCGCGTGGGCGACTTTGTGAAGTTATGCGTAACGCGTGCAAACGGCATTTCCCTTTTCGGGGACGCCGCGGATTAACGGAGGAAAAACAATGGCACTTTCACCGATGATGGAGCATTGGCGCAAAGTCAAAGAGGCGTATCCCGGCTGTATCGTCTTTTATCGTCTCGGCGACTTTTACGAAATGTTCTTCGAAGATGCGGAAAAGGCGAGCGCGATCCTCGATCTGACCCTCACGGGCAGGGATTGCGGGCTCGAAAAGCGCGCGCCGATGTGCGGCGTGCCCTATCATGCCGCCGACAGTTATATCCAGAAACTCGTGGAGAACGGCCAGCGGGTTGCCATCTGCGAACAACTCACCGATCCGAAGGCGAGCAAGGGGATGGTGGATCGGGACGTCATCCGCGTCGTATCCGCCGGGACGGTCATCGAAAACGACATGCTCGACGAAAAAAAGAGCAATTACGTCGCCTGCGCCTGCAAGATAAACGGAAAATACGCCGTTGCGTGGGCAGACATTACGACGGGCGAATTTTCGGTGGGGGAAGCGGAGGACGCCGAAAATCTTCTGTGCACCCTCGTCAACCTTTCGGTCGCGGAGATCATCTGCAACGAGGATCTCCTGTTTGAAACGAAGGGGTGCGCCGAAGTGCAACGGGGCGCGCTTCCCGCCTTTTCTTGCTATTTGCCGTGGGCGTTCGTGCGGGCGGCGGCGGAGAAATCGCTCAAAGAACAGTTCTCGGCCTCTCCCGAAGCGCTCGGCATCGCCGATAAGGAGGAGGACGTCATCGCGGCGGGGGCCCTCCTCGAATACTTGCGCGAGACGCAAAAGCACGCGCTCAAAAACATCAACATGCTCCGCCACGCCGAGGAGGGGAAGCGGCTCGTTCTGGACAGCGTGGCCGTGCGCAACCTCGAAATCCTCAAAAACAACGCCGAAGGGAAAAAGTACGGCTCCCTGTTGTGGCTCCTCGATAGGACCAAGACGGGCATGGGCGCAAGAAAACTCGCAAATGCGCTGATCTCTCCGCTCCGCGATAAAAAGGCCATCGAAGAGCGGTTGGACGCGGTAGACGAACTCTTCCGTGCGAGCGTCGTGCGGATGGGCCTTACCGATATGCTTGCGGGCGTGAAGGATATCGAACGCCTCACGGGCCGCATCTCCAACGGGAATTTACAGCCGCGCGACTGCCTTGCTCTCTCCGCCTCCCTTTCCGTCGTGCCCAACCTCAAATTCCAACTTTCCGGATTTTCCTCCGCTCTTCTCTGCACGATCGCCTCCGGCCTTGCCGATACCAAAGAGATTTGCGCGCTCTTGGACAGCGCGATCTCTCCCGAGGCGACGACGCTCAAAGAGGGGGGCTACATCCGTAAGGGCTACAACGAACAACTCGACGCGCTCAAAGACGTAAAGGACCACAGCAAGGCCCTTCTCGCCGAACTCGAAGCGCGCGAACGCGAAAAAACGGGTATCCGCACCCTCAAAGTGGGCTATAACCGCGTGTTCGGTTATTATATCGAGGTCAGCAACTCTTTCCGCGACCGCGTGCCCTATTCCTATATCCGCAAACAGACCCTCGCGGGCGGCGAGCGCTACGTCAACGACGAACTCAAAGCGCTCGAAGCCAAAATTTTGGGGAGCGACGACCAAGCGCAGCGTCTCGAAGAATTTCTCTACTCCGAACTCCTCGAAATTTTGGGGCGCAACATCCCCGTTTTTCAGGCGGTGGCGGCGGCCGTTGCCTCGCTCGATTGTCTCGTTTCGCTTGCGACTGTGGCCAAAGAAAACAAGTACGTGCGGCCCGAGATCATTGCGGACGGCGCCCTTGAAGTGGAAGAGGGGAGGCATCCCGTGGTGGAGGCGATCTCGCGGGAGCGTTTTGTGCCAAACGACTGCGTTTTGGATGGCGGCGAGAGCCGAACGATGATCCTGACGGGCCCCAACATGGCGGGCAAGAGCACCTACCTGCGGCAAAACGCCCTCATCGTGCTCATGGCCCATCTCGGCTCCTTTGTGCCCGCAAAACGCGCCGTCGTGCCCATTGTGGACCGCATTTTTACCCGCATCGGCGCGAGCGACAACCTCATCCTCGACCGCAGTACCTTCATGGTGGAGATGACGGAGGTCGCCAGCATCCTCCGCAACGCGACCGCCAAGAGCCTTTTGATCCTCGACGAGGTCGGCCGCGGCACAAGCACCTTTGACGGGCTCTCCATCGCGTGGGCGGTCATCGAATTCCTCACCGAAAAGATCCGCGCCAAGACCCTGTTCGCGACCCATTACCACGAACTCACCGAACTCGAAGGCAAACTCGACGGCGTGAAAAATTACAAGATCAACGTGCGCGAGATCGGCGGAAACATCGTGTTTTTACGCAAGATCGTGCGCGGCGGGGCGTCGCGTTCCTTCGGCGTGGAGGTCGCCGCGCTCGCGGGCGTGCCGGAGAGCGTCACCTCGCGCGCCAAAACCATATTGAAATCGCTCGAAAAAAAGGACCTCGCAGCCCATTCGGGGATCCCGCCGGAGGAGGACTTCGCGCCCGACGACGGAGAGGAGCCCGATGAAAACGAGGAAAAAATTTGCGAACAGTTGAAGGGGCTCGATCTCGACCTCATCACGCCCATGCAGGCGTTGACCCTCCTCACGGAGTGGAAGGAGAAACTGAAATGATCCATGTTTTGTCGCCGGACGTCTACAACCGCATCGCCGCGGGCGAGGTGGTGGACCGTCCCTATTCCGTCGTAAAGGAACTCGTGGAAAACGCCATAGATGCGGGCGCGACCCAAATTTCCGTGGAGATCGAGGGGGGCGGGAAGAAACTCATCCGCGTCACGGATAACGGAAGCGGCATTTCCAAAGAAGATCTGCCCCTTGCCTACCGCCCGCACGCGACGAGCAAGTTAAAGACCGCGGAGGATCTCTTCACCGTGCAGACTTTGGGCTTCCGCGGCGAGGCCATCGCCTCCATTTCCTCCGTTTCGGAAACGGAGATCCTCTCCAATGCAAACGGCGAGGCCTATTCTCTTGCCTGCAAGGGGGGCGAACTCGGCGAAGTGCAGGCGGCCGCCGGGGCGCGCGGCACGTGCGTCACGGTGAAAGATCTCTTCTTCAACACCCCCGCTCGGCTCAAATTCATGAAATCGGACGGGCAGGAGGAGGGGGACGTGAGCAATATGATGGCGCGCTTCCTGCTCTCCCGCCCCGCGATCTCTTTTACCTATACCGTAAACGGAAAGGTCAAGTACCGCTCCTTCGGGGAGGGGCTCAAAGAGGCGCTCGCCGCCGTGTACGGGGCGAACATCCTCGCCGACCTCTTGGAGATCACGGCCGATAAGCACGGCATCAAACTTGCGGGCTTCATCGGCAACCGCAACTTTTCCAAGCCCAACCGCAGTTACCAGAGTTTGTTCGTAAACGGGCGGTATGTCGTCAACCAAACGGTGAGCGCGGCCGTCTCCAACGCCTACGCCGCCTATCTCATGAAGAGGCAGTATCCCTTTTACGTTCTGTTTTTGGACGTCCCGCCCGAGATCGTGGACGTCAACGTGCATCCCAACAAGGCGGACGTCCGCTTTGCCGATAACCAAATCATATACGGAAGCGTGTATTCCGTGCTCTCCGCCATACTCGACGGCAATTCGCGCGCCCTCGAATATCTCGCGCCCCGTGCGGGAGGCCCTGCAAAGCCCCAAGCGGTCCCGCCTTCTTCCCCCGCGCCCGATGCCGTCGTCCCGCCCGCGCCCGCCGCGCAGATGACCTACGAACAGGCCAAAAAAGAATTGCAGTTCGATGTATCTCCTTTGGCGGGCAGAACGCCCGAGCCCCGCTTTTTCGAGCGCGATCCCGTCAAGTTCGAAGTGCGCTCGCCCGAGCCGCCGCGGGAGGATTTTTTCGCCGAAAATCAAAAATTTCTGCGCGAACAGGGGGCCAAACAGGAGCGCGTGGACGTCAAATCGCTCGAATACAAGGGGGAACTCTTCCGCACCTACCTCATCTATGAATGCGGAGATTGCGCCTATCTCATCGATCAGCACGCCGCGCACGAGCGTCTCATCTACGATAGGCTCCGCGAAAAGGCGGAAAAGCGGGCCGTCGTCTCCCAGCCCATGCTCGTGCCCTACATTTTGGAGGTCAACGCCCCCGAATTTGCCTTTCTCGAAAAGAATTTCGGCCTCTTGCGGGAGATTGGCTTCGAAGTAGGGGAATTCGGCGGGACAAGCATCAAGGTGTCCGCGGTGCCCGCCGACCTCTCCGGCGTCGACCTGCCCTCCTTTTTCGGGGAAATTTTGGGCTCGATGGAGAGCCTCCGCGCCATCAAACTGCCCGATCTTTTGAAGGATAAACTCGCCTCGGCGGCCTGTAAAGCGGCCGTAAAGGGGGGCGAAAAACTCACCGACGGGGAGGCGCGGTCGCTCATCGAGCGCACCGAAGGCGATATGGGCCTCAAATGCCCGCACGGCCGCCCCGTGGCCGTCAAAGTGAAGAAGAGCGAACTCGAAAAACTCTTCAAACGCATCGTATGAAACTTCTCGTCATCTGCGGGCCCACCGCATCGGGCAAATCGGCGCTGGCCGTGGAGTGCGCGCGGCGCATGGGGGGCGAGGTCGTCTCCTGCGACGCCCTGCTCGTCTACCGCGGGCTGAATATCGGCACGGCGAAGCCGACCGAGGGCGAGCGCGGGGGGATCGTCCACCACCTCATCGACGCCGTGGAGCCGACGGAGCATTTTTCGGTGAGCGATTTCGAAAAAATGGCCCTTTCTGCCGTTGCGGACGTCATTTCGCGGGGCAAGATCCCCGTTTTGTGCGGCGGCACGGGGTTTTACCTCAACGCCGTGCTCTTTCCGAGCGCCTTCGGCGCGGCGCCCGCCTCGCCCGCGATCCGCGAAAAATACGGGCAGATCTTGGCGGAGGAGGGCAAGGAGGGCGTGTACAGGCGGCTCGCCGCGGTGGATCCCGAAAGCGCGGCCGCGTTGCACCCCAACGACGTCAAGCGGGTCGTGCGCGCCCTCGAAATCTATGAGTCGACGGGCCGAAAGAAATCGGCGCAGAACGACGGCAAAACGCCCCGTTTCGATTACGCGGCGGTCGCCTTCGACTTCCCGCGCGCGGAGTTGTATGCGCGCATCGAACGGCGCGTGGACGAAATGCTCGCCCGCGGGCTGGTGGAGGAGGTGCGCGGCCTGTTGCGGGCGGGCGTCCCCGAAGATGCGCAGTGCATGCAGGGGATCGGCTATAAGGAAGTGGTCAAATATTTGAAAAACGGCTATAATTTAAGTACTATGTCAGACATAATCAAGCAAAATACCCGCAATTATGCCAAAAGACAGGTCACTTTTTTCAAAAAATTGCCGAACTTGCATTGGCTTGCGCCGCAGCCCTTGCAGGAAGCGGCGGACGAGGTGGAACAAATCTATGAATGCCGATGAATTGATCTCGGGCGCGGAAGAGGCGCTCAAACAAGAATTTGCGCGCGCGGACGAGGTCGCGCTCTGCACCCAAAAGAGGGTGCTCGATGCCTTTTCGGCGGAGCGCATCGCCCTCCGTCACTTTGCGCCCTCCACGGGCTACGGCTACGGCGACGAGGGGC
>CANQAZ010000065.1 GCA_947589555.1 uncultured Clostridia bacterium | reverse complement strand
TGCTCATCGCCTTTGTCGAAAACCATCTCCGCGCCGACGGAAGCGTGGAGATCCCCGAGGTCCTGCGCCCCTACATGGGCGGCAAGACGGAGATCACCCCCCGGCAGGCATGATGCGGTACGTCTTTTTCGATATCGAGTGCGCGTGCGTCTTTAAGAACGTCGCCAAGATCTGCGCCTTCGGGTACGTCGTCACGGACGGGCAGTTCAACGTGCTCGCCCGCGAGGACATTTTGCTCAATCCGCGCGGAAAGTTCCACCTCACCGACCGCAAGGGAGGAGAGGGCATCGTGCTCCCCTACGAGTACGAGGATTTCAAAAAATATCCCCTGTTCCCCGCCGAATACCGCCGCATCAAGAGTTTGCTCGAAGACGAAAACGCCATCGTCTTGGGCCATGCCACCCTCAACGACGTCAATTACCTCAATTTGGAGACCAAGCGCTACAAATTGCCCTCCTTCCGCTTCGATTGGCACGACACGCAGTTTTTCTGGATGAATACCGATAAGCAGTACGGGCGGCAGATCGGGCTCGGCGCAATGGCGGAAGCGCTCGGCGTGGAATTTACCCCCCACCGCGCCGTGGACGACGCGTATGCCACCATGCGGGTGTGCGAGGCGCTGTGCAAGCGGGAAGGGGAGAGCGTGGAAGGGCTCGTCGCCAAATACCGCATCCGCCCCGGGCGGATCGAACGCTATCAGATCCGCCAGCCCTTCTCGGCGGGGCTCAAATCCTATTTGGACGAGCGGGAGGAACAGCGGGAGGCTCACGCCCGCGCCCACGAAGAATTCTACCGCTACGTCAACAAGTACATGCACAGGCGCAAGAAGGGAGGGGCGCTCGAAGGCAAGGTGTTCTGCTTTGCAAAGGACGTGGAGGACGACGTGGCGGTCTCCGTCAAACTCGTGCAGGCCATTTTCGCCTCGGGCGGAAGGTACACCTCCCACCCCGCGGAGTGCAACGTGTACATCGCGCGCGACGAAGGGGGCGTGCGGTACGAAAACGCCGTTGCAGGCGGCGCGGCGTTTGTCTCCCTCGACCGCGTGGGCGAGGCGCTCGGAACGGACGTATGAATTTGCCGCAGGCATTTCTGGATCGGATGAAAGAGAGGCTGGGAAGGGATTTCCCCGCCTTTTTGGCTTCTTACGAAAGGTTGCCCTATAAGGGCCTCCGCGTCAACACGCTGAAAATTTCGGCGGAGGAATTCGCCCGCCGCGCTCCCTTTCCCCTCGGCGGAAACGTCGGCGGCGACCCCGCCTGTTTCTACATCGAAGAGGAAAAACCGGGGGCGGACCCTTACCATTTTGCGGGCCTCTATTATTTGCAGGAGCCCTCCGCCATGACCGTTGCGGCGGAGGCGAAGGGGTACGGGGCGAAGCGAGTCCTCGACCTCTGCGCCGCGCCGGGCGGCAAGGCCACCCAACTCGCCGCGCAGATGGCGGGGGAGGGGGTGCTCATCGCCAACGAGGTGAATTATGCGCGGGCGAAGATCCTGTTGCAGAACGCGGAGCGCATGGGCATTGCGAACTGCGCCGTCATAAGCGCCTCGCCCGAAACGCTCGCCGCGCGCTTTCCGTCCTATTTCGATCTCGTCCTCGCCGACGCCCCCTGCTCGGGCGAAGGGATGTTCAAAAAGGAGGAAAACGCCATTCCCGAGTGGAGCGCGGAGAACGTCTTGCGGTGCGCCGTGCGCCAGCGCGCTATCCTCGACGAGGCGGCAAAGATGGTGGCGGGCGGCGGGCGCCTCCTCTACTCCACGTGCACGTTCGCCGAGGAGGAGGACGAATGGCAGGTAGAGGATTTTTTGGCGCGGCACCCCGAATTTAGGCTCGAACGGATGCAAAAGCGCTATCCCCACGAGTTTGCGGGCGAAGGGCACTTTTGCGCCGTTTTTGCAAAGCAGGACGGCGAAACGCTCTCCCCCAAGCCCTTCCCCGTGCGGAAACAAAGGGAGGCGGAGCGGGCGTTTCATGCCTTTGAGGAGGCCTTCTTCCCGGAGCCCTTGCAGGGGGCAGTCCACACCCTCGCGGACGGGCGGATGTACCTCGTGCCCGCGGGCATGCCCGACCTTTCGGGGGCGAGCATCCTGCGCCTCGGCGTGGAACTCGGCGAATGGGACGGCAAATTGTTCAAGCCCGCGCACGCCCTTGCGATGGCGTTCGGCGCGCGGGCGAAGAGCAAAATTTCGCTCACCCGCGGGGAGGCGAGGCAATATCTCCGCGGCGAAACGCTCTCCCGCGGCGGTCCCGACGGCTGGTGCGCCGTGTGCGTGGAGGAATTCCCGCTCGGCCTCGGAAAATGCGTCGACGGGATCGTAAAAAATCATCTGCCGAAGGGGTTGCGGCAGGTCAAATAAAAAAGGCAAACAAAAACGCCTCCCGCAAATGCGGGAGGCGTCCGTTTATGCCCTTATTCGTTGTAAGGATCGTCCTCGTCCGTCCGTTCGGGCTCCGAAGCGGCCGCGGCGGGCTCCTTCTTCGCCTTCTGCTTCTTGGCGGGTTTGTCTTTGACGAGTTTGATCTTCGCCTTGTTGCGCTTCTTGTAGAGTTTGCGCACGATGACGGCCACGATGGCAAAGATGAGCACGACGGCGAGCAGGGCGGAGGAGACGATGAGCCACACGTTGGTGGAGGAATCGCCCGTATCGGCCTCTTCTTCTTCCTCTTCGGCGTCCTCGCCCGTATCGTAAACGTGTTCGGCCACCTCTACTTCGGAGACAGCATAGTCGAGGAAGAGTTCACTGCCGAGCAGTCCCTTTTCGGCGTCCAGCGTCTCATATTTGAGCCAAGCGATGTCCTCGGAATAGGCCGACTGCACATAGTCGATCCACGGGCTCCCCAAATTCGTCTCGTCCTGCGTCTTGTCGTAGCGGACAAAGCGGTCGGAATCGAAGAAGGAATAGGTGTAGTAGAGGGCGTAAGCCTCTTTGAGGTTGCTCTCGGCGTCGGCGGGATCCACGAGATTTTCGGGATCGTCCGCAAGGGCGCTGACGCGGTCGCTGCGGATGGCGTCGAAGTCGGAAGTGCTCTCATTCTTATAGTTGTCGATGAAGAGGTACCCGTTCGCGGGGATGCCCACGGCGTTGCCGGGCACGCCCGCCCACACGGCGAGGCTGTACGTCTTTTGTTCGTTCCCCGTGCGGATGTAGAAGGAAACTTCCACCCACGTATCGGCCGTCTTATCGGTGCCGCGCACCATGATCATCGAGCCGTACTGCGAGAAATCGTTTGTGACGTCGTACTCGTAGCGGGTGATGCTGTTGCCTTCGCCGTCCGTGAGGGGCAAATTCCTGACGGCCTGCGAATAGGTGTAGTTGCCCTCTTCGCCCGTGCGGTAGGCATAATATGCGGTATCATCGGCGTCGTTTTCGTTGCGGAAGTAGACGATCTGCGAGTTGGCGCCGCCTGTCACGAGGTTGCCGTTGTCGTCGGTATCGAAGTTGTGCAGGTTGGCGTAGTAAACGGGCGCGCCCGTTGCGCCGGCCGCCGTGTAGAGGCCGTTATCCTGCAAGTAATAGAGGATGTCCGTCTTTCTGTTGAAGCCTTCGGCGGCGGGGTCGCCCTTCGTGATGTTCCCTTCGTCGTCATACCAATAGGTGACGGCGGGCACGGTGGGCTTGAAGCCGTTCGTGAGGCCGCTCTTGGGCTCGGAATAATCGTAGAGATAGACGTAGGCGTTGAGGCCCGCAGAAATTTTGAGCCGCATGGAGATGAGTTGGGTGGAATTCGCCGAGATCGAATTGCTGAAATTTTTCAGCGAGTAGCCGTGCGAAGGGGCGGCGCTCGTCCCGTCCGAATTGTAGATGACGAGAGGTTGGGTGGCAACGCGGCCCGCCCTTCTCGTATCGCCGAAGAGATTGTTCCACCACGTTGTCCCATCATAAGAGTCTTTCGCAAGGGGCATTTCTTTGAGAGCCGTCAACTTGGTATTCAAAGAGCCATTATAGTAAGCCGTCTTGTATTCGGCGTTGAGAAGGCCGGAATAGACGGGGTCGTTTTGGGTAAAGCCTTCCTGCTTGAAATTGGCGGGATTGGCAAGGCCGTTTTCGATGTTGTAGGAAGCGGCCGCGTCGTCGAATTTCGTAGCGTCTTTGGTGTATTCGGTGAGGGAAACGCTCTTCGCGTAATTGCCCGTCGAGGCATAGCCGGCCTGCGTCTTGCTGAGGGGCATGAAGCGGAAGTCGGCAAACGCGGCATAGCCGTCGGCGTAGTCGCTCACCGCAGAGGAGACGATGGAGGTAGGGCCGTAGGTGAATTCGAGGGAGAAGGTCTTAAATCCGCTGTCCTCCGTCTCGTTCTTCACGATGAAGAAGCACTGCACCCAGCCGTTGTAGATGTCGGTGTGCTCTTTGTCGATGTCCACGGTCTCCACCGTCGTCGAATCGAAGGCGGTAATGGTCGTCCTGTTCTCCCCGTCCACAAGGGTGATGGCCGCGCCCGTCTTGCCCGTGCGGATCTCGCTCGTCTTGACGAAGAAGGAGATGAGCATGTATTCGTTTTTGGCAAGGGAGAATTCCGCGTTGGTCATCTTCGCGGTGTAGGCCGCGCCGTTGGTCGAAAGGAGCATGATGACGTCGGTATCCTCGGCAACGGTCGTCCCGTCGTCCTCATAGAAGGGGAACTTGCCGTCGAAGTCGTTTTCGAAGATCGTTTGCAGGTAGCCGTTGTATTGGGCGTCGCCCGCCGTCGCCCGCGCTTTGAGGGCGGCGTAGGTCGTCGCCTCGGCGATGCTCTGCCGCTCGGCGGGGGTCACGCCGTCGGTGCGGTTGTCGCCCACTTTGGAGGGAACGGTGCGCGCCCCCGAGGTCTCCTCGGTGAGGTCGGCGGTCACGGTACTGCCCGCAAGCACTTCGAAATCGTCCTGCGAGAACAGATCGAAGGCGAAGGTGCGGGTGTAGTTGAACGTATCGTCCTCTTTTTTCTGCGCGGCGAGGGCCGTCGCGTCCTTAATGCGTTCGGTCGCCGTGGAGTTGAGGGAAGCCTTCACTTCCTCGGGCAGGAGATTTTCGCCCGACGCGGTATTCTCCTTGAAGGCGGCGTCGGAGATGGTCTCGGCCGAGATGTCGTCGAAGAAGGCGTAGCCGTTCACCGCTTCGAGGCGGTTATCGGAGGAGGTGTTGCGCCCGAGGCCGACCACAAGGCGGTAGGTCGTCGTGGCAAAGGTGTTGGCGCGGATGTAGATGGTGTATTCCTCCCATGCGCCTTTGGTGTTGATGTTTTTGACGATGAATTGGGGGCTCGAACTGTTGCTCCCCACGGTGTTGGTGACGGCGATATACGCGCCGCAGTCCTTTTCGGCCTCGTAGTAATTGTCGTTTTCGTCTTTGGCTTGGTCGGTGTAATAGTGGGTGAGTTTATCGGTGCGCACCCAAACGGAGACTTTGGCCGCCGTGCCCCCTTTGAGGGTGAGGGTCGTGGAGGAGGTGGCATAGACCGCCGTGCCGAGCACGCCGTCGGAGGTCTCGGTGTTGTGGATCATGAGGACGTGGGTATCGTCCGTCTTTTCTTCGCGGAGGGAAACACCCTCGGGGAAATCGCCGTTGAGGTCCTTCACGTCCTCATAGTCGATGGAATAGGCCTCGGAGCCGCCCGAGCGGAAATCTTCGAAGAAGGTGTGCATCTCCGAATTGGCGGCAAGGGCGTCGTAGTCCTCTTTGAGCCCGTCGGGCGCCTCGTCCGTCTTGGCGGTGTTGAGGCGGTCGATGAATTTCAGCCGGTCGTAGGCCGAAACGTTCTCGTCGTTCCAATGGGCGTAAGCGTCGGCGATGTCGGTAAACTCTCTGCCGATGCCCGACTTCGCGAGGTAATCCCACGAAGCGCTCTTCGTATCGATGATGCCCGATTTCGTATCCGAGGAGGGGGAGACGGTGGTGATCGTCCAATTGCTGGGAGAATTGATGAGTTCGCGGCGCTCCGTGAGCGTGTCCTCCGTCATCTCCGTAAAGAATTCGAAGTTCCCGTTTTTGATGGTCTGCGTATCGGTGGGCATGGAGACCGCGGGCTCCTCTTCCTCGCCGGGTTCCTCGGTCCCGCCGCAGGCGGCGAAAATGCCGAGGGAGAAGGTCAGAGTGAGTGCGATCGAAGCGGCCGCAACGAAACGTTTCCGTTTTCCTTTCGTGATGATCTTTGCCATAGAAAAGGTTCCTTTTTGTCGGGGGGCGCGGGGCCGAAGCCGTGGCCTCCCCGGGATTTTTTCGCAATACGACACTATTTTAATATAATTTGCCGTTTGACGCAAGCAATTCCGCATGAAATCGCGGAAAAAACGGGAAAATTTTTTTACTTTTACACAAACTTTTCTTAACTCGCGGCGTACGGCGCGGGGGAGGAGGGGCATAACGTGGCGCAAAAATGGCAAATGTGGGCCAAAGGAGGGGCCGTCGGGGCGGTGAACGGGCTTTTGGGCGGGGGCGGAGGGATGCTCGCCGTGCCCCTCCTCGAACGCGCGGGTCTGCAAACGCGGCAGGCGCACGCCACGGCCATCGCCGTCATTCTGCCCACTTCGCTTGCGAGCGGCGCCGTCTACGCCCTCGGCGGCCTCGCCCCTCTCCCCGTTCTCCTGCCCGTCGCGCTGGGGGTCACGGCGGGAGGCTTTCTCGGCGCGCGGCTGTTGCCCCGCCTGTCCGTCCGCGTTGTCGATTTCCTGTTCGGCCTATTGATGCTCGCCGCGGGCGCCGGGATGCTCCTGTGAGTTTTTTCGTCTTTCTCTTCTGCGGCGCTGTGGGGGGCGTGCTCGGCGGTGGGACAGGCAAGGCTGATGATGAACTATCAGAAGCTGTTTGCCGAAT
>CANQAZ010000064.1 GCA_947589555.1 uncultured Clostridia bacterium | reverse complement strand
TGATATAATATTTTCAAAGCATCATTCAAGGGGCGCAGAGGGGAAAACCATGTACAGCATGACGGGGTACGGCAAGGGAGAATATTCGGAGGAGGGGGTGGAACTCGTCGTCGAGATCCGCTCGGTCAATAACCGCTATTTCGATCTCTCCGTCAAGAGCCCGCGCATCTTTTTGTCCTGCGAGGAGCGCATCCGCAAAGCGGTGCGCGAAAAAATTTCGCGCGGCCACCTCGATGTGTTCGTCAGTTACACCGACCGCCGCGAACGCGAGCGGGAAGTCAGCGCCGACCTCTCCGCCGCCCGCGCCTATGTGGAAGCGGCCAAGCAGTTGCGCCGCGAATTTCCCTCCCTCCATGACGATCTGAGCCTCTCCCTTTTGTTGCGCCTTCCCGAAGTCGTAAAAACGGAGGAGACGGCGGGCGCGGACGAAATTCTCGTGCGCGCTTTGGACGGGGCGCTCGCCGCGGCGCTCTCCGCCCTCACCTCGATGCGCCGCGCCGAAGGCGAACGGCTGAAAGAGGACGTCACGGCGCGCATCGGGACCATAGCCGCCCTGCGCGACAAGATCGCCGCCCGCGCGCCCTTCGTGGCGAGCGGCTACGCCGAAAAAATTTCGGAGCGCATCGGCGAGTATCTCGGCGGCAAGGTGGACGAAACGAGGATCCTGACCGAGGCGGCCATCTTTGCCGACAAGTGCAACATCGACGAGGAACTCACCCGCCTCGCCTCCCACATCAAGGAATTCGATTCCATCGCGGCTTCGAAGGAGCCCGCGGGGAAGAAACTCGATTTCCTCATCCAGGAATTCAACCGCGAATGCAACACGATTTGCAGTAAATCCAACGATAAAGAGGTCACCGCCCTCGCCCTTGAAATGAAGAACGAGATCGAAAAGGTGCGCGAGCAGGTGCAGAATTTGGAGTAAACGATGAAGGGCATCATTTTCTGTATTTCGGGACCCTCGGGCGTCGGGAAGGGGACGATCGTGAACGAACTCATGGCCCGCGACCCCACGCTTGCGCTCTCCGTTTCGTGCACGACCCGCGCCCCCCGCCCCGGCGAGAAGCACGGCGTGCATTACTTCTTCCTCTCCCATGAGGAATTCCGCAAAAAACTGGAAAACGGCGAATTTTTGGAGTACGACGAGCACTTCGGCAATTTTTACGGCACCCTGAAAGCCTACGTCACCAAACTCGCCGACGAGGACCGCCCCGTCATCCTCGAAATCGACGTGGTGGGCGCCTTCAAGGCAAAGGAATACTACGGGAGCACGCGGCGGGTCGTGAACATCTTCATCAAACCGCCCTCCCTCGAAGTGCTCGAAGAGCGGCTCCACCGCAGGGGCTCGGAGAGCGACGAACAGTTGGTGGCCCGCCGCCGCCGCGTCCAGTTCGAGTACGGGCAGGCGGACAAATTCGATTACATCGTCCTGAACGACGAGGTCTCCCGCGCGACGGAGGAGATCCTCGGCATCATCCAAAAAGAAAAATCCAAACAGTGAGGTGAAAAGCATGATAAACGAACCTTCGGTAGACGCCCTCGTCAGAAAACTCGGCTCGGAGGAAAATCCCGCCAGCCGCTACGAACTGTGCATCGCCGTTGCCAAGCGCACGCGGCAGATCATCGAACAGATGCAGTCCACGGGCGCGACGGAACTGCCCGGCAAGCAAAAAGAGATGGTGGTCGCTTGCCAGGAGATCATGAACGGCAAGGTCAAGAGCGTGAAGGATTGATGAGTGCCCCCGCAGACGCGGGGCGCTTTTCTAATGGGTATGATAGCGGAAGTCATTGTGGACATCGCGCACAGCGACGTCGATAAAATTTTCGATTACGCGTGCGATTTCGAGATCGCGGCGGGCACGCGCGTCGCCGTCCCCTTCGGGTTTGGAAAGGGAACGACGACGGGCTTTGTCATACGCGTAAAATCTTCCACCGACATCGCGCCCGAAAAACTCAAAAAAATTTCCCGCGCCGAGGAGGATTACCCCGCGCTCACCGCGGAGTCCCTCTCCCTCGCCCGCAAAATTTCGGCGCGCTACCGCGTGCCCCTCGCCCTCTCCCTCCGCCTCTTTCTGCCCGCCGAGATGCGCACGGGCAAGGTGGGCGAGGCCTACAAAGAGTACGCAAGGCTCGCGGGCGACCCCGCGGAGATCCCCGCCCGCGCCCGCGCCCAGCGCGCCCTCGCCGACCATCTTGCGGAGAGGGGGGAGGAGGAAGTTACCGCCCTCCGCAAACAATTCGGCGCGGCGGTGAACGCCCTTCAAGAAAGGGGGCTCCTCGTCCTCGAAAAAAAGCGCAAAATGCGCGATCCCTACGGCGGGGCGGCCGGGAAGGGACAGGCGCACGCCCTCACCCCCGCGCAACGGGAGGCCGTCCGCCGCATTTCAAAGACGGACAAGACGGTCTCTCTCCTCTTCGGGGTGACGGGGAGCGGCAAGACCGAGGTCTACCTCGACCTCATCGCCGCCGCGCTGGAAAGGGGGAAAACCGCCCTCTTTCTGGTGCCCGAAATTTCCCTGACCCCCCAGATGCTCTTCCGCCTGCGCTCCCGCTTCCAAAGCGCCGTGGCCATCCTCCACAGCGGGCTCTCCGCCGGGGAGCGCTTCGACGAATGGCAACGCCTGCGCACGGGGGAGGCGCGGATCGCCGTGGGCGCCCGCTCGGCCGTGTTCGCGCCCGTCGAAAACGTCGGGCTCATTGTCATCGACGAGGAACACGACGGCAGTTATTCCTCCGAATCCTCCCCCCGGTACAACACCTTCGATATCGCCCTTCTGCGCGCCAAGTACAACGGTTGTAAACTCGTTTTGGGGAGCGCGACGCCCGCGGTGGAGACCTACCGCCGCGCCAAAGAGGGGGAGTTCGAACTTGCGACCCTGCCCGAGCGCATCAACGCCCGCCCCATGCCCGAAGTGCGCATCGTGGACATGCGCCGCGAGGTGAGGCGGGGCAATCCCTCTCCCTTTTCCGCCCTCCTCAAAGAGAAGTTGGAGGCCTGCCTTTCGGGCGGAAACCAGGCCATCCTCTTTTTGAACAGGCGGGGATACTCCCAGACGGTCATCTGCCGCGACTGCGGCAACGTGTTGAAGTGCGAGCACTGCGACGTGGCGCTCACCTACCACAGCGAGGAGGACCGCCTCAAATGCCACTACTGCGGCGCGTGCTACCGCATGCCGAAGGCCTGTCCCGCGTGCGGCTCCACCCACATCCGCTATGTGGGCACGGGCACCCAGCGCGTCGTTTCCGAACTCAAAACGCTGTACCCCGAGGCCCGCATCCTCCGCATGGACGTGGACACGACGGGGGGCAAAGAGGGACACTACAAAATCCTCAAACAATTCGCCTCCCGCCAGGCGGACATCCTCGTGGGCACCCAGATGGTGGCGAAGGGGCACGACTTTCCCGCCGTCACCCTCGTGGGCATCCTCGACGCCGATATGGGGCTCTACTTCCCCGATTACAGGAGCGGCGAACGCACCTTCCAACTGGTGACGCAGGTGGCGGGCCGCTGCGGCAGGGCGGAGGACAAGGGCGAGGCGGTACTGCAAACCTATTCCCCCGAAAACGCCATTCTGCGCTTTGCCGCGCAGTACGACTACGAGGGCTTTTACGAACACGAGATCGCGATGCGCGCGGCGACCATGTTCCCCCCTTTTGCCAAGATCGTCCGCGTGATGGTGACGGGGGAGGACGAGCGGGAGACCCTCGACGCGCTCAAAGAGATCTACGGCGCGCTCACCCAAATTTACAACGCCGACGCCGACAAGTTTTTGTTTTTCAACCGCATGCATGCGCCCGTCAAGCGCATCCAGAATAAATTCCGCTACCAGGTGCTCATGCGCCTTTTGGAGGGCGGGCCCCTCAAAGAAATTTACGGCGCGGTCGCCGCGCTCAAACATAAAAACGTGCTCTGCTACGTGGAAGAAAATCCGAGCAATTTGAGTTGAGGTAAGATATGATCAAAGAAGTGGTGCAGGTGGGGGACCCCGTCCTGCGGAAAAAATGCGAAAAAGTGACGAGGTTCGACGGCGAACTTGCCGCCCTCCTCGACGACATGCGGGATACCCTCTTCAAGGAGGAGGGCGCGGGCCTCGCCGCCCCCCAGATCGGCGTGCCCGTGCGCGCCGTGGTAGTGAGCGTGGAGGAGGGGTATTTTGAATTCGTCAATCCCGTGTTCGTGTGGCAGAAGGGGGAACAGACGGGGGCGGAGGCATGCCTCTCCGTGCGCGGAAAGGCGGGCACCGTCACCCGTCCCGATAAGGTGAAGATCGTCTTTCAGGACAGGAAGGGGGACCGCTATTCCCTCGTCGCGCGCGGCTTTTTCGCCCGCGCCATCTGCCATGAACTCGACCACCTCGACGGCATTTTGTACACCGATAAGGCGACCGATATCCACAGTTCGGAGGACTGAATGAAGATCGTGTTTGCGGGGACGCCGGAGTTTGCCGTGCCCCCTTTGAGAGCCGTTTATAAGGAGTACGGCGGCGGCCTTGCGGCCGTTGTGACCCAGCCCGACAGGCCGCAGGGCAGAAAGGGCGTCCTGACCCCCTCGCCCGTCAAGCGCGCGGCGGAGGAATTGGGCATACCCGTGCTTCAACCCGCCAGATTGAAGGAGGACTTTTCCGCGCTCGCCGCGCTCCGTGCCGACCTCATGGTCACCTGCGCCTACGGGCAAATTCTGACGCAGGAAGTGTTGGACCTCTTCCCCCTCGGGGTGTGGAACGTGCACGCCTCCCTTCTGCCCGCCTACCGCGGCGCGGCCCCCATTGCGCGCGCCATCATCGACGGCTGCCGCGAGACGGGTATCACCATCATGAAAACGGAGTTGGGGCTCGACACGGGGGACATCCTGCTCTCCGAATCTATGGAGATCTCCGAAACGGACACGGCGGACGCCCTTACGGGAAGGCTCTCCCTGCTCGCGGCGAAGGTGCTCCCCGCGGCGCTCGAAACCGTCGGGAGGGGGGATTATTCCCTCATCAAACAAGGGGAGGGCTTCGTCTGCAAGAAAGTACAGCGCACGCAGGTCGACTTTTCGAGGC
Source organism: uncultured Clostridia bacterium (assembly GCA_947589555.1). Lineage (GTDB taxonomy): Bacteria > Bacillota > Clostridia > Christensenellales > Borkfalkiaceae > Gallimonas. The sequence goes on along the minus strand of CANQAZ010000064.1, from coordinate 1,839 downwards.
CCGCGCGCGAAGTTTCCGCCCTGGTGCGCGGGCTCTCCTCCGCCCCCGGATGTTGGGGGAGCGTGGGAGGGCTCATCCTGAACTTCTTCTTCGCCCTGCCCGCGGAGGGGAGGGGCGAAGCGGGGGAGATCCTCTTTGCCGACCCGAAAAGGGGACTTATCGTCGCGTGCGGCGAGGGCGCGGTGCGCATCTCCCTTTTGCAACCCGCGGGCGGAAAATGTATGACGGATTCCGCCTTTTGCAACGGCAGAAAATTGCAAGGAGCGCGCTTTGACCAACCCGTATTATGACCCGTACCGCATTCTGACGCGGGTATATCAGGGGGGCGCGCATTTGAAGATCGCGCTCGCCGAAGAGCCCATCGAGGAACTCCACCGCGCCCGCACCGTAAAGACGGCGTACGGCGTTTTGGAGCACGACGGGTATCTTTCCCTCTGCATCCGCACCTTCGCCCCCAAGCCTCCCAAAGCGCCCGTGCGCATCGTGCTGAAAATCGCCCTCTACCACCTTATCTATCTGGGAAAACCCCGCTACGCGGTGACCGATACGGCGGTGGACCTCCTAAAAAGGATGGGAAAAGGGGGTGCGGCGGGCTTTGTGAATGCCTTTTTGCGGAGTTTTGAGCCCGACGCGGTGGCCCTGCCCGGGGGGGATGAAGGGCTCGCCCTGCAAAGCAATTTTCCCCTCGCCGTCCTCCGCGAATTGCGCGCCCGCTACGGCAAACGGGCGGAGGACATCGTACTTGCAAGGAGCAAGGGGGTGACCGTGCGCTTTGTGCGGGGCATGGAGAATTACCTCGGCCGCGAACACCTCGATACCCCCTTTCCGTCCGTCAAAATTTTCGGGCGGTTTGCCCGCGACGGGGGATTCGACTGCGGCGATTATACCTTTCAATCGGTGGGGAGCGTGGCCATCTGCGCGGCCGTGGAGGGGTGCGGGAGCCTCCTGGACGCCTGCGCCGCGCCCGGCGGGAAATCGGTGCTCCTCGCGGAAAAGTGCGGGCAGGTGACGGCCTGTGAATTGCACCCGCACCGCGTTTCCCTCATCCAAAGTTATTGCGCGCGCATGGGAGCGGGCAACGTGACCGCCCTCTGCAAGGACAGCGCGGCCTTCGAACCCGCGTGGGAGGGCGCGTTTGACGGCGTTTTGTGCGACGTGCCTTGCTCGGGGCTCGGCACGGTGGCCGAAAACCCCGATCTCGCGCTCCGCTTCGGCGAAAAGGACCTCGAAGGGATCGCGCGGACCCAATTTGCCATCCTCGCCAACTGCGCGCGGTACGTGAAAAAGGGCGGCGCGCTGTACTATTCGACCTGTTCCGTCCTCGAAGAGGAGAACGACGCCGTTGTGGATAAATTTTTGCGCGAACAGGGCGGATTTTGCACGGAAGAGGCTAATTCGCCCCTCGCGCACGAAAAAACGGCCTTCGGCTTGCAATTTTTGCCCGACGAGGCGTTCGGCGCGGGCTTTTATCTTTCCAAAATGAGGAGAAAGGCATGAAAGCGGTGTTGCAGGACAGATCCCGCGAGGAAATCGGGGCGATCGTGGCCGCGGCGGGGGAAAGATCCTTCCGCGCGAGGCAAATTTACGAAGGGCTCATGCAGGGGAAGAAGATCTCGGAACTGCCCGTGCCCTCCGCCCTGCGCAATGCCCTCCTCGACGGATACGAGGACGAACCCGTGAAGATCCGGGAGACCTTTGTCTCCCGCGACGGAACCAAAAAGTTTTTGTTCGAACTTGCCGACGGCAACCTCATAGAAGGGGTGCTGATGAAGTACAAATACGGCAACACCCAGTGCGTTTCCACGCAGGTCGGGTGCCGCATGGGGTGCAAATTTTGCG
>CANQAZ010000063.1 GCA_947589555.1 uncultured Clostridia bacterium | reverse complement strand
GGCGTCGCGGGGGTGATGACGGGGTTGACGTACACGCCGCGCTCCAACAGCAGTTTGCACGCGGTGAACGCCGTTTCATCCTGATAGGTGTAAATGGAGACGATGGGGGTGGTTGCGGGAATGAATTTGATGCCCGCTTCGGTGAGTTTTTTGCGCATGTAATCGCCGATCTCGTTGACGGCGCGCACCCGCTCGGGTTCGCGGATGAGGATTTCGAGCGCCTTGCGCGCGCTCTGCACGGAGGCAGGGGTGATGCTCGCGCTGAAAATGTAGGGGCGGGAGGTGTGCTTGACGAAGTCGATGACGCGCGCCGAGGAGGCCATGTAGCCGCCGAGGGAGGCGAGGGACTTGGAGAAGGTGCCCATGTAGATATCGACCTCCTGTTCGAGCCCGAAGTGCTCCGCCGTGCCCCTGCCGTGCGCGCCCATCACGCCCAAGCCGTGAGCGTCGTCCACCATGACGCGGGCGCCGTACTTTCTCGCAAGGGCGACGATCTCGGGCAGTTTGCAGATGTCGCCGCTCATGCTGAACACGCCGTCCGTCACGATGAGGGCGCCGCATTCCGCCGGGACCGCTTGCAGTTTGGCTTCGAGGTCCGCCATATCGGCGTGGTTGTAGCGGAGCATCCTGCCGTAACTCAAACGGCAGCCGTCATAGATGGAGGCGTGGTTTTCGCGGTCGCAGATGACGTAGTCGTGCATGCCGACGATGGCCGAAATGATGCCGAGGTTGCTCTGGAAGCCCGTCGAGAAGGTCATCACCGCCTCTTTGCCGAGGAAGGCGGCAAGTTCTTCTTCGAGTTTTTTGTGAATATCGAGGGTGCCGTTCAAAAAGCGGGAGCCCGAACAGCCCGAGCCGTACTTTTTCAGCCCTTCGACGCCCGCGGCGATGACTTCGGGATGGGAGGTGAGCCCGAGATAGTTGTTGGAGCCGATCATGATGGTGCGCCGTCCCTCCATCTGCACCACGGTGTTTTGCCCCGAGGTGAGTTCGTGGAAGTAGGGGTAGATGCCCGCCGCCCGCGCGACGTCATAGTTGTGTTCTTTCTCGGTTTTTTCGAATAAGTCGATCATGGTTTTATCCTCTAAGCGTATAATTTTCGTAAGATAAAGTTTACAAACCGCGTCGGGAGCAGTTTTTGCAGACCGATGAAGAACTTGTATTGCCCGCCCACGGTGATTTTGAGAGGGGGACGGCGCTTTTTGAGCGCCTTTTGCACGGCCTTTGCGACCGAATCGGGGCTTTTGCCGTTCTGTTCGTCATGCTCCATGCGCTTCACCGATTTTCCGATGCGGCCGCCGTAGTCCGCCTCGCCTCCTTCGATGACGCGGGCCGCCGTAAAGCCCGTTTTGGTATCGCCGGGCTGGATGCAGGTCACCTTTACGCCGAAGCGGCGCACCTCGCCGTCGAGCGCGAGGGAAAAATTGAGAACGCCCGCCTTCGTCGCCGAATAACAGGCTTGGAAGGGGATGGGGAGCCCACCCGCCACCGAGCCGATGTTCACGAGGTTGCCCTTGCTCTTTTTCAGATATTTCATGGCGGCGGAGGAAATTTTTACGAGGGCGGTGAGGTTGGTATCGAAGATGCGCTGGATGCTTTCGGGCGTGGCGTATTCCACCGCCCCCGCAATGCCCATTCCCGCGTTGTTCACGACGGCGTCAATGCGGCCTTCGCGCGCGTACACTCCTTCCAGAATTTTCTCCACGGCGGAAAGGTCAGTGACGTCGGCGGAGAGGCATTCGAAGCCCTCGCCAGCAAAGGGGCGGCGGGCAATGCCGTAGACGCGGCAACCCCGCGCCGCCAGCCGTCTGGCCGTCGCAAGGCCGATGCCGCTCGAAGCGCCCGTCACGATGACGACTTTCGTAAGTTCCTTTTTCATGCCGTCAAACATTATAACAGTTTGCGAAAAAGAAAGCAAGGATTTGACGCAGATTTTCCCGCGGAGGGTTGCGCTTTGCGCGGCGGTGTGGTAATATAAAAGGGAAGATGAATATATTATTCGATTTATACGGGACCCTTGCCGACATCCGCACGGACGAACATTCGCCCGCCTTTTGGGAGCGCCTTGCGCGCGGGGGCGCGGGATTCACGCGGGAGGAATATCTCGCCTGTTGCGCGCGGCATGCCGCCCGCTTGCCCGCCGACGGGGAGATCGACCTTGCGCTCGTCTTTGCCGAACTCACGGGGTACAGCGATAGTTTCCAGCGTTTCTGCGCGGCGGCAGTTGTCGTATCCCTGCCCATCACCATCCTGTTCTTCCTCCTGCAACGCTATTATGTGGAAGGCGTGACCGGCGGTTCGGTAAAGGGGTAACGGATGAAGCGGTTTATACGGTTATGTTCGGCGTTTTTGGTCGGCGCCGCCCTCCTCGCCCCCCCTTGCGGCGTGCGGCGGAGGCGGATCTCTCCCCGAAGAGACGCTCATCGACGACGCTTACGACAATTATTATGAGATCTTCCCGTATTCGTTCTGCGATTCCGACGGCAACGGGATAGGGGACCTGAACGGCGTGACCGAAAAACTCGGTTACGTGCGCGACATGGGCTACACGGGCATCTGGCTCACGCCCATCAACCCGACGAACAGTTATCACGGCTACGACGTCAAGGATTATAAGGCGATCAACCCCCAACTCGGCACGATGGCGGACTTCGAAACGTTGCTTTCGGAGGCGCACGCAAAGGGCATCCGCGTCATCATCGACCTCGTCGTCAACCACACCTCCAACATGCACCCGTGGTTCCAAAAGGCGCTTGCGGCGGCCAAGTCGAACGAGACGGACGATCCTTATTACGATTACTACGTCTTTTCCTCCGCGTCGCAGGACGGCTTCGAGCGGTACGGCAGCGTGTATGCCGAGGCGCGGTTTTCGAGCAGTATGCCCGAACTCAACCTCGATAGCGCGGCCGTACGCGGCGAACTTTCCGATATCATCGGCTTCTGGCTCGGGAAAGGGGTGGACGGCTTCCGCCTCGACGCGGTGCGTTACTTTTACTACGGCGACGTAGAAAAGAGCGCGGAATTCACGGGCTGGATCAAGGAGGAGGCGGTCAAGTACGACCCGTCCGCCTACATCATCGGCGAGGATTGGTCGTCGGCCTCCGAGATCGAACAGTTTTACGGAAGCGGCGCGGACAGTTTCTTCTGCTTTCCTACGCAGGGCGCGGACGGGTTTGTCAACCAGTCCCTCTCCGAGGCAATGCGGCCCGTTGCGGCCGACCCCGAGACGGCGGCGACCCGCTTCTTCAATTCCATGCAGTCGGTCGTGGCGCTCGCGAAAGGGCACATTCCCGCCCCGTTTTTGGGCAATCACGACCTGTCGCGCATCGCTGGGGTCATGATGCGGGATGAAGCGCGCATCAAGTTTGCCTACGGCCTCCTTTCGATGTACTCGGGCAACACGTTCACTTATTACGGCGACGAGATCGGCATGCTCGGCTCCGCCAACGACCCCGAAAAACGGGTCGGCATGCGCTGGACGGACGATACGCCGGGGATCTATCCCCCGGGCGCGAGCAAGACCTTCCAATACTACGTGTTCGACAGCGTGGAAAAACAACTGAAAGACGGCGACAGCATTCTCAACTACTACAAGGCCTGCAACCATGCGCGCAACGCCTTTCCCGCCCTCATGCGTGGGAATGCGGAACGCCTCGATTGCGCGACGAAAGGGGTGCTTGCGTTCCAAAAGACGTACGAAGATTCCTCCGTCACCGTCCTCATCAATTTCTCTTCGGAGAAGGCAGAAGTCGGCGGGCTTGCCGGCGAACTGAAACAGGGCATCTGCATCAGCGGAAGCGTATCGCAAAGCGGAAATTCGCTCTCCATGCCCGGTTTCTCCATCGCGATCCTCGCATAAAGGGTAAAAATTCAAAAAGAAGGATACAGATATGGCAAAATTAAGTTTGAAACACATCTATAAGGTATATCCCAACGGCGTGAAGGCGGTCAACGATTTCAATATGGAGATCGAGGACAAGGAATTCATCGTCTTTGTCGGCCCCTCCGGTTGCGGAAAATCCACCACCCTCCGCATGATCGCAGGGTTGGAAGATATCACCGCGGGGGAACTCACCATCGGCGATACCATCGTCAACGATATGGAGCCGAAGGACCGCGACATCGCAATGGTGTTCCAGAACTATGCGCTCTATCCCCACATGACGGTGTATGACAACATCGCGTTCGGTCTGCGCCTCCGCCGCATCGAAAAGGACGAGGCCCATCCCAACGGCAAATTCACGCGGGAGGAGATCAACGAGCGCGTGTTGGAAGCCGCGAACATCCTCGGCATCACCGAATATCTCGGCAGAAAGCCCAAAGAGATGTCGGGCGGCCAGCGCCAGCGCGTCTCCCTCGGCCGCGCCATCGTCCGCGAGCCCAAAGTCATGCTCCTCGACGAGCCTCTCTCCAACCTCGATGCAAAACTCCGCACCCAGATGCGGGCGGAAATTTCCAAACTGCACGCCAAACTCAACACGACGTTCATTTACGTCACCCACGACCAGGTGGAGGCCATGACGATGGGCACCCGCATCGTCGTCATGAAAAACGGCTTCATCCAGCAGATCGATACGCCCAAAAATCTCTACAATTATCCCTCCAACAAATTCGTTGCGGGCTTCATCGGAACGCCCCAGATGAATTTCTTCGAGGGCACGCTCAAACAGGAGGGGGATCTCGTCCGCATCCGCTTTGATTATGCCGATGCGGAGATCGCCGTTCCCTTCTCCTATTTCTATAAGGCGCGCCCCGACTACCTCGACGGGGAAAAGAAGGTCATCATCGGCCTGCGTGCGGAAAACATCTCCCTCGAACCCGAAACGGTGAAAAATTCGCCCGCCGTCATCCGCTTCAAGGTCTCGCACAAGGAGGAACTCGGCAACGAGACGCTCGTCTACGGCGATATCAACATGGAAGGGGACGGCTTTACAGAAAGTTCCACGCGGCTCATCGCCAAGTGCGGCGAAGAGATCGACGTGAAGGCGGGCGACGTTGTGAACGCCGCGCTCGACCTCGACCGCATGCACCTCTTCGATAAAGAGACGGAGGAGAGCATCCTTCCGCGCATCCCCGGCTACAACTATCTCGACGCCGAGGTCAAAGGGGGCATGCTGTGCTTCCTCGGGCAGAAGGTGGCCCTCCCGCCCGCCATTACCGCGGCCGACGGCGCCTACCGCCTTCTGTTGCCGAGTGATGCGATCGTCTCGGGCGGGTCCATCCGCGCCAAACTCGTCTCCGCGGAGAAGATCGGCGCGCAGACCCTTTACAGCCTCGATCTCGGCGGCAAGCGGCTGTTCTCTGTCGCTCTGACGGAGGGGAAGGAAGAGAGCATCGGCATCGATATGAAGAAGATCGCCTTGCTCGCCAACGGCGAAGAGGCCGTCCGTCCCATGCCCCTCGTTTCCTCCTTCGGCGGCGTCATGAAAAAGATCAAGACGGTGGAAACGGTGGAGGTAAAGGGCAAGGAAAAGGCGAAAAAGGTCATCAAATTCATGCTCACGGTCGAAGGGGTCGATTTCCCCGCGCCCGAGCGCATTTCCTCCAAACTCATCGCCGCCCTCACCGCAAAGAGGGTGTTCGAAAAGCAACTGCGCTACGAATGCACGCCTTACGGCTTCTTCCTGACGGAAACGGGCATCCCCGCCACCGTCGAGCGCATGGCGGACTACGGCGCCGAAAAATTCGCCGTCTGCCGCGTCGGCGAGCAGGAAGTTTACGTTAAAACGGAGGAGGATCTGTCGGGCGTCGTATTCCTCACCCCCGATTTCGAGCAAATCGGCATCATTCAGGCCGATATGGATATCCGCATCGTCTGATTTTTTCGGAAAAAAGAACGCGCTCCGCAGGATTTGCGGAGCGTTTTCCATGTAAAAACGGACTCACCCGCCGCGGCGGGGGAGTTTTCTATCTTTGATAGATGCTGTTTCCTGCGCTGTCGATGGCGACGACGAGGGGAAAATCGACGACTTCCATCTGGTACACCGCCTCGCTCAAAAGGTCGGGGAAGGCGACGCATTCGCATTTTTTTACGGCGTTTCCGTAACTCGCGCCCGCGCCCCCGATGGCGGCAAAGTACACCCGCCCGTTGCGCACGATCGCTTGCCGTGTCTCCTCGCTCATTTCGCCCTTGCCGATCATGCCGCCGAGCCCCAGATCGAGAAGCCGCGGCGCAAAAACGTTCATGCGCGCCGAAGTGGTCGGCCCGCAACTGCCGCACGCCTTGCCTTCGGGCGCGGGGCAGGGTCCCGCATAGTAGAGGAAGGCGCCGTTCAAATCAAACGGCAGTGTTTCGCCGCGGTCCAAAAGGTCAAAGATGCGCCTGTGCGCGCAGTCCCGCGCCGTATAAATGGCGCCCGAGAGCAAAACGCAATCGCCCGCTTTCAGTCCTTTTACGTCGTCGGCCGAGAGGGGAAGGGTCAATTTTTTCATAGCGTCTCCTTTTCGCACCGCACGCAATGGCATTGGATGTTGACGGCGACGGGCAACCCCGCAATGTGGGTGGGGGCGATCTCGCAACTCACGCCGATGGCGGTCACTTTGCCGCCGAAGCCCTGCGCGCCGATGCCGAGCGCGTTGATTTTTTCAAGCGCTTCTTCCTCGATAGAGGCGACGTCCGCGCGGGGATTCTTTGTGCCCACGTCGCGCAGGAGGGCCTTCTTCGCGAGGAGGGCGCACCCGTCGAAGGAGCCGCCCACGCCCACGCCCACATACACGGGAGGGCAGGGGCGGGAGCCCGCCAATTTTACCGTCTCCACAATGGCGTTCACGATGCTTTCGCGCCCCTCGGCGGGGGTGAGCATGTAGAGCCTGCTCATATTTTCGCTCCCGAATCCTTTGGGGAGGAAGGCGATGTTCACCCGTTCGCCCGCGACGATCTCCACGCGCAGGCGGGCGGGGGTGTTGTCGCCCGTGTTGGCGCGGGTGAGGGGGTCGCAGATGCTCTT